>NZ_JBWMAX010000137.1:0-1404 GCF_056521385.1 Rhodoferax sp. RT5P35 | reverse complement strand
GGGCCAGCCGCTGGTCTTTGTGCCCGGCTGGTCGGCAAACGGGGCGCAGTACATCAACGTCCTGTACCTGCTGGCGCAGCACTACCATGTCTATGTGCTGGACCCGCGCAACCAGGGCCTTTCGCAGAAGGTCGATTACGGCAACCGGATCGCACGCCATGCGATGGACCTGCGCCAATTTGGCGAGCACCTTGGCATCCAATCTGCGGCCTACGTCGGGCATTCGATGGGAGCCGCTATTTTGTGGAGTTACATCGATCTGTTTGGCACCTCGGCGATGCGCAAGGTGGCCTTTGTCGATGAGCCCATCAGCATTTACGCGCACTCGGACTGGCCGGAGCAAGAACGGCTGGACGCTGGCGGCACCACCACCTCGCCCGAGCGCATGGTGGCCGCCTTCACCACGGGCGGCCCGGTGAATGCTCTCGAGACCGACCTGAAGGTGTTCCAGCGCGCGCAACTCACCGATTCACCCTACTACCGCAACTCGGAGGCCTTCGCCGCGGCTTTCATCCAGAACGACCCGGCAGCACTGGCCCGGGTTCTGTTCAACCACACGGTCAACGACTGGCGCGATGTAGTACGTCGCAAGATCGACATTCCCACGGCCATCTTCTCCGGCGAGCAAAGCAACAACCTGCCCAGCCAGCGGTGGGCGCAGTCGGTGGTGCCAGGCGCAACGCTCTATCCCTACACCACCGAAGAGCAAGGCGACCACTTCCTGATGTTCAAGAACCCGCTGAAGTTCACACAAGACCTGCAGTCTTTCCTGGCCCGCTAAGCCGTATCCCTTTCCCTATCCAACACCAAAGTACGCAATGAACGTGTTCTCCAACCTCATCAAAAGCCGCACATCCGCAAACAACTACGATCCCGCCCGCAAGCTCACGGACGACGCGCTCGCCGAACTGGTCCACCTGGCCACCCACGCGCCTTCGGCTTTCAACTTTCAGAACTGGAAGTTTGTCGCGGTAAGAACCGACGCCGCCAAGGCAAGGCTGTTGCCACTCGCATTCAATCAACCGAAAGTCATGGAAGCCGCAGTCACGTTCATTGTGTGCGGCACCCTGGAGCCGCACCTTGGCTTGCCTGCAGCACTCCAGCCATCGCTCGACGCAGGCATTCTTGATGAAGCCACCGTCAAGGGCTGGGTAGGTGCGGCGAACAGCATGTACCAGGAGAACCCGGCGCTCCAGCGCGACGAGGCGGTCCGGTCGGGTGCCATGGCGGCCATGACCCTCATGCTTGCAGCGCAGAGCCAGGGACTGGTGTCTTGCCCCATGATCGGGTTCGACCAGGCAGGCGTGGCATCGGCGTTTGGTTTGCTTGCCACCGATGTACCCGTGATGCTGGTGACGATAGGTTATCCAGGGTCGGCGAACTGGCCGCAGAAGCCACGTAAAG
>NZ_JBWMAX010000136.1:0-1406 GCF_056521385.1 Rhodoferax sp. RT5P35 | reverse complement strand
AGTAGTACAGCAGTTGCTGGAGCGCAGCGGCACCCACGCCGCGCAGGTCCGGGCCGTCGGTGCCCATGGCCAGACCGTGCGGCACCGCCCCGGCGAGTTCGATGGCATTGGCTACACCCTGCAACTCAACCACCCGGCACTGCTGGCCGAACTGACCGGCATCACCGTAGTGGCCGACTTCCGCAGCCGCGACGTGGCCGCCGGTGGCCAGGGCGCGCCGCTGGTGCCCGCCTTCCACAGCCAGGTGTTTGGCCGCGCAGGCGAAGCCGTGGCGGTGCTGAACATCGGGGGCATCTCCAACCTCAGCCTGCTGGACGGGCAGATTCTGGGCTTCGATTGCGGCCCCGGCAACGCCCTGATGGACCACTGGTGCCAGCTCCACACCGGCCAGCCCTATGACGCAGACGGGGCCTGGGCCGCCAGCGGCACGGGGCACACGGCCCTGCTGGCCGCACTGCTGGACGAGCCCTATCTGGCCAAAGCCCCGCCCAAAAGCACAGGCCGCGACCTGTTCAATCCGCCCTGGCTGGCCAGCAAGCTCCAGGCCTTTGCCGGGCTGGACCCGGCCGACGTACAAGCCACATTGACCGAATTGACCGCTAGCGCAATATCCATAAGCGTGACAAGCTACGGAAAATATAGCAAATTGCTGATCGTGTGCGGTGGTGGTGCCTTGAATGGCTATTTGATGCAGCGCCTGCAAGCCCTGCTTCCCAGCGTGCAAGTGCAGTCCTCGGCTGCGCATGGCCTGCCGCCTTTGCAGGTAGAAGCGGCGGCCTTCGCCTGGCTGGCCCGCCAGACGGTGCAGGGCTTGCCGGGCAATCTGGCCAGTGTGACCGGTGCACGCGGCGAACGCGTGCTGGGTGCCATCTACCCGGCCTGAACATCAATGGTTGTCGGCGTGGGTAGTCCCGGTCTCCCGCGCATCGGGCGATAACTGCCAGAAGATCCAGGCCGAGGCCAGCGTCATCAGCCCCATGGTCGCAAACGTGGCGTGGAATGCATTCAGCGTCTGCGCAGCACCTGCCCCCTCAAAGTAGCCGGTAAAGCCCGCCAGCACGGCCCCAGCCGCAGCCACGCCCATGCTCATGGCCAGCATCTGCACCATCGACAGCAAACTGTTGCCGCTGCTGGTCAGTGGGCCGTCCAGGTCTTTCAGGGTGACGGTGTTCATGGCGGTGAACTGCATGGAGTTCACCGCACCAAAAATCGCCAATTGCACCAGCTTCAACCACACCGGCTGGTCCGGCGTGACCAGCGCGAAGCTGGCCATGGTCAGCCCCACCAGCGCGGTGTTCAGCACCAGCACCTTGCGGTAACCCAGCCGGGTGATGAGGCGGGTGGCCAGGGTCTTGGTGACCATGCCGGCCAGGGCCACCGGCAGCATCATCATGCCCGCCTGGGCC
>NZ_JBWMAX010000135.1:0-1408 GCF_056521385.1 Rhodoferax sp. RT5P35 | reverse complement strand
CGTGAAGTCCTCGTAATAGCGGCCAAAGCTCTCGCGGAAGCGGTGTTCACCGACCTGTTTGACGTTCTGCACCATGGTGTTGTCTCCTGTGGGTAATAAAAAATAGTTGTCAGGCACGGGCGGCGTTGTCCACGATGCGCCGGGCCTTGCGCACCAGCGGCGCATCGACCATGCGGCCCTGGTACAAAAATGCGCCGCTGAACTGGCCTGCGGGCACGGCCTCGACCAACAGCTGGGCCCAGGCCAGTTCCTCAGGCGTGGGCGCATGGGCGGCGTGGATGCGGGCAATCTGCTGCGGGTGGATGGCGGTTTTGCAGTCAAAACCCAGGCCCAGCACGCGGCGGGTTTCGGTGGACAGGGCTTCGGGGTCCTGCAGGTCGATGTGCGGTACGTCCCAGGTTTGCAGACCGGCGGCACGGGCGGCATCGGCAGCAGCCTCCAGCGACTGTTGGGGCGTGGCGATCAGGTGCACTTGCGCATCCGCCAGCGCCGGGTCGCCGGGTTTGGGGGTTTCCAGCGCGCCACTTCGAAGCAGATCGGCCACAGGCCCAGGCAAATCAATGGCATAGCGCTCCAAAATTGATAGCGCCTCTGCACAGCTGGAGGCATCGGCTACCGTAGGGCCGCTGGCAATGATGGAGGGGTCGTCCCCCGGTACGTCGCTGATGGTAAGCGTGACCACCCGGGCCGGGGCACAAGCCAACGCCAGGCGCCCGCCCTTGATGGCGGAGAGGTGCTTGCGCACGCAGTTCATCTCAGCAATGTTGGCGCCGCTGGCCAGCAAGGCCTTGTTGATGCGCTGTTTGTCTTCCAGCGTCAGGCCTTCGGCGGGCAAGGTCAACAGCGCCGAGCCGCCCCCGGAGATCAGGCACAACACGAGGTCGTCTTGGGTCAAGCCCTCGGTCAACGCCAAGATGCGCCGGGCTGCGGCAAGACCCGCCGCATCGGGCACCGGGTGCGAGGCCTCAACGACTTCAATGCGTTGCTTCAAACCCGCCGGACGCGGCGGTATGTGGTGGTAGCGCGTCACGACCAGGCCCGAGAGCGGGGCGTCCTCAGGCCAGAAGGCCTCCACGGCTTGCGCCATGGCACCACCCGCCTTGCCAGCGCCCAGCACCAGCGTGCGGCCTTTGGGCGGGGACGGCAGGAAAGCGGCGGTGTTGTGCAGTGGCAGCGCCCGTTTCACGGCCACGTCATAGAGGTATTCCAGAAACTGGCGGGGTTCGGTGGCGGGATTTGGTGCGATCATTGAGTGGACTCCATCCCCTATTGTGCCCATTGACCATGACCACCCTGCTGATCAAAAACGCCCGTTGCATTGCCACTCTGGACCAGGCCGATCCCACCAGGGCACGTGAGTTGCGCGGTGCCTCGGTGTTCATCCGGGACCACCGCATCGAGGCCATCG
>NZ_JBWMAX010000134.1:0-1412 GCF_056521385.1 Rhodoferax sp. RT5P35 | reverse complement strand
TGCACACCTGGTTCGGCCTGGTGCTGGGCTATGTGCTGATGGTGTGCTTCTTCTTCGGATCGGTGTCGGTGTTCGACCGCGAGATCGACCGCTGGGCCGTGCCCAGCACCCGGTTTGCGCCGCAGCCCATGCCATCTTTCGATGCCGTGCTGGCCCCCGCCTTTGCCCGGCTGCAGCCCGACGAGGCCGACTACGCCGCCAACATGGCCACCCTGCACGACCCCGCCAAAGGCCCGCAGACCCCGCGCCTGCAACTGCCTGCCGACGAGTACTGGGCCTACACCACCCACCGCGACCCGGTGCTGGCCATAGGCGCAGGCTTTCGCGTGCCGCTGCCGCTGGATACGACCGCCGAAAACCATATCCACGGCGACGCCACCATCGACCCGCGCACGGGTGCCGTGGTGCCTACCGACCAGCTCAAGATCGGCAGCCAATGGTTCTACCCCTTGCACTACAGCCTGCACTGGGACTGGAAGAACCTGGGGATATTTACCGTCGGCCTGGCCGGTCTGGTGATGCTGGCCGCGCTGGTGACCGGCGTGGTGATGCACCGCAAGATCTTCCGCGAGTTCTTCACCTTCCGGCCCAAAAAGTCCACCCAGCGCAGCCTGCTGGACCTGCACAACCTTACCGGCGTGGTGGCCTTGCCGTTCCATTTTTTCTTTGCCTTTACCGGTCTGCTGATCTTTGCGGGCTCGTATTACTTCCCTGTATCGCAGTTCCAGCTCAAGGGCCTGCCCGACCAGCACGAAATCGTGGAAGCCCGCGCCACCGGCCTGCCGCATGGGCGCGCGGGCACTCCGGCTCCGTTGGCCTCGGTGGACGCGATGGTGGCCGAGGCCCAGCGCCGCTGGGCTGCGCGCGACATGGCGGGCCAGGTGGGCTTTTTGCAGCTGCACCACCTGGGCGATGCCAATGGCTATGTGAGTATTTACCGCGCAGGCGGCGACCGCGTGGCCCTGGTGGGCGAGGCCATCCACTTCAAGGCCAGCACTGGCGAGGTACTGCACGAAGAACCCGCCAGCACCCCGGTGGCGGCCACCACCGAGTTCCTCACCGGCCTGCACCTGCAGCACTTCGAGCACTGGCTGCTGCGCTGGTTGTATGTGCTGGGCGGCCTGCTGGGCTGCGTGTGCATCGCCACCGGCTTCATCTTCTATGTGGAAAAGCGCAAAGCCAAGCACGCCCAGGCCGGCAGCCAGGGCAGCCGCGTGGTGGATGGCCTGGCGGTGGCCGCCGTCACCGGCATGCTGATTGCCGCCATCGGCATGCTGGTGGCGAATCGCCTGCTGCCCGCCGACCTGCCCGGTCTGGAGGTGATTAACGCCCAGGGTGTGGTGGTCGAGGTTCTACCGTACGCAGAAGACGGCGAGGAGGCCTTCGTCATCAACATCGGCGACATGCTGGAG
>NZ_JBWMAX010000133.1:0-1417 GCF_056521385.1 Rhodoferax sp. RT5P35 | reverse complement strand
CCGGGACTGAGCATTTCGCGATCGTCTGACACCCTCCCCCTCTTGATTCCTATTCCAAGCACCAACCCCAAAACCTACACTTCCGTTCCTCCTAAAAAAGTCGCATTTCTCGGCCTGGGTGTCATGGGCTACCCGATGGCGGCGCACCTGGCGCTGGCGGGGCACTCGGTGACCGTCTACAACCGCACCGCTACTAAATCCATAGCTTTCTGCGCTGAATACATAAGCGCTGGAGCCCCAAAACATGCTGAAACCCCGCGCCTGGCTGCACGGGGGGCCGACATCGTGTTTTGCTGCGTGGGCAACGATACCGACCTGCGCTCGGTCACGCTGGGGGCCGACGGGGCTTTTGCGGGCATGGAGCCGGGCGCAATTTTTGTGGACCACACCACGGCCTCGGCCGAGGTCGCCCGTGAGCTGGATGGAGCGGCACGCACCCTGGGCCTGCGCTTCATCGACGCGCCGGTATCGGGCGGCCAGGCGGGCGCGCAAAACGGCTTGCTGACGGTGATGTGTGGCGGCGATGCGGCGGCCTTCGATGCGATCGCCCCCACGGCCATGGCGTTCTCAAAGGCCTGCACCCGGGTGGGCGACAGCGGCGCAGGCCAGTTGGCCAAGATGGTGAACCAGATCTGCATCGCCGGGCTGGTGCAAGGCCTGAGCGAAGCCGTGGCCTTTGGCCAGCGCGCCGGGCTGGACATCGTGCAGGTGCTGGAAGTGATTGGCAAGGGCGCGGCCCAAAGCTGGCAGATGGACAACCGCGGCAAAACCATGGTGGCCGACCAGTTCGACTTTGGCTTTGCCGTGGACTGGATGCGCAAAGACCTGGGCCTGGTGCTGGACGAGGCCAAGCGCAACGGTGCGCGCCTGCCGGTCACCGCCCTGGTAGACCAGTTTTATGCCGACGTGCAGCAAATGGGCGGCCAGCGCTGGGACACCTCCAGCCTGATCAAGCGACTCCGCTAAGTCACCACCACCCCACGTTCAAAACACCCCTCTTTTCCAGAAACACCGCAGAACTGGCTTTGCCAGGCTGCTGGTGTTGCCCCCTTGCCAAGGGGGTTGGCGGAAAGCGCTTGCGCTGTAGCCTGGGGGTGAGCCCTATTTCACGGTGGAGAGGCTTTTCAGCTCTTCCTCGCTCAGAATGTCAAACACCCGCACCACCCTTTGCACGCCGCTGACGCTGCGGGCCAGGTCGGTGACGCGGTTGGCTTCGCGCATCGAGACGCGACCCATCAGGTAGACCGTGCCGCGCTCGGTGATCACCTTGAAGGTATTGGACTGCACATCCTTGGCATCCACCAGCGTGGCCTTGACCTTGCCGGTCACCAGGGTGTCGGACGAGCGCTGCGACAGCGACGACGGGCCGAGCACCGCCACCTCGTTCACCACCGAGCGCACGTTCTCCACCTTCAGC
>NZ_JBWMAX010000132.1:0-1417 GCF_056521385.1 Rhodoferax sp. RT5P35 | reverse complement strand
AGCAGGTTGGTGGCGGCTTCAAAGTCAAATTCAGGGGCGCTGAGCTGCCCGGCCAGCGTCTTGACCGCCTCGACCGCCGCCGGATACTGCTGCTCTTGCACCAACATGAGCGCGGCGATGGTGGCTGCGTGGCGCTCGGTGCGTACGGTGTCGGTGCTGCGGGCGGCCACGCGTTTGTAATCTTCCTGGCAGCGCAGCAAGGCTTTTTTGTCGCCGGATTCCAGCCGCAAAAACGCCAGCAGCACCAGCGCCTGGCAGTCCAGCATCTTGGAGTCCAGGCCCATGCGCACGGTGCGCTCCAGCAACTGCTCGGCCTGTTTGCGGTCGCCCACATAGGCCATCAGCAGACCGAAGTTCTGCGCCCGGGTGATGGAGTGGGGCGAGCGCTGGGCCGCGTTCTGGTAGGCCTCCAGCGCCTGCGGGTACTTGCCCAGCTCAAACTGGGCCCGGCCCAGCATGTCGAAGGCATCGGCGTAGTCGGGGTTCTCCAGCAGCAGCTTCTCCAGCGCGCTGGCCGCCTTGGCCGCCTGGCCGCTTTCCAGCAGGGTGCGGGCAATGCCCAGCCGGGCCCAGAGCATGGGTTTGGCGGCAATCACGGCGTTCAACAGCGTCAAGGCCCCTTCGAACTGGCCGGTGCGCAGCAGCAGGTCGGCGCCCATGCGCGCGGCATACAGCCAGAACGGGCCTTTGGCGGCAAAACGCTGCAGGCACAGGCGGGCGGCCTGGTCAAAGTTGCCGTTGTCGATGGCCTCGAAGATCTCGCGCAGCGACAGCTTGCGGGTGCGGGCCTGGTACAGCCGCTCGCCCAGGCTGTTGGCGCTGTGCGGCTTGAGCAGGTAGCCGTCCAGGGCCGATTCGGCGGCATCGGCCACCTTGGCATAGGTAGCCTCGGCGGTGACCATGATGAACACGGTGGAAAACGGCAGCAGCTGGTTGCGCCGCAGGTCGTCCACCAGGTCTTGGCCCGAGAAACCCCGGCTTTCAAACGCGTGCTCGCACAGCACTACATCAAAGCGTTCTTGCTCCAGCAGCTTGCGCGCGGCGGTGGTATTGACGCACTGCACCACCTTGCCCAGGCCAAACTCCCGCAGCTGCGCCACCAGGATGGAGCGGGAGGTGGCGTGGCTGTCGATCACCAGCGCCTGGCTGGTGGAGAGGTCGTCGGGGCGGGATTCCACGGAGTTGGGTGGGCTTCAGGCTTGGGTGTTGAGCAGCGTTCCCAGCACCGCATCCTGGGTTTTGAACACGTTCAGGTTGGCCAGAGAGGCGTTCTTGGCCTGCAACTGGGCCACCACATCGCCCTCCAGGCCTGTGCTGGGCTGGCTGGCGCGGCTGACCTGGCTGCCGACGCCGCCACCCGCCTGGGTGCTTTGTTCCACCTGCCGCCGCTCGAACCCTCCGCCCTGGCTGTTGGCCA
>NZ_JBWMAX010000131.1:1106-1417 GCF_056521385.1 Rhodoferax sp. RT5P35 | reverse complement strand
CCCATCAGAGACGCTTGGGAGAGCAAGATCACCTGGCGCAGGGCCAGGTCAAACTCCATGTACACCGAATGCGCGTCGCCCGGCTGCGGCACGCCCACAGTGCCGGTGAACTGCATGGCTCCCAGCGTGGCGAACAGCAGGGTGTGGAAATCGACTACCTTGTGGTCGATCTTCTCGCCCGAAAACTCTTCGTAGTGGCGGCACAGTACGCGCAGGTCGTCGCCCAGCGGCTCGATGGAGTTACGCATGCGCATGGTGGCAATGTCGACCATGGGGTCGCCAATCATGCTGAACTCAAAGTCGTACAGGGC
>NZ_JBWMAX010000131.1:0-1096 GCF_056521385.1 Rhodoferax sp. RT5P35 | reverse complement strand
CCTTGAAATGGAACTGCCCTGAATCGAACTGGATGAAGGCCGCCTGGTTGCGGTGCTTGGGCACGTTGCGCCGGATCCAGCCAATCACAAACTCCAGCATCGGCTCGGGTCGGCTCTTGGTGCGCAGGTACAGCGGCATGTAGGCATCCAGCCCCACCAGGGCAATCGCCTCGGCCCCTTGCGGCAAATGCAGGCCCTTGGCCACAAACGGTGCCACCGGCACCTTGTGCATCTTGGCCACCTCGGCCATGTACTGGCGGGCGATGGCGCTGCGCTCGGCGTCGCTGGCGGCCTCGGCCATATTGCGGCTGCCCGGAATCGCATCCATCAGAATGCACGGCGGGTCTTCGCAGAAACCATAGATGCGCGGCACGGCAATGCCGTGTTCTTCCAGCACACTGATCACATCCGACTCGCGGCTCAGCTCGGGGAAGATAGCCACATCGCCCTCGCGGTCGCCGCGCAGGTGCAGGTGCTGCAGCACGCCGTCGCGCTCCACATCCACAAACCAGGCGGGCCGCCAGCGCACCTGGCGCACCATGCTCTTGATTTCGCCACCGGTGGCTTGCTCCACAAAAGCCCGCAATTTGGCCTCGCCCGCTTCACCGTAATCGGCTGCATTCTTCATATCCACGCCCGTTCTCGTAGGTTGTTTTGTCAATTTCCATCATAGGTTTGGGGGTGGAAAAACAGGCTGCGGCCACTATCGCCAAAGCACCTTTGTACATAGATGAAGCGTTCACACTGGCGCTTGCGCGATATGCCGGTAGCGGCCCTGGAAGTACAACAGCGGATCGCGCTGCGGCTCAAAATCGAAGCGCTTGACCCGCCCCACAAACACCAGGTGGTCGCCCGCGTCCAGCGTGGTGTAGGTTTCGCATTCAAAGGTGGCGGTGGCACCGTCGATCACCGGCACGCCGGGCTCGCGCAGCGCCCAGTCCAGGCCCTTGAAACGGTCTTCACCGTGCTGCACAAAGCGGGTGGACACATCCTGCTGGTCGCAGCCCAGTACGTTGATGCCGAAGACGGCTGCGCTTTGGAAGTTCTCCAGGTTGGACGAGCGTTTGTCCAGGCAAAACAGCACCAGCGGCGGGTC
>NZ_JBWMAX010000130.1:0-1420 GCF_056521385.1 Rhodoferax sp. RT5P35 | reverse complement strand
GCTTCCGTTCTGCCCTACCTAGGTTGCCCAGCGAACTGCTTTAGTGATTAGGCGATAGATAAATTTAAGAAAGGAATACAGACTGGTATTTGTAGAAAAGTTTCTCCCAAGCGCGCCCTCGGTTCACAGCCCTGGGCGTTTTTTCGTTTCTGAAAGGAGTATTTATGTTGATTACGAGAAACCTGATAGAGGAGGGCACTGATGCAAGTCATTCGTGACCCTGCGTTGACCGTGCAGATTCTGGATACGGAGATGGCTACCATCGCTGCCTGCAGATTTGCCATGTTGAGCGAAGACGAACCCTACGACCCGAATATCCACGGGTTCTTCGTCGTGTTGGAGGTTGGGGATAGTGTGGATGTGCTCGATGCACAACTGGGCTTCCCGGTCCTGGCTAACCGGTTCGATGGAGTGCGCTTCGGTGAACAAGGCTTTCGCCCAAGCTTTGAATGCATCGAGGAACACAAGGGGTGCTACGAAATGGTCTTTGTCCTCAGTGACGATGGCTATGGCGTGGAAGTGTTCATTCCCAAGGTCGGGGGCATTGATCCCGGTCTGCTAGCCATGTGCCGACAGTACGCGGTTCGTTCACCAGAGGTATCTATCCCATGAGACATGACACATCACCACCAACAGCCACCTTCGGGTGGTTTTTTTGTTTCTGGGCCTTGCATTGTGATCTGGCTTGCTGGAGCCATCCCCCCGGGTGCTCCCGGCATGTATCAAAAACTGAGGAAAACCGCGTATCTGTAATGAAGGACATAGGCCTTCGAAACCACCATCAACCAACGGAGAAATGAAATATGAAATCGAAAACCACCACCGTAGCAGGATCTACCTCCACCAGAGTTCTCCATATTGCCCCCTGTCCCACGCTATCCGCTAAGTCCACTCTGACGTACCACGTCGGATACCGGGCCAACGCGGAGGTGTTGTTCAGGATTTATGGGAACAGCGGAGGCGGCTTTTATAGCAACGATTGGATTGTAGTCAGTGAGATAGAACGCACTCTGGGTAAGCAGTCCCTGATCAGCAGCGTATCGATACAGCCTGTCTGCAAGGGCAAGTCGGCCAATACCGCTGGATTCGTGCTGGCGGCGCTGAAACAGGAAGGCTTGGTTGCCCGCTCAACGGAGAACCCGCGCCAATACATCCGCACCCCCTCTGAAGCCTTCATGGCCTCGGTCAAGGTGCTGGTGGAGTCGGGGGTAGATCTGGATCCAGAGCAGGCACCTGCCTCTAAAGCGCCACCTGTGAAGGTCGCGGTATCACCAGTCGTGAACACACCCAAAGAAGCCAAACCCACCGCCTAAATCTCCTGGGCGGGAGTGTCTTTCCCATGGTCACGCAATGCCATCGCTTCTAAGCCGTTGAAGCACATGGCGTTTTATTTTCTCGTACCGGTGGTTGGTGCAATGCC
>NZ_JBWMAX010000129.1:0-1420 GCF_056521385.1 Rhodoferax sp. RT5P35 | reverse complement strand
AACGCAAACGCTTCGAGCAGACCTTGCAGGACAAAAACCGCGTACGGGAGCGTGAGGCGCTGGTGAAAGACCGGTTTCTGGCCAGCATGTCGCACGAGCTGCGTACGCCTTTGAATTCCATCATCGGCTTCACCGGCACCCTGCGCATGCAGTTGCCCGGCCCGCTCAACGCATAGCAGGACAAGCAGTTGCGCATCGTGCAGACCAGCGCCCGCCACCTGTTGTCGTTGATCAACGATTTGCTCGACCTGGCCAAGCTGGGGGCCCACAAGTTTGACCCGTCCCGCGAGGCGGTGGACTGCCAGGCCCTGCTGGATGAGCTGGCGGCCACGCTGCGGCCCGAGGCCGAAAACAAGGGGCTGGACTTTACGCTGCGGCTGGCCCCGCAGACCTTGGTGCTGCAAACCGACCGCCGGGCACTGAGCCAGATCGTCATCAACCTGCTGGGCAACGCCATCAAGTTCACCGAGCGTGGGCGGGTGTGCCTGCAACTGGAGGCTGGTGCCAGCGCGAATGGCCCCGTGGTGCGCATCGGTGTGGAAGACACCGGTCCCGGCATTCCCGAGGCCGAGCAGGGCCGTTTGTTCGAGGCGTTTTCCCGGGTCGAGGCGGCAGACCGGCGCAGATTCGAAGGCACCGGCCTGGGCCTGCACCTGAGCCGCACACTGGCCCAGGAACTGGGCGGCGACATCACGGTGCGCAGCGTGCATGGGCAGGGCAGCATCTTCATCCTGGAGCTCCCCCTGGAGTAGCCCATGCCCGCCCGTATCCTGGTGATCGAAGACGATGACTTCAGCCGCGAGCTGGTGCGTTACCTGCTGGACCGGCACGGCTACACCGTGCTGGAGGCCGCCGACGGTGGTGCCGGCCTGGACCTGGCCCTGAGCGCGCGTCCGGACCTGGTGCTGTGCGATCTGCAGATGCCGGTGCTCAATGGCTATGAAGTGGCGCAGCGCTTGCGCAGCAACCCGCTGTGGCAGGTGGTGCCGCTGATTGCGGTCACCGCGTTTTCCATGCCGGGCGACCGCGATATTGCGCTGGCTGCAGGCTTCGACAACTACCTGACCAAACCCATCACCCCCGAGGTGTTTGTAGACCAGATCGCGGCCTTCTTGCCGCCCGGGCTCCGCGCCCCCAGCCCGCCAGACGCATAGCGCCCCAGGAACAGTTCATGGCAAAAATTCTGGTGGTCGATGATCTGGCTGAAAACCGCGAATTGCTGGTGGCCTTGATCCGCCATGGCGGCCACCAGCCACTGGAAGCCGCCGACGGTGCCCAGGCACTGGCGGTGGTGCGGGCTTCGCGCCCGGACCTGGTGATTTCGGACATCCTGATGCCCACCATGGACGGCTACGAATTTGTCCGCCAGCTGCGCGCCGACCCCCTGTGCGCGGCCACCGAGGTGATTTTCTACAGCGCG
>NZ_JBWMAX010000128.1:0-1425 GCF_056521385.1 Rhodoferax sp. RT5P35 | reverse complement strand
CTGGAGTGGGCGCAAAACGGCCTGGGCGTGGTGCTGGCCCACGATACCGTCGCCAACGACCTGATCCGCGCCGGGCGGCTGGTACGCCCACTGGCGTTTGCCCTGCCGATGAAGGAGGCCTACTACCTGATCGCCCCCGAGGGCAACCAAGCGCATCCGGCGGCGCAGGCGTTCAAGGGCTGGTTGTTGGGGGAGATGGGGGGGAAACTGTAGGTGCTATTGTTTTGGGAGCTGCTTGTGCTTATGGGATGGGCGCTGGCTGCCAATTTCCCATTATTTTGTGAACCCGACCTTAGGCTGCGGCTGCGTCCTCGACCGGGCCACTATGGCTCCGATGAGCGCCAGGGTCACCAGCGCCAGCGTGCCCGGCTCGGGCACTTCGTTGGCGAAAGAAAAGCGGCTGCTGCCGCCCTCGGCGAACCAGATCCGGTCGGTAGTTCCCTGTACGCTGAAGGCGAATAAACCGAGGTTGGTGCTGGAGGGGTTGAACTGGAACAGGAAGTCATCGGCATTGGCGGCAGAGGCGACCCCAAAGACGGTGGACGGCAGCGCGCCGATGGTGAAATTGCCGAATCCGAGTTCGGCCAGCGTGTAGGTGTGGCTGGCGATGGCCAGGTCTACAGATAGCAAGCTCTGGATCGGGTCGGTCAGGCTGTTGGCCTCCCAGGTGAAACTGCCGCTGATCGAAGAAACCGGCGCGCTGACCGACAAGGGGCTGGCCGTGAAGTTCATTGTCACCACGCCGGCTTGGGTGGCGATCGACGTGGTGAGCAAGGCCAGGGCAAGGAACAATGACCGCATGGGATAACTCCTGTGGGTATGAACCGCCAAATTGTCGGACAGTCCGCGCCAACGCTACTAGGGGTAACTGCTTACAGGCTGGAGGGCTAGGCCCTCACATACCGCAGCAGCATCTCCACCACATTGGCCCGCCGCTGGGCTACGGCTTCGGGGCTGTCCATGTCGCGCTGGAAAATGAGGGCGAAGGTGTGGCGGTTGGAGACGTTGAAGAAGCTCAGGGCGCTGATCGACATGTGCAGGTCCACCGGGTCCAGGCCGGGGCGGAACACGCCCGAAGCCACGCCGCGCTGGTAGACCGCCTTGATGCCGTCGATGGCGGTGGCGTTGCGCTGCTGGATGGTGGTGCTGCGGGCCAGGGAGGCACCGCGCTGGATGTTTTCGTTCATCACCAGGCGGATGAAGTCGGGGTGGGTGCGCTCGTAGTCCACGGTGAAGTTGACCAGGGTGCGCAGGGCCTCGATGGGCTCCAGGTCTTGCAGCTGCAGCTCGCTCTCGATCTTGCGGATGCGGCTGTAGGCATCTTCCAGCACCTTCAGGTACAAGGCTTCCTTGCTACCAAAGTAGTAGTAGATCATGCGCTTGCTGGTGCGCGTGGCTTCGGCGATCAGGTCGATGCGGGCCCCG
>NZ_JBWMAX010000012.1:0-146641 GCF_056521385.1 Rhodoferax sp. RT5P35 | reverse complement strand
TGGAGGGCAAGATCAGCATCGACCCGCTGATCACCCACACCATGCCGCTGGAAGATATCAACAAGGGGTTTGAGTTGATGAAGCGTGGTGAATCTATCCGCGGCGTGGTGCTGTTCTAACCCCCGTCAGAAGTCAGCGGTGCGCGGCCGTTCCGTGCGAACTTTCAGGAGACACAAAATGACCCTCTTAGCATTGCACCCGGCCATCGGCCAGAGCAAAAAGCCCGGCGCCCCGGGTTTTACTGGCGGCACGCTGACCTGCCACTGCAGCCACGACCCGGTGGTGGTGAAGGTGGATGCCCAGGTGGCGCACAACCACGCGTGTGGCTGCAGCAAATGCTGGAAACCGGCGAATGCGCTGTTTTCCATCGTCGGTGTGGTATCGCGCGACAAAGTGCACGTCACATCGCGTCCGGAAAAGCTGCACATCGTGGATGCCAGCGCCGCCATCCAGCGCCATGCCTGTAAGGCTTGCGGCGTGCACCTGTTTGGCCGCATTGAAAACAAGGACCACGCCTTCTACGGGCTGGATTTTATCCACACCGAGTTGTCCCAAGATGAAGGATGGACCGGTCCGGAGTTTGCCGCCTTTGTGTCGTCCATCATCGAAACCGGCACCCCGCCGGAGCAGATGGCGGACATCCGCAAAGAGCTGCACGGCGTGGGGCTGGAAACTTACGACTGCCTGTCGCCTACCTTGATGGATGCGCTGGCCACGCAAGTCGTCAAGCTGCGCAAAGCCACGTAAAGCGGCTTAAAAGCTTTAAGGCCGCGACCCGCCAAAGCGCTCCCGGTACGCCTGCGGCCCCACGCCCAGGCGCTTCTGGAACAGTTTGCGCAGCGATTGCTCGGACGCAAAACCCACCCGCCCGGCGATCGACTTCAGCGGCAGGTCGCCTTCTTCCAGCAGGCGGCGGCCGGCTTCCAGGCGGGCTGATTCAATAAACTGCAGCGGGCTGCTGCCTACTTCTTTGGCAAACACGCGGCGAAAGTTGCGCTCGCTCATGGCTGCGCGGCCGGCCAGCAGGGCCACGTCCAGCGGCAGTGACAGGTGGGACAGCACCCAGTCCTGGATGGCGCGGATGCTGGGGTGGCTGGTATTCTGGCTGGTCAGGTGCACACTGAACTGCGACTGCCCGCCGGGGCGCTTCAGGTACACCACCAGGTCGCGCGCCACCTGCAGCGCCAGGCCGCGGCCAAAATCTTCTTCCACCAAGGCCAGTGCCAGGTCGATACCGGCGGTGACCCCGGCCGATGTCCACAGGCGGCCCGAACGCAAATAGATCGCGTCGGCCTGCACCTGCACCGCCGGAAACTTCTCGCGCAGCAGGGCGGCCACGCTCCAGTGGGTGGTGGCGGGCAGGCCGTCCAGCACGCCCGCTGCCGCCAGAAAAAAGCTGCCCGAGCACAGGGCCACCAACCGTTCAATCCGGGGTGCCACGGCCGCCGCCCAGTCCACGATAGGCCGGTGCGCCGCCAGCGCCTGCTCGATCTGTCGGGCCCCCACGATGATGGCCGTATGCGGCAAGTCGTTCGCATCCACTCCGCGGGCCGCCTGCAGCAGCATGTGCGTATCCGACGCCACGGGGCCTGCCACCACGGACACGATGTTCAGCTGGTAGCCCACCGACCGCCCTTCCTGTACCAGGTGCAGATTGGCGTACTCGAACACGCTCATTGCGCCTATCGCCTCGATCGCTTTGAAGCCGGTGTAAACGACTATGTCGACACGGCGGGGAGCTTGTTTTTCTAGGGTTTTCATGGGGCCAGGGGGCACGACTGTGGGCGGGTGCCCATTGTCGGTCAACCCACGAAGGATGGGCACATTGCTTAGCCGCGCTCCAGAGTCCACGCCAATTGTCCCCTGCTGCCCAGGGCGTCATTCGTGGCCAGAATCCTTCTCACCCGCAGCGAACACCGCTGCTCTATCAAGCTGCGAAGGAAGCTACTGTGGTGTTGCGCGCTTGATGGAAGCGGTTCACACCTTAGCCCGCAGGGGCAGCTTAAGTGCGTGGGCAACCGGTACGACTTTGCCAGCGGATGCAAGCGTGTGGGACCGCACAGCGGCGATGGGCAGATGCCCATCCGCCGCCAGTTTGAAAACGGCTACCACTTGCACCAGCTCTTGCGACTGGGACCGCAAGCTGGAGGCGGCAGCGGCCATCTGCTCTACCAGTGCCGCGTTCTGCTGCGTGGCCTGGTCCATATGCGCGACGGCCTCGCCCACCTGCGAGACACCCTCGCTTTGCTCACTGCTGGCGGTCGATATTTCCCCCATGATGTCGGTCACCCGTCGAATGGAGTCGACCACTTCGGTCATGGTGCTGCCAGCTTGGTCAACCAAAGCCGTGCCTTGCTCTACCCGCTCCACGCTGGCCGATATCAGGTTTTTGATTTCCTTGGCGGCTTCTGCGCTGCGCCCAGCGAGTGAACGCACCTCGGAGGCGACCACAGCAAAGCCGCGGCCCTGTTCTCCGGCCCGCGCAGCTTCGACAGCCGCATTCAATGCCAGGATATTAGTCTGGAAGGCGATGCCATCAATGACACTGATGATGTCGGATATCTTGCGACTGGATTCGTTGATGCCCTTCATGGTCTCGACTACCTGGCCAACGACTTGCCCACCCCTGATCGCAACGGTGGACGCATTCATCGCGAGCTGGTTGGCCTGGCGGGCGCTATCGGCGTTTTGTTTGACGGTTGACCCCAGTTGCTCCATGCTGCCAGAGGTTTCTTGCAGCGTACTGGCCTGCTGCTCGGTACGTTCGGATAGATCGTGGTTGGCTTCTGCAATTTCGGCGCTGGCGGTGGCAACACCTTCGGAGCCCTGGCGAACATGGGCGACAACCTGGGCCAGATTGATGCGCATGCGTTCCATCGCATGCAGCAATTGGGCGGTTTCGTCCTTGCCCTCCACCGTGATGGAAAATCTTAAATCGCCCTGGGTGAACCCATCGGCTGCCAAGACCGCAAAACCTAGTGGGCGGGTAATCGACCGGGTGAGTAGCACCGCCAACAAGATGCCTAGCGCAATGGCTAGCGCACCCAGCAGCGTGAGGTATACCTTGCCCGAGGAAGAATGCTCGGCAATCGCTGCGTTCATGCCGTCAATGCCTTTACGCTGGTAATCCAGCATATTCCGCAATGCGTTGGCATAGGCCGGAGCTGCGATCGCAAATTGCGTGTCATAAATGCGATTTGCCTCATCGGCGTTGCCGGCCCGCTTAGCTGCCATCATGGGATCGCGCGCTCCCAAGTAGGCAGCCCGCGCGGTGTTAAATTGGTCTAGCAGTTGCTGCTCGCCCGCGGTCTTCGGGAGTTCCGCGAGAGCCTTGACGATTTCATTGCCGCGCGCGGTGGAGGCTTTCACCTCGTCGCTAAACAGGGCTTCCAATCCGGGCCCCTCGCTTTTCGCGATGGCCTTGCTGCGGGTCACCCCGGCGGCCACGTTACGCAATTGTTCTTCCAGCAGACGCTCTTTGGCCAAGGGGACAGCCATCATTTCTTTGACGGAGTCCGAGGTACTGTCTAGCCGCCAAATGCTGACCAGAAGCATGAGCGCCAGTAACAGCAACATCACTACAAAACTGGCTCCAAGTCGAGTTCCAACACGCAGGTTGCTTAGCTTCATGAAATCTCCTCTCGCCCGCTTATGGGGCATCCATGGTCGGGGCGTAGTATGGCACTTCCTGGCGGCGCTGAAGCATTTCTTAACATCGGTTTGGCATCGCGATTACAGCATGCAGTTTCACCTGGGTCAGGGGCTCAACCGTCTGGCCTACCGCAGTTGGTTAGGCTCTGAACCGGCTTCCGCGGTGAACTACCGTGTACTGTGAAATTTACTATGCTTTTTATAGCTGAAAGCCTAGGTAATACTTGCGCTAGTATCCATTTTCATGCAGATATTTTCAGTGATGCCGTATTGCAGTGACGCCGTATCTTGATAAGGGCTGGGGTTGCCCAGCGCGGGCCAGCGCAGGCCGCTGCGCGGGTCGAACAGGCGGGTGCGTTCCACGTCCCAGGTCAGGGTGACTTCGTCGCCCGTTTGGGCGAAGTAGCGGCCGGCCAGGCGGGCCAGCCAGGGCGTTGGGTCGTCCGCCCCGACCACGTGGCCATACAGCTCGGTGGCAGCGCCCAGGTGGTCCAGGCTGTGCACGCGCAGGCGCAGCCGGGGCACGTCCACCGGCAGGGGGGTGTCGCCGGTCCACAGCAGCAGGTGTTCGGGCCGCACGCCCAGGCGTACGGCGGCGCCTTCCAGGCCGGTGTGGCCGGGCGGCGCGGGCAGCAGCAGGCCACGGCCCAGGGCCAGGCTGTGGCGGGACCAGCGGGCGTCTAACATATTCATCGGCGGTGAGCCGATGAAGCGGGCGACGAAGGCGTTGGCGGGGTGGTCGTACAGCGCCAGCGGGTTGCCCACCTGTTCGATACGGCCCGCCCGCAGCACCACGATGCGGTCGGCCATGGTCATGGCTTCTTCCTGGTCGTGGGTCACGTAGACGGTGGTGGTGCCCAGCTGGCGCTGCAGGGTGCGGATCTCGGCGCGCATCTGCACGCGCAACTGGGCGTCCAGATTGGACAGCGGTTCGTCGAACAAAAATGCTACCGGCTCGCGCACCATGGCCCGGCCCATGGCCACGCGCTGGCGCTGGCCGCCGGAGAGCTGGCGCGGGTAGCGTTCCAGGTAGTCGTCCAGGTGCAGCACGGCGGCGGCCTTGGCGATGCGCTCCTGGATTTGCGCTTCGGGCGCGCGTTGTTCGCGCAGGCCGAAGGCCATGTTGTTGCGCACCGTCATGTGCGGGTACAGGGCATAGCTTTGGAACACCATGGCCAGCTTGCGCTGCTGGGGCGGCAGGTGGTCTACCGGCTGGCCGTCAAAGGCAATGCTGCCGCCGTCGATGCGCTCCAGCCCGGCCAGGGCGCGCAGCAGGGTGGACTTGCCGCAGCCGGAAGGGCCGACCAGCACCACAAATTCGCCCTCGGGAATGTGCAGGTCGATGCCGTGCAGCACGGCGGTGTCGCCATAGGCCTTGTGCAGGCCGGTGATGTGGATGTTTGCCATAGGGTGTTTAGCGACCGGCACCGGCGCTGAGGCCGCCGACCAAGTGTTTTTGAAAAGCCAGGGCCAGCAGGTAGACCGGCGCAATGCCGACCAGCGATGCCGCCGCCATCTGGCCAAAATGGACCACGCGCTCGCCCTGGAACAGCGAGATGGCGACGGTGATGCTGCGCAGGTCGGGTCGGCTGTTCAGCACCGAGGCCAGCAAGAATTCGTTGTACGACAGGATCAGGCAGACCAGCGCGGTAGACATCAGGCCCGGCCACAGCAGGGGCAGGTTGATGCGCCACAGGGTCTTCCAGTAGCCCACGCCGTCCAGCCAGGCGGCCTCGTCCAGCGCCAGCGGTATCTGCTTGAAGAAGCTGCGCAGCAGCCAGAAGGCCACCGGGACGTTCATCAGCCCGTGCACCAAGCCCAGGCCGACCAGGCTGTTGTTCAGTCCCAGCCAGCGCAGCAGAAAGAACAGCGGCAGCAGGGCCACCACCGGCGGCGCCACGTAGCTGGACAGCAGCGCCCCGGCCAACCAGCGCCCGCGCTGCAGCTTGACCACGGCGTACACCGCAGGCACGGCAATGGCCAGGGTGATGGCCACGCTGAGCACGGCCACCTCCAGCGAATTCAGCAGGTGCAGGTGCAGCGGGGCGATCTCGAACACCTTGGTCCAGTTGGCCAGGGTGGGGTGCAGCGGCAGGAACTGGCCGGACAGCACCTCGTCTCGGGTTTTGAACGATGTGGCGGCCAGAAAGGCAATGGGCAGCATGAAGAACACCAGCACTGCAGCCATTGCCGCCCACAGCCTAGCGCGCCGTGGCGGCAAGGGAATGCGCAGCTGGTGCAGGCGCACTGGCCAATACCATAGCGGCAACGGGGAGGTGGGTGCATTGGGCAGATAGAACATGGGGCTCCAATAAGAGGTGTCTTGAACAGGCTTCAGCCAGTGCGGCGTTCTACCCATTGCAGGGTTTTCAGGATCGGCCAGGTGACGGCGGCTACCGCCAGCGAGAACACCAGGGTCTGCGCCGCCGCCGCGCCGATGTCGAAGTTCTGCAGGCCGGTCTTCCATACTTCGTAGCTGGCCAGCGTGGTGGCGCTACCGGGGCCACCGGCGGTGAGGATGTAGACCAGGTCGAAGGTCTTGAGCGACATCACCACCCGCAGCAAAAAGATGCCCAGCAGGGCCGGTGCCAGCAGCGGCAGGGTGATCTTCAAAAAGGTGCCGCGCGGGCTGGCACCGTCCAGCGCGGCGGCTTCGAATACGTCTGCAGGCAGGGTTTGCAGCGCGGCAAAGCACAGAATCACCACAAACGGCAGCCATTGCCAGGTATCGGCCAGCATCACCGCAGGCAGGGCCCAGAAGTTGGAGCCCAGTAGCGACACCGGCTCGCTCAGCACCCCCAGGCGCAGCAGCGTGCCGTTTAGCAGGCCGCCTGCCGGGGCCAGCAGCAGCTTCCAGGCCACGCCCACCAGCACCGGTGGGGTCATCAGCGGCAGCAGCACCAGGCTGCGCACAAACTGGCCCTGGCGCAGCGCTTGCAGCAGCAAGGCGATCAGCAGGCCCAGGCTGAGCTGGATAAAGCTGGCGGGCAGTGCGTAGAGCACGGTGCGCAGCAGGGTGGAGGCAAACGTGCCGTCGCGCCATAGCGCCTCAAAGTTGGCCGTGCCGCTCCAGGCAGCCAGCGGCTGGCCCAGCGTGGAGCGGGTGAAGGCCAGCGCCAGGGTGTACAGCGCGGGCACGACGGACACCACCAGCAGCCCGAAGCTGCCGGGGGTCAGCATCCACAGCGGCGCGGTGCGCGCCAGGCGGGAGTGGATGTGGTGCAAGCGCAGTGCGGCCATGGGTTTATGCCTTCAGCAGTTGTTCCCAGCGGGCCTGGGCAGCAGCCAGTGCGTCACGCGGCTTCTTTTTGCCGGACACGATCAAGGCCAGTTGCTCGGTCAGCGCATCCATCAGCTGGGGGCTTTGGGCTTGCAGCGGCCAGGCCAGGGCGTTGCCGATGGTGGCCTGGATTTCGGCCTGCAGCGCGGGTGCGGCCTTGCCATACACCGGGCTGTTGAGCACCGATGTGCGGTTTGGGTCGATGCCGCTGCCGGGCAGCACGTCTTGCTTGAGCGACACGTCCTTGCTGGTGGCCCATTTGATGAACTCCCAGGCCAGCTCGGTTTTTTGGGTGCCGGTGGTGATGCCCAGGCCGAAGCCTGCATTCAGGGCGGCCCGTGGCGTAGTGTTTTTGCCGCCCACAGGCATGGCCACCAGCGCCCATTTGTCGACGATCTTGGACGACTGCGGGTCTTGCGCGGTGACACCCAGGTCGGTCCAGAAGTCGAGCATGGCGGCCTTGCCCGACAGAAAGGCGGGCAGCGCGTGTTCGAACGCGGTCTCAGCCGGGGTGGGCAGGGCGTAGGGCACGATGCGCAGCAGCTCTTCGGCCGCACCAATCGCCTCGGGCGACGTCAGCGCGGGCTTGCCGTCGGGGGTGAAGAAGTTACCGCCAAAGCCAGCCAGGCGGTTGGCAAATGACGAGCCCACGATTACCGGGATCTTGAAGCCCTGCACTGCGGCGCCAAAGATGCCGTTGGCGGATTCCTTTTGGGTGATGAGTTTGGCGGCTTGGTAATAGTCCTCCCAGGTTTTGGGTGCGCTCAGCTGGTGCCGGGCAAAGATTTCTGTGTTGTAAAACAGTACATGGGTATCGCCGTCGTAAGGCAGGCCCCAGCGGCGGCCGTTGCGCAGGGTGTAGGTGTCGTACAGCGAGGGCAAGAAGTCGGCGGGCTCGATCTGCGCCTTGTCGCGCTCAATCCATTCGGTCACGTCCACCACTACTTTGTCGGATACCAGCGCACCCAGCGTATGGTAAAAATAATCGATCACGTCGAACTGGTGGGCGCCGGACTGCACGTCCAGCGTGGCCTGGGCGTGCAACTGGTCGTAAGGCACGGGGGTGATGGTGACCTTGGCACCCGTCAGCGCCTCGAAGTCTTCGGCCAGCAGCTTGCCCGCCACGGCGTGGGGTTGGTTGAACAGCAGGTTCAGCGACTGGCCTGCATATTTTTTGCCGCTGGGAGTGGCCGCGGGGACCGGTGCGGACACGGCCGGTGTTCGCGCGGGTTCTTTGCCGCAGGCGGCGAGCATGCTGGCAGCGCCCAGGGCGGAAGCCGTGCCCAGAAAGTGGCGGCGGTTGAAGCGGGAAGAGTCAAATGGAAGCATGGTGGTCTCGTAGTGGTGGTGTCTATATGCCATCTGCACAGAAGCATCGGTAAATTTGCGGCGCATTGCATATATGCGAATGGCATGCCAGACAGCTTTTCTTTGTGAATCAAAGACTTACGTGTTTTTTGGGGGTTTTGGGTTGCTGTGCCTGCAGCATGCTGCGGACAGATTGCTGCCAAACAAGCAGCGCGTTAAAGACACAGCGGGCCCACAGCTTTCGCTGTGGGCCCGCTGGGTTGGACAGGGTGCGGAGAGTCAGGAATAGAAGCTGGGCTTGGGAGTAGCATCGTTCAACGCCCATTCCCCCAGCTCGCGCACCTTGTAGTCCACCGGGTCGTGCAGGGTGTGCACCCGCAGGTTGCGCCAGTAGCGGTCTAGCCGCAGTGCGGCGGTGGTGGCGCGCGCGCCGGTCACTTCGAACATCCGGTGCACGACATCCAGGCTGGCGCGGGTGGTGGCTACCTTGGCGGCCGCCACGGCGATGGCGACCGTGCCGCGCTCGGCTTCGGTCAGTGCCATGCCGCGCGCCCAGGCCTGGTCGAAGGCGCTGGCGGCGTGGGCCAGCAGCAGGCGTGCGCCCTCCAGCGCCAGCCAGAAGTCGCCGTAGTGCGCAAGAACGTACGGGTCCTGCTGGGCGGTGGCGGCGGTGGATGCAGTCCAGGGGCGGCCTTGCTGCAGGGTGAACTGGCGGGCCTCGGCCAGCGCGCCTTCGCCCAGGCCTTGGTAGATGTGGGCCAGAATCAGCTGCGCCAGCAGCGGACGCAGGCAGGCAAACGGGGAGGACAGTGGGCCGGGGTCGGCCAGCAGTTCGTCTGCGCCCACCTGCACCTGGTCAAACACCACGCTGCCGCTGTCGGTCTGGCGTTGGCCCATGTTGTCCCAGTCGTTTAGCACCGTGATGCCCGGGCGGGCGGTGGGCACCACGCTGATCAGTAGCTTGCCGGCGGGGTCAATAGCCGAGGCCAGCAGCATGTCGGAGTCGCTGGCACCCGAGCAAAAACTTTTGCGGCCGCTGAAGATATAGCCGCCATCGGCCTGGGGCAACGCATGGGTGGATTTGTCCAGCGGGTTCAGGGCATTGCCCCAGAACCAGCGCTGCGCCAGGGTCTGCTCAACCCAGGGCTGCCACTGCGCGGGCTGGCCAAACAGCTGGGTGGTGGCCAGCAGCAGATGGTGGAAGGCGAACAGATGGGCAACCGCGCTGTCCACACGTGCGAACTGGCGCACCACCTCCAGGGTCTGTTGCCAGTTGGCGCCCAACCCGCCCAGTGCTGCTGGAATGCTTAAGCCGAGCAGGCCGCTGGCGCGTATCACATCGCGCTCCAGCTTGGCGGTGCCACCACGCTGGTCACGCTCTACCGCGGTGGCGGCCAGGCTGCGCTGAACGCTGGCGACCGCGCTGTGCCAGTCTCCGATTTCCGATGGGAAGTGCTTCATACGTGTGCGGCCTTGCGTGGGGTGGTGGCGGCATTTTGCGGCAAGATGTCGTTGGCCACCATTTCACCAAAGGGCCCGGTCAGGTTGGCCACACCGGCGGAGCGGACATGGTCCAGCGGCAGCAGCGGAAACAGCAGTTCGGCCACGCGGTAGGACTCCTCCAGGTGCGGGTAGCCCGAGAAGATAAAAGTGTCGATGCCCAAGGCTGCGTACTCCTGGATGCGCGCCGCCACCTCTTCGGCGCTGCCTACCAATGCGGTCCCCGCGCCACCGCGCACCAGGCCGACACCGGCCCAGAGGTTGGGCGACACCTCCAGCTTGTCGCGGCGGCCGCCGTGCAAGGCGGCCATGCGCTGTTGGCCCACCGAGTCAAAGCGCGAAAAGGCTTTTTGCGCGGCGGCAATGGTCTCGTCGGTGACGAACGAGATGAGTTCGTCGGCGGCGCGCCAGGCGGCCTCGCTGGTTTCGCGCACGATCACATGCAGGCGGATGCCAAAGCGCAGCGTGCGCCCGTGCACAGCGGCGGCAGCGCGCGCCTTGGCGATCTTGTCGGCCACATCGGCCGGAGGTTCGCCCCAGGTGAGGTACACGTCGACCTGTTCGCCCGCCAGTGCAATCGCTGCATCGGAGGAGCCGCCAAACCATAGCGGCGGGTACGGTTTCTGCACCGGGGGATACAGGGTTTTGGCGTTCTCCACGCGCAGGTGCTTGCCGCTGAAGTTGACGGTTTCACCGGCGGCCACACCGCGCCAGATGCGCAGGAATTCATCGGTCACTTCGTAGCGCTCGGCATGGGTCAGAAAGCTGCCATCGCCATGCTGTTCGTCCGGGTCGCCACCGGTCACCACGTTGATCAGCAGGCGGCCATTGGAGAAGCGGTCCAGCGTGGCAGCCTGGCGCGCCGACACGGTGGGCGAGATGATGCCGGGGCGAATCGCCACCAGAAACTTGAGCCGTTCGGTCCAGCTGGCCAGCGACGATGCCACCACCCAGGAGTCTTCACAAGATCGGCCGGTGGGAATCAAAACCCCCTCGTAGCCCAGCTCGTCGGCCGCCTGCGCCACCTGTCGCAGATAGTGGTGGCTGACGGTGCGCGCACCGTGCGCTGTGCCCAGGTAGCGGCTGTCGCCATGGGTGGGGAGAAACCAGAAAATCTGCATGGCGGGCCTTTGGTGAGATGTCGCTTGCGGGGAAGTGAATGCCACGGATCAGCAGTAAGCATGCCAGTGCGGCTTACCCTGGCAGCCGGGCTACCGGTGCCGTTTTCTGCTGCCACAGCAGCAGTGCACCACCAGTGTTGCTGGCGTTGACACAGCCCCAGTGCCGGGCTGCTGCTACAGACGCAATCCGCCTATCCATATCTGAATTGCGTGCTTCGTCCTGGGCCTAAAACCACCAGAATCTGCTGGATACGCAGCAACCCAAGGCCCGCCCGTGAGTACCGTTTTGATAGAAGCCCATACGCCTGCCATCGCAGAGGAGGCAGGCCAGAAAAAGCCGACATCCCCTCGCCAATTGGCGCAGGACCTGGCCGCCAACTTTGCGGCCACGGCGGTCGAGCGCGACGAGCGCGGCGGCACGCCCAAGGCTGAGCGCGATGCCTTGCGCGCCAGCGGCCTGCTGGCCTTGAGCATCCCCACAGAATTTGGAGGCTTGGGGGCCACCTGGCGCGAAACCTTGGACATCGTGCGGCTGCTGGCGCAGGCCGATAGTTCGCTGGCCCACGTGTTTGGTTTCCACCACCTGATGCTGGCAACGGTGCGCCTGTTTGCCCAACCGCAGCAATGGCAACCCTGGTTTGAGCAGACTGCCCGCCGCCGCTGGTTCTGGGGCAATGCGCTGAATCCGCTGGACGACCGCACCCTGTGCAGCGCACACGGCCCGTGGCGTGAATTTACCGGCCAGAAGAGTTTTTGCTCTGGCGCGCTGGATTCTGAGATGCTGATTGCCTCTGCACGCGAGGTGAGCAGCGGCGCTTTGCTGGTAGCCGCTGTGCCCACTGGGCGCTCTGGCATTGCGGTGTCGCCCGACTGGAACAACATCGGCCAGCGCCAGACCGACAGTGGCAGCGTTACTTTTGAAAAGGTGCGTGTCGAACAGCACGAAATTTTGGCCGACCCCGGCCCCTTGTCCACGCCGTTTGCCTGTCTGCGGCCCTTGGTGTCCCAGCTGGTGCTGGCCAATGTCTACCTGGGCATTGCCGAAGCGGCCTTCAACGATGCCCGCTACTACACCCTGCATGAAGCCCGGCCCTGGCACGCTGCCAAGGTCGCGCAGATGACAGACGACCCTTATGTGCTGGGCCACTACGGCGACTTCTGGGTGGGGCTGGAGGGCGTGCGCGTGCTGGCCGACCGCGCCGCCGACCGCCTGGATGTCGCCTGGCTGCGGGGTGCCGCGTTGACCGAAAAAGAACGCGGCGAGACGGCGTTGGCGGTGGCCACAGCCAAGGTAGCCGCTATCCATACCGGGCTGGATATCTGTACCCGCATGTTCGATGTGGCCGGTGCCCGCGCCACCCACGGCGGCCTGCGGCTGGACCGCCATTGGCGCAACCTGCGCACCCACACCCTGCACGACCCGGTGGCCTACAAGCTGCGCGAGATCGGCGAATGGGCTCTGAAACAGCAATACCCCGTACCGAGCTTTTACTCATGAATACCCAGTCAAGCTACCTGCACACACCGGACGTTTTTGAACCCGCAGACCGGCTTTGGGAGCCGCCACACCTGCTGACCTTGCCCGATCCGCGCAAGCTCACCACCTCCATCCGCGCTACCGCCCAGGTGTTTGAAGACCCGCGCTCGGTGGCCCTGCTGGAGCGCATCCGCATGGTGGCCCCCAGCGATGCCAGCGTGCTCATCATGGGTGAAACCGGCACCGGCAAGGAACTGATTGCGCGCCATGTGCACGACCTCAGCCACCGGCGTGGCCGCCCGTTTGTGGCCGTGAACTGCGGAGCATTTTCAGAGACCCTGGTAGAGAGCGAGTTGTTCGGCCACGAGAAGGGCGCGTTCACCGGGGCCTTTACCGCCAAGACCGGCTGGTTTGAGGCGGCCAATGGCGGCACCTTGTTTCTGGACGAGATTGGTGACCTGCCGTTGTCCATCCAGGTCAAGCTGTTGCGCGTGCTGCAGGAGCGTGAGGTGGTGCGCCTGGGCTCGCGCAAGAGCGTGCCGATTGATGTGCGGGTGGTGGCCGCCACCAATGTGCGGCTGCAGGATGCAGTCGCCGCCGGGCACTTCCGCGAAGATTTGTTTTACCGCCTGCACGTGGTGCATCTGGCGCTGCCCACGCTGCGCGACCGACCGGGCGACATCCTGCCGCTGGCCCGCCATTTCATCGAGGAATACCGAGGGCGCCTGGGCTATGGCCCGGTGCGGCTGGACGGGGAGGCCGAACGCAAGCTGCGCGAACACAGCTGGCCGGGCAATATCCGTGAGCTGGAGAACGTGATCCACCACGCGCTGCTGATTTGCCGGCACGATGTGCTGGGTGCTGGCGATCTGCACTTGTCTGCCATGCAAATCCAGCGCCGCCCGACCGATGCCGAAGCGGCGCAGAGCACACCCCAGCAGGCGCTGGAAGCAGCCTTGCACGGCCTGTTCAATGGGTCGCACGACAGCCTTTTTGACAGCATCGAAGACACCGTGGTGCGGGCGGCCTTTGACTTTTGCCACCGCAACCAGGTCCAGGCCGCCAAGCTGCTGGGCATTAGCCGCAACATCCTGCGCGCCCGTTTGATCAAAAGCCGGGAGATTTCTGCGCTGAAATAAAGAAAATCGGCACTTGATAGATGATTTTGTTGTTTAGAACTGATTTTTAAGTAGTTTGTGATGCGTGTCTACCGTCCTAAAGTGGCCACACACCGACTCCTGCACGCTTGTGCGCAGGGGCCTGGTACACCCCACCACAGGAGTTTCCATGCCATCCGCCACCGCTGAACTGACCAGCCTGCCCCCCGAACTGGAATCCGCCCGTGCGGTCGCTCTGTCTACCAATTTGCCCTATGCGGGCGGTGTCACGCCGGTAGTTGCCTGGCGTTTGTCTGAATCCGGTGCGGCGCAATTGGTCGACGTGCGCACTGCGGAAGAGCGCAAGTTTGTCGGCCACGTGCCCGGCAGCGCCCACGTAGCCTGGGCCACCGGCACCAGCATGACGCGCAACCCCCGCTTCGCCCGCGAGCTGGAAGCCAAGGTTGGCGGCAAAGAAGCGGTGGTCTTGTTGTTGTGCCGCAGCGGCAAGCGCTCGGCGCTGGCGGCCGAAGCGGCGGCCAAAGCCGGCTTGACGCGCGTTTTCAACGTGCTCGAAGGCTTTGAAGGCGAGATCGACGGCCAGCAGCACCGCGGCGGCGCGGATGGCTGGCGCTTCCACAGCCTGCCATGGGTGCAAGACTGATGGCTGCGCCGGTTTTTGACGTAGCGCACATCGTGCAGGCCCTGCACGGCGTGCGAGCCGAGTGGCGCGCGGCGCAAGGGCGTTCCACCGAGCCCGGTGGCCGTGAATTTCCGTCGCGCAACGCGCTGGCGGGCATTGTCGAATCGCTCAAAGGCGTGCTGTTTCCCATGCGCCTGGGTCCGGTGGACCTGCGCCAGGAAAGCGAAGATTTTTATGTGGGCTACACGCTGGACGCGGCCCTGCACGGACTGCTGGCCCAGGTGCGGCTGGAGCTGCGCCTGGTGGAGGACGTGCCAGTCGGCACCCAGCCGACCCAGGTGGTGCAGCAGTTTGCCCAGGCCTTGCCTGGCATCCGCCGCCTGCTCGACAGTGATGTGCTGGCCGCCTTTCACGGCGACCCAGCGGCCCGCAGCGTGGACGAGGTGCTGCTGTGCTACCCCGGCATTTTGGCCATGCTGCACCACCGGCTGGCCCACCAGCTGTACCGCCAGGGCCTGCCGCTGCTGGCGCGCATCGTGGCCGAGCTGGCGCACAGCGCCACCGGTATCGACATCCACCCCGGTGCCAGCATCGGCCCGGGCTTTTTCATCGACCACGGCACAGGCGTAGTGATCGGCGAAACCGCGCGCATCGGCCAGCGGGTGCGCATCTACCAAAACGTCACGCTGGGGGCCAAGCGCTTCAGCACCGATGCCCAGGGCCATCTGGAAAAAGGCCAGCCACGCCACCCGATCGTGGAAGACGACGTGGTCATCTACGCCGGGGCCACTGTGCTGGGCCGGGTGACGCTGGGGCAGGGCGCCAGCATCGGCGGCAATGTGTGGCTGACCCACGATGTGGCACCGGGGGCCCATGTGACCCAGGCCACGTCACGCCAGGAGCCTCGGCCTGCCGCATCCATACCGTCGGAACCGGTCTCTGCATGAGTGCGATTGTGGAGAGCCTGGGCGTGGTGGTACGCCAGTTGCGCGAAGCCCAGGGCTGGTCGCAGGAGCAACTGGCCGAGCACTCCGACTTGAACCGTTCTTATGTTGGCGAAATCGAGCGCGGGCGGGCCATTGCGTCCATCGTCACCGCCGACAAGCTGGCCCGCGCGCTGGGGGTTTCGCTGTCGGCGTTGCTGGCGCATTGCGACCAGATCGCCCAGCGGCGCACGGCCCAACGCATCCATTTGGCGGCTATAGCATGTTGAAAGATGCCTCCAGCCACCAGACACTGCAGGCCGTTCTGACATCTTGAACGCGGCGCGCCAAGTTCCATCGGTTGCGCGCCGCCCCCATCCTTTTTCTTTTCTTTTTTAATCCCAGGAAGTTTTCCATGAGCAGCCAAATCACAACCCTCGGCGACAGCGCCGCACGCCAGTTAGCCAACGCGACCAAGACCGCGCCCCAGCTGGAAACCATTTCGCCCCGCTGGCTCACGCATTTGCTGCAGTGGGTGCCGGTAGAAGCGGGCATCTACCGCCTGAATAAGGTGAAGAACCCCGAGTCTATCAAGGTCACCTGCACCGCCCGCCAGACCGAGAACCAGCTGCCCCGGACCTTTGTGGACTATGAAGAGCAGCCACGCGAGTTCTTCTTGAATGCCGTCAGCACCATCCTCGACGTGCACACCCGCATCTCCGATCTGTACAGCAGCCCGCACGACCAGATCAAGGAGCAACTGCGCCTGACTATCGAGACCATCAAGGAAAACCAGGAAAGCGAGCTGATCAACAACCCCGACTACGGTCTGCTGTCGCAAGTCACCGACGCACAACGCATCTTCCCGCTGACCGGCGCACCCACGCCCGACGACCTGGACGAGCTGCTGACCAAGGTCTGGAAAGAGCCCGCTTTCTTCCTGGCGCACCCGCTGGCCATTGCCGCCTTTGGCCGCGAAGCCACCCGCCGTGGTACGCCACCGCCCACCGTGAGCCTGTTTGGTTCGCAGTTCATCACCTGGCGCGGTGTGCCGTTGATCCCCTCGGACAAAGTGCCGGTGGCCGACGGCAAGAGCAAGATCTTGCTGCTGCGCGTGGGCGACAAGCGCCAGGGCGTGGTCGGCCTGTTCCAGCCCGGCCTGCCCGGTGAGCAAGCGCCCGGCCTGTCGGTGCGCTTCATGGCTATCAACGACCAGGCGATTGCCTCCTACCTGATTTCGCTGTACTGCTCGCTGGCGGTGCTGACCACCGACGCGCTGGCCGTGCTGGACGACGTGGAAATCGGCAAATACCACGACTACGCCGACACCTACAAGTAAGCCATGCCCAACATCCCACAACCCAACTTGCCAGCGGGCTTGCCCGACCCGGCGGCGTTGGCGGCCATGGCTAGCGCGCTGTTCCAGGCCCTGCCTGGTTCGGCAGCGCCGGGGGCCCAGTTCCCGGCCAACATCGCGCCGCCGGGTTCGCCGCTGTCCAGCCCCGCGGGCTTTGGCCCCAGCGTACCTGGTACGCCGATTCCGCAGGGTCAGATTCCGGGCACGAATCTGCTGCCGTCGTCGCCCAGCCAGGTGCTGAACCTGGGCAACCGTGCTCCGTCGCTGCTGCCCGAGGCCCAGGCCGGTAACGGTGTGCCCGACAAGGCGCTTAGTGCCGTGCCGGGTTACGACCCACGCGTGGGCGGTGTGCTGCAAGGCGTGCCGGAAGCCGCCAGCGCGGGCTCGCCGTTCTACTTTGTGGCGGAAAAGCTGGGGCCACCGCAGGGCGCACCTTCCAGCCTAGATGCCCTGAGCAGCCAGCCGTTCCAGCCACCGGCTGTGCCCGTGGCCAGTGTCCCCAAGGCCCCGCCCACACCGCAAAGCACGCCCGCGTTCTACTTTGTGGATGCGGTCACGCTGCCGAATGGCTATGTGACACCCGCTACGCCCGGCGCACGCCCGTCTGCTGATGCGGTACCCGCCTACCAAGGCGGAGCCCATCCCGCGTTCGACGTGCACGCCGTGCGCCGCGACTTCCCCATCTTGCAGGAGCGGGTAAAGGGCAAGCAGCTGGTGTGGTTCGACAATGCCGCCACCACGCACAAGCCGCAATCGGTGATCGACCGCATCGCTTACTTCTACGCGCACGAGAACTCCAACATCCACCGCGCAGCCCATGACCTGGCCGCCCGCGCCACCGATGCCTACGAAGGTGCGCGGGAGCGGGTGAAAAAGTTCATCAATGCGCCGGATGTGAACGAGGTGATCTTTGTGCGCGGCACCACCGAGGCCATCAATCTGGTGGCCAAAAGCTGGGGCGGCCAGCACGTGGGCGAGGGCGACGAGATCATCGTCAGCCACCTGGAGCACCACGCCAACATCGTGCCCTGGCAGCAGCTCGCCGCCGCCAAAGGTGCCAAGCTGCGCGTGATCCCAGTGGACGACAGCGGCCAGGTGCTGCTCGACGAATACCGCAAGCTGCTCAACGACCGCACCAAGATCGTGGCCGTGACGCAGGTCTCCAATGCCCTGGGCACCGTGGTGCCAGTGAAAGAGATCGTGGAGCTGGCCCACCGTGCCGGTGCCAAGGCCCTGGTCGATGGCGCGCAGTCCATCTCGCACATGCGGGTGGATGTGCAAGACATCGGGGCCGACTTCTTCGTCTTCTCGGGCCACAAGGTCTTTGGCCCCACCGGTATCGGCGTGGTTTGGGGCAAGCGCGAGGTGCTGGAAGACATGCCCCCGTGGCAGGGCGGCGGCAACATGATTGCCGACGTGACCTTCGAGAAAACCGTGTTCCAGCCCATCCCGAACAAGTTCGAGGCGGGCACCGGCAACATCGCCGACGCGGTAGGCCTGGGCGCGGCCATAGACTACGTGAACAAGGTGGGCATCGAGAACATCGCCCGTTACGAGCACGAGCTGGTGGTTTACGGCATGAAGGCACTGGGTGCGATTCCGGGTGTACGTCTGATTGGCACCGCCAAGGACAAGGCTAGCGTGATGTCTTTTGTGCTGGCCGGCTACAGCACCGAAGAAGTCGGCAAGGCGCTGAACGAAGAAGGCATTGCGGTGCGCACCGGCCACCACTGCGCCCAACCCATCCTGCGCCGCATGGGCGTGGAAACCACCGTGCGCCCCTCGCTGGCGTTCTACAACACCTTTGCCGAGATCGACCTGATGGTGGCGGTGGTGAAGCGATTGGCATCTGCACGGCGGAACTGAAGTAAGGGCTGGTACTATCAAATTAAGAGCTGCTAGCGTAGGTGTTATCTGCGCTAGCAGCTCTTTTTTTATAAATTTTCGCATGGCTGGCATAGACTTTTTAGCTGTTAGCTCATGCGCATAAACAAACCACGATTCCGTCGTTTGAATCTGCAGGCATCTTGCCCACAATCCGGGCCATGACAACGCCCCGCATTCTCATCATCCCCGGCTGGCGCAATTCGGGTCCTGGCCATTGGCAAAGCCTGTGGGCCGAACAGTTTGACGGGGTGGAGCGGGTGGACCAAGACGACTGGATCACCCCTTCCCGCGCCGCCTGGACCCGCTCCATCACCCAGGCCATCCTGGCCCGCCCCGGACCGGTGGTGGTGGTGGCGCACAGCCTGGGCTGCATAGCCACCACGCATTTGCCGCCCGAGGCGGTGGAGCGCATCCAGGGGGCTTTGCTGGTGGCCCCGGCCGACCCGGAGCGCCGGGCGGTGCTGAGCGACTTCGCGCCCGTGCCCTACGCCCGGTTGCCGTACCGCAGCGTGCTGGTGGCCAGTAGCAACGACCCGTATTGCCCGGTGCGGCTGGCCGGAGCCTACGCGCGCGCCTGGGGTAGCGAGCTGGTGCGCATGCTGGACGCCGGGCACATCAATATTGCGTCGGGCCATGGCGACTGGCCGCTGGGGCTGGCTTTGCTAACTTCATTGACGGGGCAGGCCCTGCAGCCCAAGGAGGCGTTGGCAACTGCGGTTTAATTGGGGGCTGCTATGTCCTTAGGAATCCCATGTTGCTCGACGCCTCCGAATCCCAGCTGGTGCTGGTCGATTACCAAACCCGCCTGCTGCCCGCCATCTTTGACAGCGCCGCTGTTGTTGCCAATGCGCTGCGCTTGGTTCAAGCCGCCGATTTGCTGGACGTGCCGGCCTGGGGCACCGAGCAAAACCCGTCCAAGCTGGGTGAGAACCCGCCCGAGCTGCGCGCCCTGTGCCGCAACACACTGAGCAAGATGCAGTTCAGCGGCGTGGAAGAGGGCCTGGGCGAATGGCTGCGCCCGCCCGCCAAACCGGTGCAGGGCAATGCCCGCAGCCTGCCCAAGCATCTGCAAAAGTCCAGCGCCGGGGAAGAGCGCAACACCATCGTTATTGCGGGCCTGGAGGCCCACATCTGCCTGCTGCAGACCGCACTCGATTTGCTGGAAGACGAGTTCGAGGTCTGGGTGGTCACCGATGCCTGCAGCTCGCGCACCGAGCGCAACCGCGACGCGGCGTTTGACCGCCTGGCCGGGGCGGGTGCCGAGCTGGTGACCACCGAGATGGTGCTGTTCGAGTGGCTGCGCACCGCCGAACATGCTGATTTCAAGGCCATCCAGGCTTTGGTGAAGTAAGTTCAAGCGTTGTTTCAGCGGCACCACACGCAGATTTAAATAAAAACAGGCTCCAGCGCATATTCCACCTGCGCTGGTTGCTATCAAAACGATAACGTTTACCTGTTCTTTGCCTGTAACTCGGCGGCTCCCACGCGCAATGGGGTGATAATCCGCACCGAACTAGGCCCTTCCTGCCACAGTCGCATCCGCCAACCGGTCCAGCCGTGTCGCGGAAGGTTAATTAAACCCAGCTTTAACCAGCTTATGTTTCCTGCAGGGAAACGGAGGTCAGCGGAATATGAGTGATCCAGTGTCTTCGGTGTACAGCGCCTACCAGGGCAACACCTATCTCTTCGGCGGCAATGCGCCCTATGTCGAAGAGCTTTACGAAAACTATCTTGAAAATCCCGGCAGCGTGCCCGACAACTGGCGCGACTACTTTGACGCACTCCAGAACGTGCCCGCCGTCGACGGCAGCAATGCCAAGGACGTAGCCCACCTGCCGGTGGTCAATGCTTTTGCCGAACGCGCCAAGCAAGGCCAGACCAAGGTGGTGGTCGCCAGCGCCGACTCTGAAATGGGCCGCAAGCGTACCGCCGTGCAGCAGCTGATTGCCGCCTACCGCAACGTCGGTGTGCGCTGGGCCGATCTGGACCCGCTCAAACGTACCGAGCGCGAAAACATCCCTGAGCTGGACCCCGCGTTCTACGGCTTCACCGATGCCGACCAGGAAACCGTGTTCAACACCAGCAACACGTTCTTCGGCAAAGAAACCATGTCGCTGCGTGACCTGATGAACGCTTTGCGTGAAACCTACTGCGGCACCATTGGCGCCGAGTACATGTACACCAGCGACCAGGGCAAGAAGCGCTGGTGGCAACAAAAGCTGGAAAGCATTCGCAGCAAACCCAATTTCTCCAAAGAGAAAAAGCTCCACATCCTGGACCGCATCACAGCCGCCGAAGGCCTGGAGCGCTTCCTGCATACCAAATTTGTCGGCCAAAAGCGCTTCTCGCTCGAAGGCGGCGAAAGCTTTATCGCCTCGATGGACGAACTGATCCAGACCGGCGGCACCAAGGGCCTGCAAGAAATCGTCATCGGCATGGCCCACCGGGGCCGCCTGAACGTGCTGGTCAACTCGCTGGGCAAAGTGCCTGCCGACCTGTTCGCCGAATTCGACCACACCGCTCCCGAAGACCTGCCTTCTGGCGACGTGAAATACCACCAGGGCTTCAGCTCGGACGTGTCCACCCCTGGCGGCCCGGTGCATTTGACGCTGGCCTTCAACCCCTCGCACCTGGAAATCGTCAACCCCGTGGTCGAAGGCTCGGTGCGTTCGCGCATGGACCGTCGCGCCGACCCGCTGGGCAAGCAAGTGCTGCCCGTGCTGGTGCACGGCGACGCGGCCTTTGCCGGCCAAGGCGTGGTGATGGAAACCCTGGCGTTGGCCGAAACCCGTGGCTACTTCACGGGCGGTACGGTGCACATCGTCATCAACAACCAGATCGGCTTCACCACCAGCGACCCGCGCGACAGCCGCTCCACGCTGTACTGCTCCGACGTAGTCAAGATGATCGAAGCGCCGGTGCTGCACGTCAACGGTGACGACCCAGAAGCCGTGGTTTTGGCCACGCAAATCGCGCTGGACTATCGCATGGAGTTCCAACGCGACGTGGTGGTGGATATCATCTGCTTCCGCAAACTCGGCCACAACGAGCAAGACACGCCGGCCATGACCCAGCCGCTGATGTACCGCAAGATTGCCAAGCACCCCGGCACCCGCAAGCTGTACGCCGACAAGCTAACCGCCCAGGGACTGGGCGAGACACTGGGCGACGACATGGTCAAGGCCATGCGCGCCGCACTCGATGCCGGTATCAACACCTTCAACCCGGTCATCACCAACTTCAAAAGCAAGTACGCGGTCGATTGGTCGCCGTACCTGAACCGCAAGTGGACCGACGCGGGCGACACCGCTATCCCACTGGCCGAGTGGAAGCGCCTGGCCGAGAAGATGACCGCCATTCCCGCCAACATCACCCCGCACCCGCTGGTGAAAAAGGTCTACGACGACCGCGCCGCGATGGGCCGGGGCGACATTCCGGTGGACTGGGGCATGGGCGAGCACATGGCTTTTGCGTCCCTGGTGGCCAGCGGCTACCCGGTGCGTTTGAGCGGTGAAGACTGCGGCCGTGGCACCTTTACCCACCGCCACGCTGTCATCCACGACCAGGACCGTGAAAAGTTCGATGAAGGCACCTACACCCCGTTGCAAAACGTGGCCGACGGCCAGGCACCGTTCACCGTGATCGACTCCATCCTGTCCGAAGAGGCAGTGCTGGCGTTTGAGTACGGCTACGCATCTAACGACCCGAACACGTTTGTGATCTGGGAAGCCCAGTTTGGCGATTTTGCCAACGGTGCCCAGGTCGTGATCGACCAGTTCATAGCTTCCGGCGAGGTCAAGTGGGGCCGCGTCAACGGCATCACCCTGATGCTGCCGCATGGCTACGAAGGCCAGGGCCCCGAGCACAGCTCGGCCCGCCTGGAGCGCTTCATGCAACTGAGCGCCGACACCAATATGCAAGTGGTGCAGCCCACCACCGCCAGCCAGATCTTCCACCTGTTGCGCCGCCAGATGGTGCGCAACCTGCGCAAGCCGCTGGTCATCATGACGCCCAAGTCGCTGCTGCGCGCCAAGGATGCGGCATCTCCCTTGAGCGAGTTCACCAAGGGAGTTTTCCAGACCGTCATTCCCGAGAACAAGGATGAGATCAACAAAAGGGCCGACAAGGTCAAGCGCATCGTCGCCTGCTCGGGCAAGGTCTACTACGACCTGGCCAAGAAGCGCGAAGAAAAGGGTGCGGACGACGTGGTGATTTTGCGCGTGGAGCAGCTCTACCCGTTCCCGCACAAGGCCTTTGCCGCCGAAGTCAAAAAGTACCCCAACGTGACGGAAATGGTTTGGTGCCAGGACGAGCCGCAGAACCAGGGTGCCTGGTTCTTTGTGCAGCATTACCTGCATGAAAACATGGTCGAAGGCCAGAAGCTGGGTTACTCGGGCCGCGCGGCCTCGGCATCGCCTGCAGCCGGTTATTCGCACCTGCACCAGGAGCAGCAGAAGTCGCTGGTAGACGGCGCCTTCGGCAAGCTCAAAGGCTTTGTCTTAACAAAGTAACCTAAAAAATAAATAGGCTGCATCCGCCACTGCACTGTGCTGCAGCGGCCGCGCCCCCCGTTGGAAGATTTGGAGAATATTAAATGGCTATCGTAGAAGTGAAGGTTCCGCAACTGTCCGAGTCCGTGGCCGAAGCCACCCTGCTGCAGTGGAAGAAAAAAGTGGGCGACGCCGTGGCCATCGACGAAATCTTGATTGAAGTCGAGACCGACAAAGTTGTGCTGGAAGTGCCCGCACCCGCTGCCGGTGTCATCACCGAGCTGCTGATGGGTGACGGCAGCACCGTGATGGCCGAGCAACTGATTGCCCGCATCGACACGGAAGCCAAAGCCGGTGCTGCGGCATCCGTGCCCGGCTCGGTAGCGGCTGCTGCGGCCACCGTGGCTGCGGCCACCGTGGCTGCGGCGACGGCACCGGCCCCCGCCCCTGCGGCGGCCAGCACCTCGATGGCCGGTGTGCCCATGCCCGCGGCCGCCAAGCTGATGGCCGACAACGCACTACCTGCCGGTTCGGTGGTGGGTTCCGGCAAAGATGGCCGCGTCACCAAGGGTGATGTGCTGGCCGCTGTGGCTGCCCCCAAAGTGACCGCTTCGGTGATCCCCACCGGCGTGCCGACCAAGTCGTTGGCCCAGGTGGCCACCGTCGCCCCGGACCTGGGCGACCGCCCCGAGCAGCGTGTACCTATGAGCCGCCTGCGTGCCCGCGTGGCCGAGCGTCTGCTGCAATCGCAATCCACCAACGCCATCCTGACCACGTTCAACGAGATCAACATGGCCCCGGTGATGGACATGCGCAAGCGTTTCCAGGAAAAGTTCGAGAAAGAACACGGCTGCAAGCTGGGCTTCATGAGCTTCTTCGTCAAGGCCGCCGTGCACGCACTGAAGAAGTTCCCGGTGCTGAACGCCAGTGTGGACGGCAACGACATCGTCTACCACGGCTACTTCGACATCGGTATCGCCGTGGGCAGCCCCCGTGGCCTGGTGGTGCCGATTCTGCGCAACGCCGACCAGATGAGCTTTGCCGACATCGAGAAGAAGATTGCCGAATTCGGCAAGAAGGCATCCGAAGGCAAGTTGGGCATGGACGACATGACCGGCGGCACCTTCTCCATCTCCAACGGTGGCACCTTCGGCTCCATGCTGTCCACGCCCATCATCAACCCACCACAATCGGCAATTTTGGGCATCCACGCCACAAAGGACCGCGCTGTGGTCGAAAACGGCCAGGTCGTGGTGCGCCCAATGAACTACTTCGCCATGAGTTATGACCACCGCATCATCGACGGCCGCGAAGCCGTGCTGGGCCTGGTGGCGATGAAAGAAGCGTTGGAAGATCCTGCACGCCTGTTGTTTGATATTTAAGGCTCACCCCCAGGCTGCAGCGCTGCGCGTCTTGCGCCAACCCCCTTGCAGGGGGCAACAGCAGCGGCCCGGCAGAGCCGGTTCCGCGCTGTTCTGGAAGGCTAGTCGTCACTGTGCGGCATGGCTGAAACTCATTGAGGATTTGAAAAATGTCTAAAAACTTTGACGTGATCGTCATCGGCGGCGGCCCCGGTGGCTATATTGCCGCCATCCGCGCAGCCCAGCTGGGCTTCAACGTGGCTTGTGTCGACGAGTGGAAGAACGCCAAGGGCGGCCCGGCACTGGGCGGCACCTGCACCAATGTCGGTTGCATCCCCTCCAAGGCGCTGCTGCAGTCCAGCGAGCACTTTGACCAGGCCGGGCACCACTTTGCCGACCACGGTATTGAGGTCAAAGGCCTGGGCCTGGACCTGGCCAAAATGGTCGCCCGCAAGGACACTGTGGTCAAGCAGAACAACGACGGCATCCAGTACCTGTTCAAGAAAAACAAGGTCACCTTCTTCCACGGTCGCGGCTCATTCGTGGCAGCGGTAGACGGTGGCTATGCCATCAAGGTCGGCGAAGAGGCACTGGTTAGCAAGCATGTCGTGATCGCCACCGGCTCCAACGCCCGCCCACTGCCCGGCACCCCGTTTGACGAGGAAACCATCCTGTCGAACGACGGCGCGCTGCGCATGGGTGCGGTGCCAAAGAAGCTGGGCCTGATCGGCTCCGGCGTGATCGGCCTGGAAATGGGTTCTGTCTGGCGCCGTCTGGGCTCTGAGGTCACCATCCTGGAAGGTCTGCCGACTTTCCTGGGCGCGGTGGACGAACAGATCGCCAAGGAAGCCAAAAAGGCTTTCGACAAACAAGGCCTGAAGATCAACCTGGGCGTGAAGGTGGGCGAGATCAAGAAGTCCAAGAAGGGCGTGAACAGCACAGTGAGTATTGCCTATACCGATGCTAAGGGCGAAGCCAAAGAGCTGGAAGTAGACAAGCTCATCGTTTCCATCGGTCGCGTGCCCAACACCATCGGTTTGGGTGTGGACACCATCGGTTTGTTGTTGGATGACCGCGGTGCCATCATTGTGGACGGTGACTGCAAAACCAATCTGGCCAATATCTGGGCCATTGGCGACGTGGTACGCGGCCCCATGCTGGCGCACAAGGCCGAGGAAGAAGGCGTGGCGGTGGCCGAGCGCATTGCCGGCCAGCACGGACATGTCAACTTCAACACCGTGCCCTGGGTGATCTACACCAACCCCGAAATCGCCTGGGTCGGCCAGACCGAGCAGCAGCTCAAGGCCGCGGGCAAGGCTTACAAGGCGGGCACATTCCCGTTCCTGGCCAATGGCCGGGCCCGTGCGCTGGGCGACACCACCGGTATGGTGAAGATGCTGGCCGATGCGGTGACGGACGAAATCCTGGGTGTGCACATCGTCGGCCCGCAGGCCAGCGAGCTGATTGCCGAATGCGTGATGGCGATGGAATTCCGCGCCAGCGCCGAAGACATTGCCCGCATCTGCCACGCGCATCCTTCGTTGAGCGAATCAACCAAAGAAGCCGCTTTGGCGGTGGACAAGCGTACGCTGAACTTCTAAAGTAAACTTAAGCGAAAATAGCTACTAGCGCATATGCTACATGCGCTAGTAGCTATTTTATTTATAGCATTTGGAGTTTTTTGCTTTGAGCGTTAAACAAGCCTACGAGGCCGAACTGGCCCAGCGCGGTTACACCGCCGACCCAGCGCAGTTACGCGCTGTCGATGCCTTGGAGCGTTGCGCCACCGAGTGGGCTGCGTACAAAGAAAAGCGCTCCAATAGCTTCAAGAAGCTGATCTTCCGGCCTGAGATCCCGCGTGGCGTATACATGTACGGCGGGGTAGGGCGTGGTAAGAGCTTTTTGATGGACTGCTTTTTCAACGCCGTGCCGCTAAAGCGCAAAACCCGGCTGCACTTCCATGAATTCATGCGCGAAGTGCACCGCGAACTGGCCGACCTGCAGGGCACGGTAAACCCGCTGGACGAGCTGGGCAAGCGCATGGCCAAGCGTTACCGGCTGGTCTGCTTTGACGAGTTCCACGTAGCCGACATCACCGACGCGATGATCCTGCACCGCCTGCTGGACGCGCTGTTTGCCAACGGCGTGGGCTTCGTCACCACCTCTAACTTCAAGCCCGACGACCTGTACCCCAACGGGCTGCACCGCGACCGCATCCTGCCCGCAATTGCCTTGCTGAACCAAAAGCTGGAGGTGCTGAGCGTGGACAACGGCACCGACTACCGGCAACGCACGCTGGAGCAGGTCAAGATCTACCACACGCCGCTGGGCCCGCAGGCCGATCTGGAGATGGCCGAGGCCTTCACCCACCTGGCCGAAACCCAGGACGAAGACCCGGTGCTACACATCGAAGCCCGCGAGATCCAGGCCCGGCGCAAGGCCGGTGGCGTGGTCTGGTTCGACTTCAAAACCCTGTGCGGTGGGCCGCGCTCGCAAAACGATTACCTGGAAATGGCCAGCCAGTTCCATACCGTGCTGCTGAGCAATGTGCCCGCGATGGGGGTCAACATGGCGTCTCCTGCGCGGCGCTTCACCTGGCTGGTGGACGTGCTGTACGACCGCCGGGTCAAACTGATCATGTCAGCCGCCGTACCGCCTGAAGAGCTGTATACCGAAGGCCCGATGGCGCACGAGTTTCCGCGCACCGTGTCGCGCCTGCACGAGATGCAGTCGGCAGAATTTTTAGCGCAGGAACGGCGCATTGTGGATACCCATTTGACATGAACAAATATTGGATAAGTCTGTTGTGTGTGCTTTGCAGCACCACGGTGCTAGCGCAAATTGCCGACGGCGGCCTGGAAGTTGCCGCCGAGCACGCCCGCATCCAGGCCGAGCGCCAGCAGGTCGAAAAGCGCTTTGCCGACGAGGAGGCGGTGTGCTTCCAGAAGTTTGCGGTCAACGATTGCCGCGATGCCAGCCGCGCCCGCCGCCGGGTTGAGATGGCCGACCTGCGCCGCCAGGAAATTACGCTGAACGACGCAGAGCGCAAGCGCAAGGGTGCAGAGCAAATGCAGCGCATGGAGCAAAGTGCCGCCGCCAAAGACGAGCCACCGGTGGCCGTGGGTACCGCCAGTCCGCGTGGTACCGCGTCCACCCCGGCGCGCACCCATGCGCCCACCGAGCCGCGCAAACCCTACGACCCGACGGACGCTGCCAAGGCCCAGGCCGCGCGCAAGGCCACGGCCGACAACAAGGCCCGCAACGCCCAGGCTGACCAGGCCACTCGGAGCCGCCGTGCCGCCGACGCGGCAGCCGCCAACGAACCCGCCCGTTACGCCAAAAAGCTGCAGGAAGCCGCCGACCACAAGGCTGAAACCGCCGAGCGCAACACCGCCAAAGCCAAAACCAAGGCCAAATCCGCACCTCTGCCAGAGCCCGCACCATAAACACTGATGCTCCTATTTTTATGTTTAAAAATAGGAGCATTCAGCGCAGGTATTGTCTGCGCTTTCGGGTTATTTGATGTGTGAAAATAGCCCCTAAAACTTAAAAAGCCTACGGCAACTTCTCCAGTGCTCCGGTGGGTTCGGCCATGATGCGGGCGGTGTCGCCCAGGTTGGGCAGGATGTGGTTGGCGAAGTAGCTGTTTTGCGTGTCGGGCTCCAGCGCGGCCAGCACCAGGTTAGCCAACGGTTGGCCCAGCGGCACATAAAAGCTGCCTTGCGGCGTATCGACCAGGCCACGCAGCAGCTCTACCTCGGTCTGCCTCAGGGGCTGGGCATCGGCAATGTCGCCGCGCACGTCTTGCCGCACACCCGTACTCTGGCTGGTGGCGCGGTACAGGTCACCCAGCACGGTACCTGCTTCCACCACCCGCATCACCTGCACCCCCAATAGCTGCAGCCGGTCCACCGCCGCCGTGGACGCAGCCGACAGCCAGTAGCCGCAGGGCCGGGTGCGGGATTTGAGGGTTTGCAGCTCCAGCGCCGAATTCCAGTCCACCGAGACCTTTTTGTCGGCTCCGGTGCTGGGGTTGAGCATGGTCAGCTCGTACTGGGCGCTGGTGGGGCCTGCGGCCACGATGGCTTTGCTACGGCAGGCCTGGCTGCTGACTTCGCGGTCAATGTAGGACCGCAGCTGGCCCAGTTGTTCGGCGCGGGTGGCAGTGCTTTGCAACATGCTGACCATGGCAGTGACCTGGGTGTGCACACGGCGCTGGAGGTGCAGGCGGCCGATGCCGACCCCGCGGGTTTCGATCAGCATGCTGACGGTGTTTTTCAGGCCGTTGACGTTGCGCCCGGTATCGGGCTGGGTGCCGCCCATGGACACCATGTGGTCGTCGGTATCGGTAGACGTGGTGTAGTACCACTCGCTGCTCAGGCCCTGCGACTTAAGTGCGGCGACCACCGGGCGGCGGTACCACTCCTCAGAAGCGCGGGTCAAAAACCCGGGCATGTTGGCGGTCATGGCGTACTGCAACAAGGCATCGTATTTCTGGATGGCTCCAAACTTCTCCAGGTAGCGGCCGACCACCGTGTACTCGTGTGCATCCAGCACCACCATGGGCTGGTAGTCGCGGCCTAACTGGGCCAGGGCGCGGGCCTCGGGGCTGTTGAGCAGCAGGTGGTCGCGGTTCATGTCGATGCCGTTGGCGGTGGATCGCTGGTTAGCGGCAGCCCCGTCGGGGTTGGCGCGCGGCACGACCAGCACGTTGATCTTGTCCAGCAGCGGCTCCAGCAGGCCCTGCGCCAGCTCGCGCGCCACCACCAGCGCGGCTTCGCCGCCAGCGGGTTCGTTGCCATGCTGCTGCGCCACGATCAGCACCGTGGGCCGCCCGGTGGCGATGATGGTGGGCGCATCCGGACTGCTGGCCCGGGTGAGCAGCAGGGCTTCCAGGGGTACGCCCTGCTGCGACAGGCCGATGCGCAGCACACTGGCCAAGACCCCGCGGCTGGGTTTGTTCGCCAGGTTGGCCAGCCAGGCGGCTATTTCCGGGTTACTGCTAAAGCTGGTGCGCCCCGGCTGCAGGCCCGGTGTGCTGTAAGCGATGGCCGGGTCGGGAAAGCGCGCGGCCACCGCGGCGCTGTAGGGTGCGCTGCCCGGGGTGGCCGCATCCGGTGCATCGGTTTCGGTGATGTTGGCGCGGGCAACCGGTTGTGTGACAGCAGGCGTGACCGCAGGAGTGTCGGCCAGCGCTTTGGCTGGAGGCGCTGCGGGCTTGGCCGCCACTGCGTGCCGGGGTGGCACCCCAGCGGCGGGCTGCCACGGCGGCAGAGGTGTCGAGCTGCAAGCTGCCAGCGCCACGACCGCGGCCGCACTGGCGGCATGGCGGAATAGTTTTACGGTTGCTGGGAGGCGGTATAGGGGCCGTAGGCTGTTGCTGGGAACCATGGTCGGATGCTCCTCCATTTTTGTATCCTGGCATGTTACCTGCGCTCCTGCGGTCAGTTGCTCAAATTGCTGTCCACAACGCGGGCAGGCCGGGCAGGGTGCGGAAGATGCTGCTGATGGCCCCGCTGCGCACCATCTCGGTGGCGTGGGCGATGTCGGGGGCGAAGTAGCGGTCTTGGTCCATGCGCGGGATGTCGGCACGCAGCGCGGCGTGCAGCAGCTCCAGCGGGGCCGAGCTGGTCAAGGGGCGTAAAAAGTCGATGCCCTGGGCCGCGGCCAGCCATTCAATCGCCAGAATGTGCGCTGTGTTGCTCACCATAGCCTGCAGGCGGCGCGCGGCGAAGGTGGCCATGGACACATGGTCTTCCTGGTTGGCGCTGGTGGGCAGGCTATCCACGCTGGCGGGGTGTGCCAGGGATTTGTTCTCAGAAGCCAGCGACGCAGCAGTGACGTGCATGATCATGAAGCCGCTGTGCAGTCCGGCATCGGCGGTGAGGAAGGGCGGCAGGCGCGAGACGCTGCTGTCGATCAGCATAGCGATGCGGCGCTCGGCAATCGCGCCCACCTCGGCAATCGCCAAGGCCATACCGTCGGCGGCCAGAGCCACTGGTTCGGCGTGAAAATTTCCTCCAGAAACCATCACGCCGTCTTTCGCAAACACCAGTGGGTTGTCGGTCACCGCGTTGGCTTCGATCAGCAAAATGCGGCTGGCGTTGCGCAGCTGGTCCAGGCAGGCGCCCACCACCTGCGGCTGGCAGCGCAGCGAATACGGGTCTTGCACCCGGTCGTCGCCAGTGGCATGGGATTGGCGGATGGCGCTGCCCGCCAGCAATGCGCGGTAGTACTTGGCCACGTCGATCTGGCCGGGCTGGCCGCGCAGCGCGTGTATGCGCGGGTCGAACGGGCCGTCGCTGCCGCGCGCGGCCTCTACCGACAGGGCTCCGACCAGCAAAGCGGCTTCCAATACCGGCTCGAAGATGAACAGGCCGTGCAAGGCCAGCGCCGCCGAGGTCTGGGTGCCGTTGATCAGCGCCAGGCCTTCTTTGGGCCCGAGCGTCAGCGGCGCGATACCAGCCTGTGCCAATGCGTCTGCTGCGGCCATGCGCTGGCCACCCACCCACATTTCACCTTCGCCCAGCAGTGCCAGCGTCATGTGGGCCAGCGGGGCCAGGTCGCCGGATGCGCCCACCGAACCCTGCGACGGCACGTGGGGCACCAGCCCGGCGTTGTGCACGGCAATCAGTGTGTCCACCACCACCTCGCGCACGCCGGAATGGCCGCGCGCCAGGCTGGTGGCCTTGGTGGCCAGCATCAGGCGTACCACGGGTGCGGCCAGCGGCTCGCCCACGCCCACGCTGTGCGAGCGGATCAGATTCAGTTGCAGCGTGGCCAGTTGTGCCTTGCTGATGCGCTGGTTGGCCAGCTTGCCAAAGCCGGTGTTGACCCCGTACACCGGCGCATCGCCATCGGCGGCGGCCTGCACCAGGGCGGCGCTGGCGCGGATGCCGTCGCGGCATGTCGGGTCCAGCTCGAGGGGGGTGACGCTGGCATGGATGTGTTGGAGTTGCTCTAGGGTGAGCAGGCCGGGAGTAATCAACATGGGGGACTCGCTTTCGTCAAATGGTGCCTGACTGTAATTGTGTAGACATGACTAGTCAACCACGTGCAACTACAATTTACACATGGTTTTTTTACGACAACAGCCGTTGGCAGCCCTTGAACCCGCTAACCAGGCACCGTTCGCGCGGGTCAAGGCGCATCTGAAAAAAGAGCTGTCGCAGGGCCGCTGGCCGCCCGGCAGCCTGATGCCGTCCGAGCCGGAGCTGGTGGCACAGTTCCGGGTCAGCCGCATGACCGTCAGCCGTGCCCTGCGCGAATTGCAGTCCGAAGGCCTGGTCACCCGCCTGCAAGGCGTGGGCACCTTTGCCGCGCACCTGGGCTCGGTGTCGTCGAACCTGACCATCCACGATCTGCAGCAGGAAATTGCCGCGCGCGGCCACCGCCACCACGCCGTGGTGCATCTGGCGCAAGAAGAAGCCTGCCCCGAAACCATCGCCCAACAGTTCCGCCTGTCTCCCGGCACGCCGGTCTTTCACACGCTGCTGGTGCACTTTGAAGACGGCGTACCCATGCAGTGCGAAGACCGTTACGTGAACCCCGCCTGCGCACCTGACTACCTGCAGAACGATTTCACCCAGCTCTCGCCCACCTACTACCTGCGCACCGTGGCCCCGCTGTGGGAGGCGCAGTACGCGGTAGAGGCCTGCCTGCCCACCGCGCAAGAGGCCGAGCTTTTATGCATTGCGCCCAGCGCCCCCTGCCTGGTGGTGCTGCGCAAAACCGCCAATGCCGACGTGCCCATCACCCTGGCGCGCCAGGTTCACCCCGGCGCGCGCTACCAGCTCAACGGACATTTCAAGCCATGACCTTCCCCGCCCACCGCGTCTCCGTCGCTCCGATGATGGACTGGACCGACGCCCATTGCCGCTACCTGCACCGCCTGCTGTCTCGCCACACCTTGCTCTACACCGAGATGGTTACCACAGGCGCACTGCTGCATGGCGATGTGCCGCGGCATTTGCGTTTCAATGCCGAAGAGCACCCGGTCGCCCTGCAACTCGGTGGTAGCGAACCGGCCGACCTGGCCCACTGCGCGAAGCTGGGCGAAGAGTGGGGTTATGACGAGATCAATATCAACTGCGGCTGCCCCAGCGAGCGGGTGCAGCGCGGTGCGTTCGGGGCCTGCCTGATGGCCGAGCCGCAACTGGTGGCCGACTGCGTGAGGGCTATGCGCGACGCGGTGGACATCCCGGTCACGGTGAAACACCGCATCGGCGTGGACAAGACCGAAAGCTATGACTTTGTACGCGACTTTGTGGGCACGGTGGCCGAAGGCGGCTGCACCACGTTCATCGTGCACGCCCGCAATGCCTGGCTTAAAGGCCTGTCACCCAAAGAGAACCGCGAAATCCCGCCGCTGCGCTACGAGCTGGTGCACCGCCTCAAAAAAGACTTCCCGGCGCTTACTTTCTCCATCAACGGCGGCTTCACCACCCAAGAGCAAATCGCCGAGCAGCTCACCCAGCTCGATGGTGTGATGGTCGGGCGCGAGGCTTACCACAACCCCTGGTTTCTGGCCGGTTGGGATGCGGCTTTTTTCGGCGCTGCGCCCAGCGAAGCCACGCGCGAAAGCACCGAGGAGCAAATGGTGGCCTACATGGAGCGCATGGCCGCCGAGCAGGGCACGGGCTGGTACAGCATTGCCCGCCATATGCTGGGTTTGCGCCACGGCCTGCCCGGTGCGAGGCGCTGGCGCCAGGTGTGGAGCGACCACCGCCTCAAGGCCACGCCGCCGCGTGAAGTAATGGCCTTGGCGCACACACGCTATGGGTATGACGAGGCGAAGAGCGCCTGAAGCCGGTTGGCAAACAGTCCCTGAACGCACAGCGTGGTTTAGCCGAAGTTTGCTATCGTATAAATAGCTAGAGGCGTATGTTATATATGCGCTAGAGCCTCTTTTTTTATAAATTTACGCCGTGTTTGGCCGTGCCGCGTTCAGCGCCTGGAGTGCGGCTTCAAAGTCGTACTCGGCCATGGCGCTGGCGATGCTTGCGTGGACCGGGCCCAGCGCAGCTTGCAGTAAGTCGCTGTGCTGCTGAAAGAGTTCGGAGGCATCGGAGTCGTCTTCGGCCAGCAGATGGCGCAATTTGTCCAGTACCGGCTCCAGCACCGGGGCCAACGCGGCCTGGTCGGCTGCGGGCAAGGCGGCGGGGGCGGGCAGGGCGGCGTGCAATGCGGCCACCAGCGCGGCCAGTGGGTTGTGCACGGACTCCAGCAGGGTATCGCAGGGCTGTTGGGCGTGGAGCGCGGCTTCCAGCAGCCCGGCAGCGTGTTGCAACGGGCTGGCCCCGATGTTGCCCGCCACGCCCTTCAGGGTGTGGGCCAGGCGCTCGGCGGTGGCATGGTCTTTGGCCTGCAGGGCCTCGGCGATGCGGGTCGTGGCGTGCGCCTGGCCGCTGGCAAATTTGCGCAGCATGCCCAGGTAGAGCGATTGCTTGCCCATCACCCGCCGCAGGCCCAGCGCGGTGTCTAGCCCGGGAATGCCTTGGGGGAGGGCGGTCTGATCGGCGGCGGTGGCGACGGCAAGTATGGCTGGCATGGCACCCAAGCCGGCCCGCGGGCGTATCCACTGGGTCAGCGCGCGCCACAGGTCGTCGGGCTCGATAGGTTTGGCGACGAAGCTGTTCATACCTGAAGCCAGGCAACGTTCGCGGTCGGCCTGCATGGCGTTGGCGGTCATGGCGACGATGGGTAGGTGGGCGAAGTTGCCTTTGGCGCGGATTTCCTGGGTGGCTGTCACGCCATCCATCACCGGCATTTGCATGTCCATCAGCACCAGGTCGTAGGCGCGTTGGCCGACCATGGCCACGGCAATCAAACCGTTGTCGGCAATGTCCACGGTGAAGCCGGCATCTTGCAATAGTTCAGAGGCCACCTGCTGGTTCAGGTCGTTGTCTTCCACCAGCAGGATGTGCGCACCGCGCACTGCGGCCAGGGCGGCCATGGCGCTGCTGACACCGGAGTTGCGGTCGCGCCGGTCGTGGCTGCGGGCGTGGCCCAGGGCGTTGACCATGGTGTTGAACAGCAGCGACGCGCCCACGGGTTTGAGCAGGATATCAGGCACCTGGGCGGCGTGGGCGTTCTGGATGACTTCTTCGCGGCCATAGGCGGTGACCAGTACGGCGTGCGGCGGCGGTTGCAGCGGCAGAGCGCGCAGACGCTGGATGGCCTCCAGCCCGTCCATGCCGGGCATTTGCCAGTCCATCATCACTACCTCGTACGGGCTGGCGGTGGCGGCCTGGGTCTGCACGGCGGCCAGGGCTGCAGCCCCGCTGGACACGGCATCTACCGCAAACCCCATGTGCTGCAGCATGTCCACCAGCACCGTGGCGGCCGAGTCGTTGTCGTCCACCACCAGCACGCGGCGGCCGCGCAGGGTGGTGCTACCGGGCAGCTGCGGGCGGGCGCGGCGCTCGCCCAGGCCCAGTTGGGCGGTAAACCAGAAGGTCGAGCCTACGCCGGGCGTGCTGTCTACGCCCACCGCACCGCCCATCAGCGCCGCCAGGTTTTTGCAAATGGCCAGGCCCAGGCCGGTGCCGCCGTACTGGCGGGTGGTGGAGCTGTCGGCCTGGCTGAAGCTTTGGAACAGGCGGCCTATCTGCTCTTGCGTCAGGCCAATGCCGGTGTCGCGCACCGCAAAGCGCAGCACCACGCCGCCATCGGTTTGCGCTTGCAGGCGCACGGTAATGTGGATTTCGCCCTGCGCGGTGAACTTGATGGCGTTGGTAACGTAATTGATCAGAATCTGGCCCAGCCGCAGCGGGTCGCCCACTAGTTGCACAGGGATTTGCGCGGGCAGGTCGCACACCAGCTCCAGGTTTTTGGCCTGGGTTTTGTCGGCAACCACATTCACCACGTTGGCCAGAACCTGTTCTAGGTCGAAGGCGGTGTGCTCGATTTCCAGCTTGCCCGCTTCCACCTTGGAGACGTCCAGGATGTCGTTCAGGATACCTAGTAAGTGCTGGCCTGACTGGCGGATTTTGCCCACGTAGTCGCGCTGGCGCGGGTCCAGCTCGGTTTTCAGCGCCAGGTGCGACATGCCGATGATGGCGTTCATCGGGGTGCGGATTTCGTGGCTCATATTGGCCAAAAAGTTGCTCTTGGCCTGGCTGGCTTGCTCGGCGGCCTCTTTGGCCTGGCGCAGTTCTTCGGCGGCGGCGCGCTGGTCGGAGATGTCTTCATACACCCACACCACGCCCAGGTGCAGGTTGTGCGCGTCGATGGCGCGGCCATAGGTGTGCACCCACAGGGCGCTGCCATCTTTGTGTTTGAGCTCCACGTCGCTGGAGAAAAAACCGCTTTGCTGCATCGCCGGGTTGACCCGGCGGCCAATGGTGGCCAGGTCGTTGGCGGACAAAAACAGCTCCTTGGTGCCGCGCCCGACCAGCTCGCCCGGGGCGTAGCCAAACATGCGCTCCATGGCCGGGTTGCAGCGCTGGATGGTGTGGGCCACGGCAAAGATGATGCCTAGGCTGACGGATTCAAAAATCACTTCTTGCTCGCGCAGCGCCAGCGCCACCTGCTGCTGGGCCCGCAGTTGCTCGGCCCGGGTTTGCTCCAGGCTGTGGTGCATGGCGTGCAAGGACTGCAGCAGGCGGCCGGTTTCGTTGCCCGGATGGCCGAGGTTGTCCGTGGGCCTGGCCATGCTGGCGGCCAGCGTGCCGTCGGCCACCTGGCGGGCAATGTCCACGGCTTGCAGCAAAGGCCGGGTGATGGAGCGTGCTACCCGGTACGCCAGCCCGACCAGAAACAGCGCCAGTGCCAGCATTCCGGCGGCCAGGGTCCGCTGGGTCTGGATGTGCCGGTCCAGTTGGGCATCCAGCGTGTCTTGCAGTGCGCGCAAGGCGGCATCGCTGAAGGCGGATTGCGAGGCCAGGATGCCGTCCAGCACGGCCAGGTCGGCGGCGCTGACCCGTTCCGCAGGGGCAGCACGGCCCATGGCCGGGCGCAAGCGGGCGTGGATCTGCTGCCAGCGGATGCGGTTGAACTGTGGCTGGTTGAGTGCGGCGCGCAGTGCGGTGTCGTCGTGGGTGGCCTTGTCCAGGGTGTTTTGCAGGCGGTCAAAGTCTTCGCCGATGCCGCTGAGCAGGGCGGCCAGCACGGTGTTTTCTTCGGGCGTGACCTGCTTTTGGGCTTGTAGCAGCAGTACCTTGTCGCGCACCTGCGACAGCGATTCCAATAGGTCCAGCGATTCGACCAGCGCGGCCCGCCCCAGCAAGGAGGTGCTGGCCTGGGGGTTGAGGCTGAAGCCAAAGTCGTCCACCAACTGCTTGTTGATGCCCAGCAGCAGCCCCACGGCGGCGGTGTGCTCTGCAAAGATCTCTGTGGGCTCGGGCTGTGGTGCCTGCATGGTTTGCTGCAACTGGGCCCATTGGGCCTGGCAGCGGTCCCACAGCCGGTCGATGGCGCGGGTTTCGATGCTGGGCAGCACTTCCTGGACCTGTACCAGGGCCGCGTCGATTTGCGAGCGGGTCAGCAGCATCGAGACCGGGATTTCGGCATCGCCAGTTTGCAGGCGTGCAGCCAGCGTACGGTGTCTTTGCAGCAAGGTCACGGCGGTCAACACCGTGCGTACCGGGGCCAGGCCTTCGCGTGCGCGCTGCAAGGCGTGGATGCTGGTGTTGGATTCGCGCACAAACAGCAGCAGCGGCGGGGCCAGCAGCAACACACCCAGCAGGCCTAGCAGGGCAAATTTTTGCCACAACTGCCAGCGGTTCAACCAGGTGCGCATGGAGAGGGCCGAGTGAGTGAAGGGTAGAAATAACCAAGGGTACTAGGCTATTTATTTTATAGCTACCAGTGCCTGTGGATACGAGGGTAAATGTGTATGTCAAATAGGCCTGTAGTGCATATTAAATATGCGCTATTAGCTATATAAATAATAGCAATTATGTGCAAGGGTGGTGGCGGATCTGGCCCAGCGTGCAACACCACATTAGGGTTTCCGAGGGGCATTTTCTGTGCATAGAAAGCTGCAGATTTAGCCGTTTATTACCTGACTGGGGAACCATAGGCCTAGAGTCAAAGCCTGTTTCACCCACAAGGCCCGCATGGCAAAAATCATCCACAGCATGGTGCGCGTACTGCACCTGGACGCATCCCTGAAGTTCTATGCCGACTGCTTCGGCCTGGAGCCCGCACACCGGCTGGACTTTCCCAGTTTTTCCCTGGTGTATCTGCGCAACTCCGAGAACGATGCCGAGATCGAACTGACCTGGAACCGCGACCGCACCGAGCCCTACACCCATGGCGACGGCTACGGCCATGTGGGCGTGTGCGTGGCCGATGCGGTGGTCGATCGGGCGCGGCTGCTGGCGCTGGGCTACAGCCCGCTGGACATCAAGGAGTTCAAGGCCGACGACGGCACCCTGATCGCCCGTTATTTCTTCATCCTGGACCCGGATGGTTACAAAGTGGAGGTGCTCGAACGCCACGGCCATTACCAGTAGTGCGCAACCGATTTCCCCACAGAGAGTTAGTGAATGAGTGCGTTAGTGAATGAGTGAGTTAGCCAAAAAAACACCCCACAAGGAGACAACGATGAAAGTTATCCATATTGCGCCCGTGGCAGAGAACTGCGGCGAAGACAGCGGTGAAGTGCCGCGCCAAAACATCCCCCTGACCCGGCGCAGCCTGTTGCGCGGCAGCGGCCTGCTGCTGGGCACGCTGGTGGCGGGCAGCACGCTGTCGCTGCTGGCGCCGTCCCACGCCTGGGCGGTGGAGCTGACCACCCTGACCAGCGCCGAAGGTGCCACCCTGATGAAGATGGGCCGCGTGCTGTACCCGCATGCCAAGCTGCCCGACGCGGTGTACGCGCTGCTGTCCAAAGACCTGGATGCCGGTGCCGCCAAAGACCCGGCCAAACTGGAACTGTTGCGCACCGGTATTGCCAGCCTGGACACGGCCGCGGGCGGCCACTTTGCCAAGGCCAGCGCCGCCAAGCAGTTGGAGATCGTGAAAGGGCTGGAGGGCACGCCGTTTTTTGCCACCGTGCGTGGCCAGTGCGTGACCTCGCTGTACGACAACGACATGGCTTTTGCCGTGCTGGGCTACCCCGGCTCGTCGTGGGAAAAGGGCGGCTACATCACCCGCGGGTTCCAGGATTTGAAGTGGTTGCCAGCGCCTAGCCTGGAAGACAGCCCGCCACCGTGGTTTGGTTGATTCCCACCGCGTTCATCTCCCACACGGCTTAGGCACGTCCTTCTGGGTGCCCAGAGGGCGACCCAGGGGCGCTGCACAAGTCTTATTCAGAACTTTCAGGAAAACAAAATGGCAAAAATAGACTTCAATGACGACAGCGTCGTCGTCATCATCGGATCGGGCGCGGGCGGCGGCACGCTGGCCCATGAATTGTGCATCCAGGGCGTGAAAGTGGTGGTGCTGGAGGCGGGTGCGATGCAGTCGCAGGCCACCTACATCAACGACGAGTGGAAATCGTTCAGCCAGCTCGCTTGGCTGGACAAGCGCACCACCTCGGGCAATTGGCGCATCGCCAAAGACTTCTCGGGCCTGCCCACCTGGATTTGTAAAACCGTGGGCGGCACCACCACCCATTGGGCCGGTGCCTCGCTGCGCCTGCAAGACCACGAGTTCCGCACCAAAACCCACTACGGCGAGCTGGTGGGCGCGAATCTGCTCGACTGGCCCATCACCCTGCAGGAGCTAGAGCCCTTCTACGCCAAGGCCGAGTTCAAAATGGGCGTGACCCGCACCAACGGCATTCCCGGCCTACCGGGCAACAACAACTTCAAGGTGCTCCACGCCGGGGCCACCAAGCTGGGCTACAAAGAGGTGCATACCGGCAGGATGGCCATCAACAGCCAGCCGCGCGACGGCCGGGGGCGCTGCATGCAGCTGGGCTTTTGCTTCCAGGGCTGCAAGTCGGGCGCCAAGTGGTCTACCCTGTACGTGGAAATTCCCAAGGCCGAAGCCACCGGCAACCTGGATCTGCGGCCCCAGTCGCATGTCTCGCGCATTGAGCACAACGCCGAAGGCAAGGCCAGCGGGGTCGTCTATTTCGACAAAGACGGCAAGGAACAGCGGCAAAAGGCCCGCATTGTTTGCGTGGCGGGCAATTCGATCGAGACACCGCGTTTGCTGCTGCTGTCGGCCTCCACCCTGTTTCCCAACGGGCTGGCCAATTCCTCCGGCCAGGTGGGCCGCAACTACATGCGCCACCTGACCGGCACGGTCTACGGGGCCTTCAAGAACCCGGTGCACATGTACCGCGGCACCACCATGGCGGGTATCGTGCGCGACGAAGCGGTGCACGACACCAAGCGCGGCTTTGTGGGCGGCTACGAGCTGGAAACCCTGTCGCTGGGTGTGCCCTTCATGGCGGCGTTCTTGAACCCCGGCGGCTGGGGTGCCGACTTCAGCTGGTGGATGGACCGTTACACCCACCTGGCCGGCATGTGGATCGTGGGCGAAGACATGCCGCGTGAAACCAACCGCGTGACGCTGAACATGGATGTCAAAGACCAGTGGGGCAATCCCGTGCCCAATGTGCACTTTGACGACCACCCCAACGACATCGCCATGCGCAACCACGCCTTCACCCAGGGGGAGCGGGTGTACCAGGCGGCTGGGGCCATTCGCACCTTCCGCACGCCGCCTTACCCGTCTACCCACAACCTGGGCACCTGCCGCATGAGCGCCAACGCCCGCGACGGCGTATGCAACAAATGGGGCCAGACGCACGACATCCCCAACCTGTTCATATCGGACGGTAGCCAGTTCACCAGCGGCGGGGCCGAGAACCCCACGCTGACCATCGTGTCGCTGGCCATCCGGCAGGCGGGGTACATCACCCAGCAAATGACGCAGAAAGCGATTTAGTGCCATGCTGCGGGGTTGGTTGAAATGCCGACCCCGCTAAAAATAAAAGGAGACAAGTATGTGTTCTGTTTACGTCAGTGCCGACCCGATCCAGTACGAGGCCCGCACCCGCTCGCTGCGCATCCACAATGTGCTGACTACCATTCGGCTGGAAAACCTGTTTTGGGATGTGCTGGCCGAGCTGGCCGGGCGCGAGGGCAAAACCACCAACCAGATGATCACCACCCTGCACGAGGAGCTGACCGCCCTGCGCGAAGACAACGGCAACTTCACCTCGTTCCTGCGGGTGTGCTGTCTGCGCTACCTGTCGCAGCCGGGGCGGGAGTTTGCGGTGTCTGAACATCCTGCATTGATGCCGACGGTACTGCCTGCAGTGCCCAGCCTGCTCAGGCACTAAAAAACTTAAAGAACTGAAAGAACTAGGCGGCGGCCGCCAGCCCATTCTGGAAGTGTTCCAACATGCGCTGGGTGGCCACCGGCGCGTCCTGGGCCACCAGCGCCTGCATCAGCGCGCGGTGCTCGCGCAACGACTCCTGGATACGGCCCGACTTCAGCAGCGAGTTGTGGCGGTTCAGCTTCATCACCTTGCGCAGGTCGGCCACCATCTGGTCGCGCCAGCGGTTGTTGGCAATCGCCAGCAGCCGCATGTGGAAGCGTTCGTTGATGGCAAAAAACAGCTCGCGGTCGTCCACGGCGGCTTCCAGTTCGGAGTGGATGGCCTGCAAATCGGCCAGTTGCTCAGGCGTGGCACGCCCGGCCACGACCCCGGCGGCATCGGATTCCAGCAGGCCCAGCAGGTGGTAAACATCTGCCAGGTCGGTCTCGGACACTTCGGTCACGTAGGCACCGCGCCGTACCTTCATGGTGACCAGGCCTTCGGTAGACAGCACCTTCAGGGCTTCGCGCAGGGGTGTGCGGCTGATGCCGTATTCCTCGGCTAATTTCAGCTCGTCGATCCAGCTGCCGGGCGCTAGCGTGCGGTCAAAAATGCGCTGGCGTAGCAACTCGGCAACTTCTTCGTACAGAGCGCGGGGGGTTAGGGTAGTCACGGCCATATTCTAAATTCTACGCGACATAAATAATTCTGAATTTATAATTATGAATGGACTAAACTCTGTTGCAACGCAGCAAAGCCTGTTCCAAAGCACCCCAAAGCACCCGATCAAAGCACCCGATATGAGCCACACAGAACCTGAATTCAGCCCCGCCAGCCTGGCGCAATGGGCTAAAGCCGCTGCCAAATCGGCCCCGGGCGGCGACATATCGGCTCTGGACTGGCACACACCCGACGGCATCACGGTCAAGCCGCTATACACCGCCGAAGACACCGCAGGCCTGCCGCACACCCACACTTTGCCGGGTTTTGAGCCTTACATCCGCGGCCCGCAGGCCACCATGTATGCGGTGCGTCCCTGGACCATCCGCCAGTACGCGGGCTTCTCCACCGCCGAAGAATCCAACGCCTTTTACCGCAAGGCCCTGGCCGCAGGCGGGCAGGGTGTGAGCGTGGCGTTTGACCTGGCCACCCACCGTGGCTACGACAGCGACCACCCGCGCGTCACCGGCGACGTGGGCAAGGCGGGCGTGGCCATCGACAGCGTGGAGGACATGAAGATCCTGTTCGACCAGATTCCGCTGGACAAGGTCAGCGTGTCCATGACCATGAACGGCGCGGTGCTGCCGGTGCTGGCGGGCTATGTGGTGGCTGCTGAAGAACAGGGCGTGACGCAAGACCAGCTCAGCGGCACCATCCAGAACGATGTGCTCAAAGAGTTCATGGTGCGCAACACCTACATCTACCCGCCCGCGCCCAGCATGCGCATCATTGGCGACATCATCGAGTACACGGCGCAGCACATGCCCAAGTTCAACTCGATTTCGATTTCGGGCTACCACATGCAAGAAGCCGGTGCCAACCAGGCGCTGGAGCTGGCCTTCACCCTGGCCGACGGCAAGGAATATGTCAAAACCGCGCTGGGCAAGGGCTTGGACGTGGACGCGTTTGCCGGCCGCCTGAGCTTCTTCTGGGCCGTGGGCATGAACTTCTACCTCGAAGTGGCCAAGATGCGTGCCGCCCGCCTGCTGTGGTGCCGCATCATGAAAGGCTTTGACGCCAAAAGCCCCAAGAGCCTGATGCTGCGCACCCACTGCCAGACCAGCGGCTGGAGCCTGACCGAGCAAGACCCGTACAACAATGTGGTGCGCACCACCATCGAGGCCATGGCGGCGGTGTTTGGCGGCACGCAAAGCCTGCACACCAACAGCTTCGACGAAGCCATTGCCCTGCCCACCGAGTTCAGCGCCCGCATCGCCCGCAACACCCAGCTCATCATCCAGGAAGAAACCCATATCACCAGCGTGATCGACCCCTGGGCCGGCAGCTACATGATGGAAAAGCTCACCCAAGACATGGCCGATGCCGCCTGGAAGATCATCGAAGAAGTCGATGCCATGGGCGGCATGGTCAAGGCGGTGGACAGCGGCTGGGCCAAGCTGAAAATCGAAGCCGCCGCCGCCGACAAGCAGGCGCGCATCGACAGTGGCAAGGACGTGATCGTGGGTGTCAACAAGTACAAGCTCAAGACCGAGGACGCCATCGAAACCCGCGACATCGACAACGTGGCGGTGCGTGACGGCCAAATCGCCCGGCTGCAAAATATCAAGCAAAAACGCGACCCAGCGCAGGTAGCGTCTGCGCTGTCAGCTATCACTTCTGCAGCAGAATCGAATATCGGCAACCTGCTGGCCCTGAGCATCACCGCCATCCGCGCCCGCGCCACCGTGGGCGAGGTCAGCGATGCGCTGGAAAAAGTCTATGGCCGCCACCGTGCCGACACCCAAATGGTCACCGGTGTCTACGCCGCTGCCTACGACAGCGCCGAAGGCTGGGAAGCCCTGAAGGGCGAGATAGCAGCCTTTGCCGAACAGCAAGGCCGCCGCCCCCGCGTGATGGTCAGCAAACTCGGCCAGGACGGCCACGACCGCGGTGCCAAGGTGATCGCGACCGCCTACGCCGACCTGGGCTTCGACGTGGACGTGGGCCCGCTGTTCCAGACCCCCGAGGAATGCGCCCGCCAGGCGATTGAAAACGATGTGCACGCCGTGGGTGTCAGCACCCTGGCCGCAGGCCACAAAACCCTGGTGCCCGCCATCATTGCCGAGCTCAAGAAACAGGGCGCAGACGACATCATCGTGTTTGTGGGCGGCGTGATCCCTCGGCAGGATTACGAGATGTTGTACGAGGCGGGCGTGAAGGGTATTTATGGCCCGGGCACGCCGATTCCGGCGAGCGCGAAAGATGTGCTCGAGCAGATCAAGAAGGCATTGGCATCCTGAAAGTCATTGGTATATATTATTGATATGTATCAATGCACAAGGAGCCGAGTATGACCGCTTTAATTCTCAGTACCGCCAAAGTCTTCACCACCGGGCGCAGCCAGGCTGTGCGCCTGCCCAAAGAATTTCGTTTTACGACCAGCGAGGTCACCATTGAACGGGTGGGTGACGCGGTGATCATGCGGCCCAAACTCAGCAAGGATGCGTGGTGGGACGAGATGGAGCAGATTTTGGCAAGCTTTGAAGGAATGGAACCCATGGAGCGCGACCACGATGGATTGCCCAATGACATTGCGGAATTGAAATAGGCATGGCGGACAAACTATCTCCGCTGTATTTGTTGGACACCAACATCTGCATCTACGCGATGAACGGGCAAACCAGCGTGCTTCAAAAATTCAAAGCGCATGGGAAGGATGCCTTGGCCATATCCTCTTTGGTGATGGCAGAAATGGCCTACGGTGTGGCGAAAAGCCAGCGTGTTGCCGAGAACACTGCTGCCTTGAAGCGGTTCCAGGCCAGCTTTAACATCCTGTCCTGGGATGCAATGGCCATGTGGCACTACGGTCAGCATTGCCATCTCTTGAAATCGACAGGCCGAAAAATCGGCGAAGTTGATTTGTTGCTGGGCTGCCAAGCCTTGGCCCTGGATGCCGTTTTTGTCACCAACAACACCCGTGAATTCGAGCGTATCGAAGGCCTAAAGCTGGAGAACTGGGTGTGAGCCTTGCGCACATTCTCTCTGGCTCGCCCGCCGTACAGCGCCGCGCCATCGCCAAGTCCATCACCCTGCTCGAGTCCACCCGCGCCGACCACCGGGCGCAGGCGGATGAACTGCTGACGGCGCTATTGCCGCACACAGGCCAATCGTTCCGCCTCGGTATCAGCGGTGTGCCGGGGGTGGGAAAATCCACGTTTATCGAGGTGCTGGGCCTGTACCTGATCGGCCTGGGCCACCGGGTGGCGGTGCTGACCATCGACCCGTCCAGCACGGTGTCGGGCGGCTCCATCCTGGGCGACAAGACGCGCATGGAAATGCTGTCGGTGCACCCCCAGGCCTACATCCGGCCCAGCCCCAGCAGCGGCACACTGGGTGGCGTGGCCGAGAAAACCCGCGAGGCCATGCTGGTCTGCGAGGCGGCGGGCTATGACATGGTGATCGTGGAAACCGTGGGCGTCGGCCAGTCTGAAACCGCAGTGGCGGGCATGACGGACATGTTTGTGCTGATGCAATTGCCCAACGCGGGCGATGACCTGCAGGCCATCAAAAAAGGCGTGATGGAGCTAGCCGACCTGGTGGTCATCAACAAGGCCGACATCGACCCCCTGGCCGCCCAGCGCGCCCAGTTGCAAATCACCGCCGCGATGCAGTTGCTGGGTCTGTTTACCGCCCATGACGATGCGCACTGGCGGCCCCAGGCGCTGCAGCTCAGTGCGTTGGCCGGTAAAGGCATTGATAGCTTTTGGGCCGCAGCCCTGCAATTCAAACATCTGCAGACCAGCAACGGCCTGTGGAGCACCCGCCGCCAGCAGCAGTCTCTGGCGTGGATGTGGGAGCGCGTAGATGCGGGCCTGAAGTTCGCCTTTCGCCAGCACCCGCAGGTGCAGGCCTTGTTGCCGCAGATGCTGCAAGAAGTGGTGGCGGGCCGACTCGCTGCATCTACTGCAGCACGAAATCTTCTTCTAGCGCAGTATCCATCTGCATAAGTAGCTATCAATAACGGAGTAATTACCTCATGCAAGACATTCTCGAACAGCTAGAAGCCAAACGCCAGCAAGCCCGCATGGGCGGTGGCCAAAAGCGCATTGACGCGCAGCACGGCAAGGGCAAGCTTACTGCCCGCGAGCGTATCGAGCTGCTGCTGGACGAGGGCACGTTCGAAGAGTGGGACATGTTTGTCGAGCACCGCTGTACCGACTTCGGCATGGCCGACAACAAGATTCCCGGCGACGGTGTGGTCACGGGCTACGGCATGGTCAACGGCCGCCTGGTGTTTGTTTTCAGCCAGGATTTCACGGTGTTTGGCGGCGCGCTCAGTGAAGCCCACGCCGAAAAAATCTGCAAGATCATGGACCAGGCGATGAAGGTCGGCGCACCGGTCATCGGCCTGAACGACTCCGGCGGCGCGCGCATCCAGGAGGGCGTGGCCAGCCTGGGCGGCTATGCCGATGTGTTTCAAAAAAATGTAATGGCCAGCGGCGTGATTCCGCAGATCAGTATGGTGATGGGCCCGTGCGCGGGGGGCGCGGTGTACAGCCCGGCCATGACCGACTTTATCTTTATGGTCAAAGACAGCAGCTACATGTTCGTCACCGGCCCCGAGGTGGTCAAAACCGTGACCCACGAGGAAGTGACTGCCGAGCAACTGGGCGGGGCCATCACCCACACCACCCAGAGCGGCGTGGCCGACCGGGCGTTCGACAACGATGTGCAAGCGCTGCTGATGCTGCGGCGCTTCTTCAACTACCTGCCGTTGAACAACCGCGAAAAAGCCCCGGTGCGAAAGAGCGGCGACCGCGCCGACCGCATGGATTTCAGCCTGGACACCCTGGTGCCCGAGAACCCCAACAAGCCCTACGACATGCAGGAGCTGATCGCCAAGACCGTAGACGACGGCGACTTCTTCGAAATCCAGCCCGAGTACGCCAAGAATATCCTCATCGGCTTCGCCCGTATGGAAGGCCAGACCGTGGGCATCGTGGCCAACCAGCCGCTGGTGTTGGCCGGCTGCCTGGACATCAAGAGTTCCATCAAGGCGGCCCGCTTCATCCGCTTCTGCGATGCCTTCAACATCCCCGTCATCACCTTTGTCGATGTGCCCGGCTTCATGCCCGGCACAGCCCAAGAATACGGCGGCATCATCAAGCACGGTGCCAAGCTGCTATATGCCTACGCCGAGTGCACGGTGCCCAAAGTCACCGTCATCACCCGCAAGGCCTACGGCGGTGCGTACGACGTGATGGCCTCCAAGCACCTGCGCGGTGATGTCAATTTTGCCTGGCCGAACGCCGAAATCGCGGTGATGGGGGCCAAGGGCGCGGTGGAAATCATCTTCCGCGAAGACAAGGGCGACCCGGCCAAGCTGGCCGCCAAAGAGGCGGAATACAAAGCCCGCTTTGCCAACCCGTTTGTGGCCGGGGCGCGAGGGTTTATTGACGACGTGATCTTGCCGCATGAGACGCGCAAGCGGATTTGCCGGAGCTTGGTGATGCTGGCGAGTAAAAAAGTTGAGAACCCTTGGCGCAAGCACGGGAATATTCCGCTGTAGAAATGGATCACCCCCAGGCTCCAGTGCTATGCACTTTCCGCCAACCCCCTTGCAGGGGGCAACAGCAGCGGCCTGGCGTAGCCAGTTCCGCGCTGTTCACGATGGGCGATGCTGCGCTCGCTATGGGCCGCGCCACGACCCTTGCGTGCGTACTGGTGGGACTTTACCGTTCAGCGCAAAGCTTTACTGAATACCAAAAAATAGGACAACCCCATGTTTACCAAAATCCTCATCGCCAATCGCGGTGAAATCGCCTGCCGCGTCATCCTCACGGCCCGCAAAATGGGTATTAAAACCGTGGCCGTGTACTCGGATGCCGACAAGGAAGCCCGCCACGTGGCGCTGGCCGACGAGGCGGTGCACATCGGCCCGGCGCCCAGCCGCGACAGTTACCTGCAGGCCGACAAGATCATTGCCGCCTGCAAGGCCACCGGCGCGCAGGCGGTACACCCGGGTTACGGCTTTCTAAGCGAAAACGCCGGGTTTGCCAAACGGGTGGAAGAAGAGGGAATCGTCTTCATTGGCCCCAAGCACTATTCCATCGCCGCCATGGGCGACAAGATCGAATCCAAAAAACTGGCCGGTGCCGCAGGCGTGAACTGCATCCCGGGTGTTAACGACGCGATTGAAACTGCCGAGCGCGCGGTCGAAATCGCCCAGGGCATCGGCTACCCGGTGATGATCAAGGCCAGCGCGGGCGGCGGCGGCAAGGGGCTGCGGGTGGCGTTCAACGACAAAGAGGCCTTTGAAGGCTTCACCAGTTGCCGAAATGAAGCGCGCAACAGCTTTGGCGACGACCGGGTGTTCATCGAGAAGTTTGTCGAAGAGCCGCGCCACATCGAAATCCAGCTGCTGGGCGACAGCCATGGCAACGTGATCTACCTTAACGAGCGCGAATGCTCCATCCAGCGCCGCCACCAAAAAGTGATTGAAGAAGCGCCGTCGCCCTTCATCACCGATGCCACCCGCAAAGCCATGGGCGAGCAGGCGGTGCAACTGGCCAAGGCTGTCCAGTACCAAAGCGCGGGCACGGTGGAGTTTGTGGTCGGCAAGGACCAGAGCTTTTACTTCCTGGAAATGAACACCCGCCTGCAGGTGGAGCACCCGGTCACCGAATGCATCACCGGGCTGGACCTGGTGGAGCTGATGATCCGCGTGGCCGCGGGCGAGGCGCTGCCCCTGACGCAGGCCGAGGTCAAGCGCGAAGGCTGGGCCATCGAGTGCCGCATCAACGCCGAAGACCCGTTCCGCAACTTCCTGCCCTCTACCGGCCGCCTGGTGCGCTTTCAGCCGCCGAAAGAAACCATGTTTGCTTCTGACACCGACCACTGGCAAGGTGTGCGCGTGGACACTGGCGTGCAGGACGGTGGCGAGATTCCCATGTTCTACGACTCGATGATCGCCAAGCTGATCGTGCACGGCACGGACCGGCTGGACGCGATTGCCAAGATGCGCGAAGCGTTGAACGGTTTTGTGATCCGCGGCGTGAGCAGCAACATCCCGTTCCAGTCGGCGCTGCTGGCGCACCCGAAGTTTGTGGCGGGCGACTTCAACACCGGCTTCATCGCCGAAAACTATGCGGCAGGCTTCCACGCCGAAGACGTGCCGCACGACGACCCCGACTTTCTGGTGGCGCTGGCAGCCTTTGTGCACCGCCGCTACCTGCAGCGGGCCAGCGGCATCAGTGGCCAAGTGGCAGGGCACGAGTTTGAAGTGGGCGAGGCGTTCACCGTGGTGTCTCTGGGCGCGGGCGGCAAAACCGTGCAAACCCCAGTAACCGTGGTCGATTTTCAAGAAAAAACAGGCTCCAGCGCAGTATCTACAAGCACAAGAAGCTATCAATTTTGCAGCAATGCGCGCTTGGGCACGGTCCGCATCCACGGTACCTGCAACGGCACGCCGTTCACCGCCCAGGTGGAACGAGGTGGTGCGGGCGGGGCCCACAAGAACCCGCTGGCGCTGCGGGTCAACCACAACGGCCGCCAGCTCGATGCCCTGGTGCTAACCCCCCGCGCCGCCGAGCTGTACACCCTGATGCCGTTCAAGGCGGCCCCCGACATGAGCCGCTTTGTGCTGTCGCCCATGCCCGGTTTGCTGGTCGATGTGGCGGTGGTGGCGGGGCAAAAAGTGCAGGCCGGGGAGCGCGTCGCGGTGATCGAGGCCATGAAGATGGAAAATGTGTTGTTCGCCATCAACGATGGCGTTGTAGATGCGGTGTTGGCCACCAAGGGAGAATCGCTCTCCGTAGACCAGCCTATTATTCGATTTATATAAGAAGACCGTATGAATACCCTGACCCTTGAAAAGCCCGTCACCCTGCACCGGCCCGCGCCCAAACCCGTGGCTGCCACCGACGAGCGCTGGCCGCTGGCCGATGTTGAGGCGCTGTTTGACCTGCCGTTTCTCGATTTGATGCACCGCGCGCAAACCGTGCACCGCGAAAACTTCCCAGCGGGCGACGTGCAACTGTCCACCCTGCTGTCCATCAAGACCGGCGGCTGCCCGGAAGACTGCGGCTACTGCCCACAGTCGGTGCACTACGACACGGGCGTCAAGGCCACCAAGATGCTGGGTGTGGACGTGGTGGTTGCAGCCGCCAAAGCCGCCAAAGAGGCAGGTGCCACGCGTTTCTGCATGGGCGCTGCCTGGCGCAGCCCCAAAGACCGAGACGTGGACAACGTGGCCGAACTGGTCAAGGCCGTCAAGGCTCTGGGTATGGAAACCTGCGCCACCCTGGGCATGCTGGAAGACGGCCACGCCGCCCAGCTCAAAGATGCGGGCTTGGACTACTACAACCACAACCTCGACACTGCGCCCGACTTCTACGGCGACATCATCGACACCCGCGTCTATCAGGACCGTCTGGACACGCTGGACCGCGTGCGCGGCGCGGGCGTGAAGGTCTGCAGCGGTGGCATCGTCGGCCTGGGCGAAACCCGGGAGCAGCGCGCCGGGCTTATCGCCCAACTGGCTAACTTGCAGCCCAGTTACCCCGAATCGGTGCCCGTCAACAACCTGGTGCGCGTGGAGGGTACGCCGCTGGCCGATACGCCGCCGCTGGACCCGCTCGAATTTGTGCGCGTGATTGCCGTGGCCCGCATCACCATGCCCACCACCCGTGTGCGCCTGTCCGCTGGTCGCCAGCAAATGGGCGAAGCCGTGCAGGCCATGTGCTTCCTGGCCGGTGCCAACTCAATCTTTTACGGCGACAAGCTGCTGGTTACCGGCAACCCCGACGTGGAAGCCGACCGCAGTTTGCTGGCCAAGCTGGGCCTGCCCACCTCGGGCATGTTGGCTGACGCGTGACCCGCCCGTTCAAGGTGCTGGGCATCCAGCAAATCGCCATCGGCGGCACCGACAAGCAGCGCCTGCGCACGCTGTGGGTGGACATGCTAGGCCTGGAAGTCACCGGCAACTTTGTCAGCGAACGTGAGAACGTGGATGAAGACATCTGTGCCATCGGCAGCGGCCCGTTCAAGGTCGAGGTCGATCTGATGCAGCCGCTGGACCCGGACAAAAAGCCTGCTGTCCACACCACGCCGCTGAACCATGTCGGCCTGTGGATCGACAAGCTGCCCGAGGCGGTAGAGTGGCTCACCGCGCATGGCGTGCGCTTCGCCCCCGGCGGCATCCGCCAAGGCGCTGCAGGGTTCGACATCTGCTTCCTGCACCCCAAAGCCAGCGCAGAATTCCCGATTGCCGGGGAGGGCGTGCTGGTGGAGCTGGTGCAGGCCCCCCCCGAGGTGGTGGCGGCGTTTACCCGACTGGCGGGTTGATTTTTAAATTGCTATCAAGTTGATAGCTTGTACCGCATGTTCTATAAGGGGTTGCAGCCTAAAAGTCTTCAACCCAGAGAAATAAAAGAGCCTTCCAGAAACACCGCAGAACTGGCTCCAAAAGCGCTTGCGCTGTAGCCTGGGGGTGTGCCTAAACCTTACCTATGGGATGGGTGTTCGTCAAATCGGTCACGGTATGCACCATCTCGGCAGCAACCTCACCATCGTCATCGGCAAAGTCGATAGCGATAGTTTGGAACTGCATCTCGATGGCGGTAAATGCGTCCACGATATCGGGGTCGAAATGCGCATTGCGCCCCTTGAGGATGGCATCGCGAGCTTCCTCGTGCGTGAATGCGCGCTTGTAAACACGCTTGCTGATCAGTGCGTCGTACACGTCGGCCAGGGCCATAAGCCGTGCAGAAATCGGTATCGCATCGCCCGCTAAGCCCTGGGGGTAACCCGAGCCGTCCCACTTCTCCTGGTGGCTCAGGGTGATTTCCTTGGCGTAGCGCAAGAAAGGTGTTTCCTGGCCTTCCTCTTCCTCGGCATGCACCAGCGCGGCATAGCCTAGCGTGGTGTGGGTTTTGATGGTTTCAAATTCGTGATCGTCCAGCTTGCCGGGCTTGAGCAGGATGTGGTCGGGGATACCCACCTTGCCGATGTCGTGCAGCGGAGCCGATTTGTACAGCGATTCAATCGCCTCATTGCTCAGCTCGGCCGCAAAGCGCGGATGGAATTGCAGATGGATGGCCAGCGCCTTGACGTACTTTTGTGTGCGGCGCAGGTGGTTGCCGGTTTCGTTGTCGCGGGTTTCGGCCAGCAAGGCCATGGCGCGCACGGTGATGTCCTGGATGGCGACGATCTCGCGGGTGCGTTTTTGCACCTCTTGTTCCAGGTAGCGGCTCTGGTTCTGCAGAAAGTCGCGGGCCAGTTTCAGTTCAATATGGTTGCGCACCCGGGCCATCACCGTGGCCGGGCTGATGGGCTTGGTGATGTAGTCCACCGCACCCAGGTCGAAGCCGATTTTTTCGTCCTCAGATGCGTTCATGGCGGTCAGAAATATCACCGGGATGCTGGCGGTATGGGGATCGGCGCGCAGGTGGCGCAATACTTCGTAGCCGTCCATGTCGGGCATCATGATGTCGAGCAGGATCAGGTCAGGCTTACCGTCGGCGCGGGCGATCTTCAAGGCCCGGTCGCCACTGGGGGCCAGCTTGACGCGGTATTCGGTGCGTAGCAGGCTGCTCATCAGCGACAGGTTATCTGGTGTGTCGTCTACCACCAGCACGGTGCGTTTTTCGCCCGGGTCCAATGGATTGCTCATGGTGTGTTGTCTTGCATTTTGTTACCGGCAACTATAGCAAGTGATGCCGCGCCAATGTCGCAAACTTGTCTATTCCAATGCCTGCAACAGGGTGCCCGGCTACCCGGATGGGGTGGCGCGTTGGGCGCGGGCGCGGGCCAAAGCAGCGGCGATGGCGGCTTTTTTCGGGTCGATGGGGGCAGCGGCTTGCGCGGGGGGCAGGGCTTGCGTCGCCATTTCTTTTTCAAGGTTTTCAGGGCTCTTGCCTAGATCCTGCATGCGTCTGTAGCTATGGTTTGCATAGCGTAGGCGGGCGTGGTCGGCCTCGGCGGCAGACCACGCGTCCCAGCCGGTGCGGCTGCCGCTGGCATTGGGCATCTGGATGCAGTCCACTGGGCAGGCCGGTAGGCAGAGTTCGCAGCCGGTGCAGTGCGCGGGAATCACGCTGTGCATGCGCTTGTTGCTGCCAAAAATCGCGTCGGTCGGGCAGGCGGCGATGCACAGGGTGCAGCCTATGCACCACGCCTCGTCGATCACAGCCACGGTGCGCACAGCCTCAACGCCGAAGTCAGGGTTCAGCGGCTGGGCGGGCTGGCCTGTGATAGCTGCCAGCCGGGCAATACCCTCGGCCCCACCGGGCGGGCACTGGTTGATGGGTGCCGCGCCCTCGGCAATCGCCTGGGCGTAGGCCGCACAATCCGGGTAGCCGCAGCGCGTGCACTGGGTTTGCGGCAGGGCGGCGTTGATCTGTGCCGCCAGCCCGGACGCGGTGGATGTCTGCAGCAGGATCAGGCCTTGCCTCGGCTTGCTTTGGTCGATTTTTTAACCGGCAGCTTGGCTGAGGCGTGCGGAGTGGATGCCACCGCTTCGGCCATGGCCACGGCAGGCACGGGTGTGGCGTGGTGTGTCGCAGGCGCGGTAGCCGCCACCGTCACGGTGCCGGTGTTGTGCGCCTTGATGAAGGCCTTGACCTCGGGGTAGACCACATCGCGCCAGCGGCGGCCGCTGAAGATGCCGTAGTGGCCTGCGCCCTGGGCTTCCATGTGGTGCTGCTGGTTGGCGGGGATGCTGCTACACAGGTCGTGCGCGGCCTTGGTCTGGCCGGAGCCGGAGATGTCGTCCAGCTCACCCTCGACCGTCAGCAGCGCGGTGGTGGTGATGTCTTGCGGTTTGACCAGTTCGACCTTGCCGTCCAGGCCGCGTACGTTCCAGGTGCCGTTGACCAGCTTGAAATCCTGGAACACGGTGGAAATGGTTTCCAGGTAGTAGTGCGCATCCATGTCGAGCACGGCGTTGTATTCGTCGTAGAACTTGCGGTGCACTTCGGCGCTGACATCGTCGCCCTTGATCAAGTCTTTGAAGTAGTCGTAGTGGCTCTTGGCGTGGTGGTTGGGGTTCATGGCCACGAAGCCGGTGTGCTGCAAAAAGCCGGGATAGACCTTGCGGCCCGCGCCGGGGAAGCTGGCCGGTACCTTGTAGATCACATTGTTTTCAAACCACTCGTAGCCCTTGTTCATGGCCAGGTTGTTGACGGCGGTAGGTGATTTGCGCGCGTCAATGGGGCCGCCCATCATGGTCATGGTCAGCGGGGTCAGGTCGCCGCGCGAGGCCATCAGCGACACAGCGGCCAGCACCGGCACGGTGGGCTGGCAGACACTCATCACGTGGCAGTTGCCGTAAATGCCTTGCAGGTGGCGGATGAACTCCTGCACGTAGTTGACGTAGTCGTCCAGATGGAATTCACCTTCACTCAGGGGCACCAGGCGGGCATTTTTCCAGTCGGTGATGTAGACCTTGTGGTCTTTGAGCATGGTTTTGACGGTGTCGCGCAGCAGCGTGGCGTAGTGGCCAGACAGCGGGGCCACGATCAATACGGCGGGCTGGCCTTTGAGTTGGGTCAGCGTGTCGATGTCGTCGGTGAAGCGCTTGAAGCGGCGCAGTTCGCAAAACGGCTTGTCGATTTCGACCCGCTCATGGATGGCAACCTGGGTGCCGTCCACCTCGATGGTTTGCAGGCCAAAGGTGGGCTTTTCGTAGTCTTTGCCCAGGCGGTACAGCAGGTCGTAACCGGCGGACACGCGCTGCGACATAGCGTTTTTGCCCAGCGGCGAGAGCGGGTTGCTGTAGAGCTTGGCGGCGGCTTGCGCAAAATCAGCAAACGGCTCCATCAAAGAGCGTTGGGTTTCGTAGATTTGGTAGAGCATGGCGACCTAAAACGTGGGATGAACAGAAGATTAATTGTTGCAGTGCAATATAGCAGCGGATGGTTCCATTAATTGGAGTAGTAACACCAATATGGAGCGCACAAAATCCCGTTATGGGGATGAAATTGCACGGAAACAAGCGCTTTGTGGGCCGTGCGCCAACCCGGTAACCCTGAATAGGTTGCGGCCCGAGGCTTACACCAAGCTGGCAAGCGGGTGTGCACCCTGGTAGCGGGGCCGAAAATGGGCCTCCACCCAGGAGGGTGTGATGTCCGCCAGCCGGGCCGGCGTCCAGCGCGGGTTGCGGTCTTTGTCCACCAGCAGGGCACGTACGCCCTCTGCAAAATTGGGGTGGGCGCAGCAGCCCAGCGACACCTGGTATTCCAGCCGGAACACGTCCGCCAACGACAAGTGCAGGCAGCGTTGCCACAGCGCAAAGGCCAGCGCCGCGCTGGTCGGGCAGCCCTGGGCATAGGCGGCGGCTGCGCTGGCCAGCCAGGGGGCGTCGGTCTGCAAGTTGCGCAGCCGGGTGTCAATATCTGCCAGATCCTCGCCCGCCATCAGTTGCTGGATCTGGTCGAAATGCGTGCGCACCAGCGAGGAAGGCGAGAGGGGCAAGGCGGCTGCAGCCTGTTGCACCAGCAGCCGGGACAGGCTGGCGCGGTTGTGCTGCGCATTCTGCGTCCACGGTGCTTGGGCGATGGCATCGAACACAGCCGCTTTGTCGGCGTGCGGCAGGGCGTGGTCGGCCAGCCCGCAAAACAGCGCGTCGGCGGCGTTGAGCGGCGCACCCGTCAACGCCAGAAACAGGCCCACCCGCCCCGGCATGCGGCGCAGAAACCAGCTGCCGCCCACGTCGGGGTACAGGCCGATACTGACCTCGGGCATGGCCAGGCGGCTGGCGGGCGTGACCACCCGGTGCGACGCGCCCGCCATCAGGCCCAGACCGCCGCCCATCACGATGCCGTGGCCCCAGCACACAACCGGCTTGGGGTAAGTGTGGATGGCGTGGTCCAGCGCGTACTGGGTGCTGAAAAAACCCTGCACTACAGCCACCGACTCGCCGCTGCCGCCCACCAGCGCCTGGTACATGTGGCGCAGATCGCCGCCCGCGCAAAAGGCCTTGTCGCCGCTGGCTTGCAGCAGCACCCCGGCTACCTGCGGGTCGTCGGCCCAGTGCGCCAGTTGCGCGGCCAGTGCTTTCACCATAGGCGGCGACAAGGCATTCAATGCCGCCGGAGCGTTCAAGGTGGCCACGCCCCAGTGCGGGCCGCTTTGGGTGGGCAGGGTGTCAAAAAGGACGGCAGAGGTGGGTGTGGCGGTGTTCAAAGGGTTACTACTTATTTAATAGCTGCTGGTGTAAGTAGCATATGCGCCGGAGGCACTTTATTTATATAAAAATGGCCGATGCCCTAGCCTTCGGCTGCCTCTACACTTAGACCGCCGATCAGACATTTTGGATAATAGTGCGTATGAGTAACCCTTCCATTCTGGCCCCCGCCCCTGTACCGCTGCGCGGCCCGCGCCCCCGCATCAGCGTGGTGGTGCCTGCATTCAACGAAGCTTCCAACCTGCCTGCATTGCTGGCCGTGCTCACTACCACGTTGCGTGAATTGACCGACCAGTGGGAAGTGCTGGTGGTGGATGACGGCAGCCGCGATGCCACCCCCGTGGCCATGCTGTCCTGGCTGGTGGAGCCGGGCGTGCGCTATGTGCGCCTGAGCCGCAACTTTGGCAAGGAATGCGCACTTACCGCCGGTATCGAACACGCTCAGGGCGAAGTGGTGGTGTGTATGGATGCCGATCTGCAGCACCCGGTAGAGATGATCGCCTCGATGCTGGCACGTTGGCGCGACGGGGTGGACATGGTTTGCGCCACGCGCGCCACCCGGGCCGATGAGAGCCTGGCTAAACGCGTGGGCACCTGGCTGTTTTACCGGCTGGTCAACACCAACCGCATGGTGCACATACCGGTGGACGCGGGCGACTTCCGGCTGATGGACCGCCGCGTAGTGGAGGCGCTTAAATCCCTGCCCGAGCGCAACCGTTTCATGAAGGGCCTGTTTGCCTGGGTCGGCTTTCGCACCGAAATCTTGCCCTACACGCCGCATGAACGGGCCTCGGGCAAAAGCAGTTTTTCGATCCGCGGGCTGGCGCGGCTGGCGTTTACCGGCGTGACCTCGTTCACAAACTTTCCGCTGCGGCTGTGGAGCGCACTGGGCGGGGTGATTGCCCTGTGCGCGCTGCTGTTTGGTCTGTGGATTATTTTTGAGCATTTTTTCGAGGCCGATGCCGTGCCCGGCTGGGCTACCTTGGCCACCAGCATGATGTTCTTCAGCGGCGTGCAACTGTTGTCCATCGGCATTCTGGGCGAGTACGTGGGGCGGATTTTTGACGAGGTCAAACAGCGGCCCATCTACATCGTGGCCTCGGAGCTGGGGCGCAGCCACTTTGCGGACCCGGAGGCGTAGTGCCTAGGACCTTGGCCGTCTGCACTGATGACTTCGGCCTGACGCTGGACATCTCGCAGGCGATTGCGGAACTGGCCCACGCCGGGCGCATCACCGCCGTTTCGTGCATGCCCCAGGCCCCTGCCTGGCGCGCCTCGCTGCCCCTGCTGGCCGACCTGCCTGCTGCGGTGCAGCGCGGTCTGCATTTCAATTTGACCGAAGGCGCACCGCTAAGCGCCGAGCTGCGCCGGGCCTGGCCGCAGTTTTTGCCCTTGCCGCGCCTGATATTGGCTGCGCACCTGCGGCAACTGCCTTTGGCCGCCCTGGCCGCCGAATGGGCTGCCCAGTGGCAGGCGTTTGCCGATGCCAGCGGGGCCTCGCCGCAGTTTGTGGATGGCCACCAGCATGTGCACCACCTGCCCGGCGTGCGCGGCGTGGTGTTGGAGGCGATTGCAGGCTTGCCCAGTGTGCCCGCCGTGCGCAACACCGGCCACCTCACCGGACCTGGCTTTGGCGTGAAACGCAGGTTGATCGAGGGCACCGGCGGATGGGCCCTGCAGCGGGCACTGGTGCAGCGCGGCATCCGCCACAACCCCGGTTTGACCGGGGCTTACGATTTCATGGACCCTGACTACGGCGGCCTGGTGCGCGGCTGGCTGGCGGCCCTGCCTGCCGCAGGCAGCTTGCTGTTTTGCCACCCCGGCCACCGGGAAGATGTGCCCACCGTGGCCGACCCGATTGCCCCGGCGCGGGTGCGGGAACGGGCCTACCTGGGCAGCGACGCATTCCAGCAGGATCTGCAGGCGGCCAACGTGGTGCTGGGCCACGTGTGGTAATTGCTATTATTTAAATAGCTATAAGCGTATATTCTGAATGCGCTAGAGGCATATTTTTACCGTGCCCGTTCCCCCGCCAATGCCGCGTGCAGCAGGCGCAGGCTGTGGGGTTCGCTCAGGAAGCGCATGTGCTCTGCGGCGCTGGGTGCCGCGCCGCCGGTGCGGCTGAGTTGCAGCACGCGTTGGCGGCGGTGTTCGCCGCGCAGGCCTTGGCCGGTGTGTCGCGGGCCCAGGGCTTGCAGGGCCAGGGCGGCCAGGCGGGGCAGGTCCGTCAACCAAGGCGTTGCCGCGGCACGGGGAGCGTGCGCATAGCGCCAGGCTTGCTTCAGTACGGTGGGCGAACGGCTTTCTTCGGGCACCAGCAGCCAACCGGCATCTTGCAGGCGCTGGCCCAGACCCACGCGGCTACTCAGCACGGTAAAGGGCACGGCCAGCAGCAGCGGCAGGCCCATGGGCAGCAGCCAAAGCAGCGAATCGGGAGAAAACCAGGCTACCGCGCCCAGCAGGCAGGCCACGGCGACGCCCAGCGGTCCAAACCGGTGGGCAGCATCGGCCCAGGGCAGGTCGCTGGCTTCGCGCGGGGGCGAGGTCCATTCCAGCTTCCAGCCGGTCAGGCCACCCAGCACGAACAGGCTGTGCGCGGCCATGCGCAGCGGGGCTTGCAGCATGGACATCACCGCTTCCAGCAGGGTGCTGCCGATCAGCTTCAGGCTGCCGCCAAAGGCCGCTTGCTCACCGCGCAGCAGCACGGCCGCCAGACCCAGCACGCGGGGCAGGGCCAGCATCAGCGCGGTCGATGCCCACAGGGTGGCCACGCTGCGGCTGGACCAGAGCGGAATCTCGCTGTCGTGCAGCCACAGTGCGGCACCCATCACCACGTACAGCAGCCATAGCGGGGCCGACACATAAGACATGGCCCCCGTGGCCAGCATGGCGCGGTGCACCGGGCGCAGGCCGGGTTCGGTCAGCAGGCGGGCGTTTTGCAGATTGCCCTGGCACCAGCGGCGGTCGCGTTGCAGCTCGGCCAGCAGGTGGGGCGGTTGTTGCTCGTAGCTGCCTTCCAGGTCGTTGACCAGCCAGACTTCATAGCCTGCGCGGCGCATCAGCGCGGCCTCTACAAAGTCGTGCGACAGGATTTCGCCTGCCAGCGCGCCCTTGCCGGGCAAGGTGGCCAGCGCGCAGTGCTGCATGAACGGAGCCACGCGGATGATGGCATTGTGGCCCCAGTAGTGGGCCTCGCCCAGCTGCCAGAACTGCATACCGGCGGTGAACAGGCGCCCGGTGACGCGGCTGCCAAACTGCTGGCCGCGGGCATGCAAGGTGGCATGGCCGCAAGCGCGGGGGGCAGTTTGCAAAATACCGGCGCGGGGATGGGCTTCCATCAACCGGGCCAGGGTGACCAGGGTGTCGCCGCTCATCACGCTGTCGGCATCCATCACCACCATGTAGCGGTAGCTGCGGCCCCAGCGGCGGCAGAAGTCGGCCACGTTACCGGCCTTGCGGCGGGTGCGGTGCTGGCGCCAGCGGTAGTGCACGCGCAGTGGGCTACCCGCACTGGCGAGCTGCTCGCGCAGGGCCTGCCAGGCGGTGAGCTCGGCAGCGCGCAGGGCGGGGTCGTTGCTGTCGGACAGCACAAACACATCAAACAAGCGCTCGGCACCGGAGGTGCTGAGCGACTCGCAAGTGGCGCGCAGCCCGGCAAACACGGTGGCCACATCTTCGTTGCAGATCGGCATGATGACGGCGGTGCGTGCATCCGGTGGCAGCACGGTGTGGGCCGCGCTGCGTGCCGACAGCGCATGCGGGTCGCCGCGCAGGGTGACCCAAAAGCCCATCACGGCCGTCACCGTTCCCGCAGACACCCAGGCAAACAGCAGTGCAAACAAACCCAGTTGCGTGGCCAGCAACACATCGCTGCCCGCCCCCGGCTGGGCGCGCCACAGCAGGGCGGTGGCAAACACGGTGGCGCTGGCGATCCAGAACAGCAGCCAATGGCGGCGCTGCTGGGCTGCGGCTTCCCAGGCGGGGGCTTGGCCCTGGTGCCGGGCGGCACTGGCGCGCCAGGGCGCATCGGCAGGGGCTTGCTGGCCGCGCAGGCGACCGGCCAGGCCTAGCCAGGCTTGCGCCCGCATGGAGCCGCGCTGGATGGGGGGCATACCGGAGGGGGTGGCGGAGTAGGAGGTGTGGTTCATGGGGCAACCTGGATGTAGGTCCATGTCTCACTGACCGTTTGGGGGCCAGTGCTGGAAGGGGCTGTAAGAAAGGCGCGCAACTCCACCGGTTGCGCAGGGTTCAGCGTTTGTACGCGCAGGGCCATGCGCCAGGCGCCGGTAGCTTCGACGCGGTACACGTTGGATTCGGTGATGCGGCCATTGCTGTTGGCGCTAGCTACGGCCTTGAGTTCACCGGTGCTGGGCAGGGCCGGGCCGGTGAAGTCCACGATGTACTGCTGCTCGTTCTTGGCCAGTGGGGCAAAGCTGTGGCCGACGCGGGTTTGCGCTACCCAGGCTTGGGGTGGGCGTTGCTGGGCATCGCCCTGCCAGTCCACGCGCCAGGCGATGTCCAGCGGCTGGCCGGGAGCGGGCAGGGTGGCGGGTACCCAGTAGGCGACGATGTTGTCGTGGGTTTCATCGGGTGTGGGCAGTTGCACCAGCTCGACCCGGCCTGCGCCCCAGTCGCCCAGCGGCGTGACCCAGGCCGAGGGGCGGCGCTCGTAGCTTGCCTCGGTGTCTTCATAGCTGGCGAAGCTGCGGTCGCGCTGCATCAGGCCAAAGCCTTTGGGTGCGCGGGTGGTGAAAGACGTGACCAGCGGGCTGCGCGGGTTTTGCAGGGGCCTCCACAGCCATTCGCCTTCGCCGCTGGCCAGCATCAGGCCGTCGGAGTCGTGCACCTCAGGGCGGAAGTCGGTGCGGCTGGGCTGGTTTTCGCCAAAGCTGAACATGCTGGTCAGCGGGGCGATGCCGAGGGTGCGGATGGGGTTTTTGGGCGTGTCGCGCAGGTACAGCCGGGCCTTGACGGTCATGCGCGTCGTGGTGCCCGGCTCGATCTCGAAGCGGTAGACACCGGAGACGCGGGGCGAGTCCAGCAGGGCCAGCACGGTCATGGAGGTGGCACCGATTTTGGGGCGCTCGATCCAGAAGTCGGTGAAGCGGGGGAATTCTTCCGGCCCGCCGCCCGCTGTATCCACCGCCAGACCACGGGCAGACAGCCCGTAGTGCAGTCCGGCACTCAGCGCACGGAAGTAGCTGGCCCCTTGGAACACCACCAGCTCGTCTTTGTAGGCCGGGTTGTTCAGCGGGTAGTGCACGCGGAAACCCGCGTGGCCGATATCGCCCCAGGTGGCGGGCTGCAGGGTGTTGGCACCGTAGCTGAAGTCTTTGGGGTTGAAGGTGTAGGGGCGCTCACCGTCCGGGGTGATCTCGTGCAGGCGCACCGGCTCTATCTGGTACTTGCCCAGGTGGAAGAACATCAGCTCGAACGGCAGTTGCTCGGCGCGCCAAGCCGCTTGCTCGGGCTTGAAGCGGATGTCGCGCATCTGGTCGTAGGTGAGCTTGCGCAGCACATCCGGCGTGCGGCTGGGCACGGGGCTGTAGGGCTGGGCGGCCAGGGTGCGGGCGCGTTCGCCCACAGAGTCGAAGTCAGTGGGTGGCGTGGACGAAAGTGCGACCAACGGAATGGCCAGCACTATCGCGGCCAGGGAGCGGTTCAGACATTGCATGTCCAAACCTAGTGCAAACCCTAGGCCATCACGAAAAAACTATGCAGATCAAGCACTTAGCCTATTTTTTGCATGTGTAGCAAGATGTAGAGGCCTGTGATGCGTCGCTGAATGGCGACAGGCTCCGGCAACCAGCCCCGTCCGCAGGTCGTAAGTGCTTGATGGCCAAGGGAAAACCCGTTGTCGCTAGCGGGCGACAGGCGGCTCCGGGAGGTCGCCGTTTTGCGACTCGGGGCCCGCATCGCCACGGAACAGCCCCGGTGTCAGCCCATGCTTTTGCAGCAGCCGGTAGAACTCGGTGCGGTTGCGCTCAGCCAGCCGGGCGGCATCGGCCACCTGGCCGTCGGTGAGCTTGAGCAGGCCCACCAGGTAGTCGCGCTCGAAGCGGTTGCGGGCTTCGGTAAAACCCAGCACCTCCACGGTGGGCACACGCAGCGCGCGCTGCACCAGGGCCAGCGGCACCAGCGGCGTGCTGCACAGTGCGCAGACCTGCTCCACCACGTTGTGCAATTGCCGCACATTGCCCGGCCAGGCGGCGGTGGACAGCTGGCCCAGGGCATCGGGCGCAAAGCCTTTGAGCGGCTTGTGGTACTTGCTGGCCAGGCGCTGCAAAAAGTGCTGGGCCAGCAGGGCAATGTCTTCGCGCCGCTCGGCCAACGGCGGCAGGGTGAGGGTGACCACGTTGAGGCGGTAGTACAGGTCTTCGCGGAAGTCGCCGCTGGCCAGCGCGGCCTCCAGGTCGCGGTGGGTGGCCGAGACGATGCGCACGTCCACGTCGATGGACTGCTGCGCCCCCACGGGCCGCACCTGGCGCTCTTGCAGCACGCGCAGCAGCTTGACCTGCAGGGCAGGCGGCATGTCGCCAATCTCGTCCAGAAACAGGCTGCCGCCGTGGGCGCTCTGGAACAGGCCGCGGTGGTGCGCCACCGCGCCGGTGAACGCGCCCTTGACGTGGCCAAACAGCTCGGACTCCAGCAGCGCCTCGGGGATGGCGCTGCAGTTCACCGCCACAAACGGGCCGTGGGCGCGCGGGCTGGCGCGGTGGATGGCGCGAGCCAGCAGCTCCTTGCCGCTGCCGCTTTCGCCGCGGATCAGCACCGATGCATCGCTGGGCGCGACCAGCCGGGCCTCGGCCAGCACCTCGTCCATCACCGCAGACCGGCTGACGATGTCTTCGCGCCAGGCCTCGCCCGCCGAGCCCGGCAGAGGCCGCGCCGTGGCCGATACCGCCAGCGCCCGGCTTACCGCAGCCAGTAGCTCCTGCCCATCAAACGGCTTGGTCAGGTAGCTGAACACCCCGCGCAGCGTGGCATCCACCGCGTCGGGGATGCTGCCGTGGGCCGTGAGCAGAATCACCGGCAGGCCGGGTAGCCGGGCCTGCACCGCGTCGAACAGGGCCAGGCCGTCCATGCCGGGCAGGCGCACATCGCTCAGCACCAGCTGGGGCCGCAGCATTTCTAGCCGGGCCAGGGCGGCTTCGGCGCTGGCCACAGCCGTGACCTGGTGGCCGGCCGCGCCCAGGCGCAGCGACAGCAGGCGCAGCATGTCTGCATCGTCATCGACCACCAGAATCTGGGCACTCTGTGCACTCTGGACACTTGGTAACCGGGCCGGGCTCATGGCGTTTTGCCTGCGCCGTTGCGGGGCGCCAGCGAGCGCTCGATGGCCTTCAGGGCTTCAAGCTGCTCGGTGAGCTGGTCGATGCGGCGCTGGCTGTCGCGTAGCTGTTGGGCCTGGCGGTTGAGCTGCTCGTCCTGGCGCTTTTGCTCGGTGGCGCGGGCGGTAAGCAGCCGCACCCAGTCGGCCCAGGGCTGGGCGGCGGGGTCGGCAGAGGTTTGCACGGCTTCCAACTGGGCCAGCGCCCGGGCGGCATCGCCGGGAACACGGGTCTGCAGCCAGACCAGGGCCAGGTGCACCGCGCTGGCCGGGGTGGCGGGTTCGGAGGCAACGCGGGCGGCTACCGCGGGCAGCACGTCTGGGGCCGTTTGCCGCAACTGGTCCTGCCAGCGCAGCAGCTCGCGCCCAGCCTGGTCCACCGGGTCGGGCGTGGGAGGCACCGGCGGTGGCAGCACGACCGGCGGCGGGGGTGCAGGCGGGGCATGGGCCGGCGGTGCCGGGCGCGGGGCATCCGGCACCGCCGGGGGCGGCGGGCTGGCGCAGGCGGCCAGTACCAAGAGGCTAGCCAACAGGCTGACCCGCAGGCTGGTGGCGCAAACACCGGGTAAACATTTAGGCATGGGAGGCATCCAGGGGTAAAAGTATGCGGAATGAGGCACCGCCTGCATCGGCCAGCAGCAGCACCCGCCCGCCGTGGGCGGCGACCTGCTCGCGCACGATGGCCAGGCCGATGCCGCTGCCGCGCGGTGGGGGGGTACCGTTGCCGGTGCTGTCAGGGGGCGGCTGGGTGCTGCCTCGGTAAAACGGGTCGAAGATGTGTTCGCGGTCGGCGGCGGCGATGCCCGGGCCGTCGTCGTTGATTTGCAGGGCGATGTACCGCTCTTCGGCACTGCCCAGCAGGCCCACCCACCAGCGGATGCGCCCGCCCGCCGGGCTGAACCGGATGGCATTCGACAGCAGATTGCCCAGCGCCATCCCCAGCCGCTCGGGGTCTACCGGGTGGCTCAGCGTAGCATCGCCTTCCACCACCACGGCCAGGCCGCGGGCCTGCCAGCTCAGGCGCTGGGCCTGCACCACGCCTTCCACCAGGCCGTACAGCAGCGTGGGGCGGCGCTGCAACTGCCGGGCATCGAAGGCGGCGGCGTTGTAGCGCAGCAGGTCTTCAATCTGCTGCTGCAGCACGCCGGTGTTGTGCTGCAGGATGGCGACGATTTCGGCCTGCTCTGCACCCAGCGTGCCACCCACGCCCTCGTGCAGCAGGGCCACGCCTTCGCGCAGGGCGGCCAGCGGGGTTTTGAGCTCGTGTGAGGTGTGGCGCAAAAAGCGGGCCTTGTCTTCGTCTAGCTCGGTCAGGCGCAGGCGCAGCCAGTCCAGCTGGCGGCCCAGGCTGGCCAGGTCGGACGGGCCGCGGATGACTACCGGCGCGTCCAGCCGCCCCTCGCCCAGCGCCACAATGGCCCGGCCCAGGTGGCGCAGCGGCTGGGTCAGCCACAGCCCAAAAGCCAGCGCCGCCGCCGCCGCCGCCACGATGGCCACCAGCACCTGCTGCACCTGGCGGCTACGTTGGTCTTCCAGCGCGTCTTGCACTTCCTGGTTGTGCTCGGCAATGCTTTGCTGCACCTGCAGCGTCAGCCCGCGAGAGATGCCCTCCAGCGTGCGGAATTCGGTTGCCACCGCGTCGCCCCGTGCCGCCAGGGCCAGCCGCCCGTCGGCCAACTGGCTGCGCACCCGCACCACCGAGGCCAGCCACTGCTGGGCCAAAGTGGCCGTGGGCGGGTACTGGCCCAGCGGCAAGAGCAGCGCCTGGGCCTGGTTGGCGGCATCGTCAAAGCGCTGGCGCACAGCGTCGTCGCCCAGCACCAGGTACTGGCGGGCGGCCCGTTCCATGTCAGTACTGCGCTCGGCCAGGCCGCGGGTGGACAGGTTGAGTTGGATGCTTTGCTGCCCGGCCTCGCGGCTTTGCGCCAGCACGCCTTGCAGCGCCTGCAAACCGCTTAGCGATACCGCGCCCAGCAGCAGCGCGATCAGCACGAAGGCGAACAGCAGCAGTTGGCGAAAGGAGGCGCGTAAGGTCATAGAGCAGGGTTTTCCGCAGTATAAAAGGGCTTGTTGCGGTGCAGCAATGGAAGCGGTAAGCAGGTGTTTCAAGTCTCAGGTTTTTAAGAATTTTATGGCTCTAGCGCATACGCTACTTGCGCAATTAGCTATTAAATATGTAGCAGACTAGACTGCTCACCATGCTGACCCTCACCCAAGCCCGCAACCTGCACCTGGCCGCCCAGGGCCTGCTCACCACGCCGCGCCGCAAAGCCACGCCATGGGACCTGCGCCAGTGCATCCAGCGCATGCAACTGCTGCAGATCGACACCATCAGCGTGGTGGCGCGCAGCCCCTACCTGGTGCTGTTTTCGCGGTTGGGGACGTATCCACAGGCCTGGCTGGACGCGGCCCTGTCCAACGGCCAGTTATTCGAAACCTGGGCGCACGAGGCCTGCTTTGCGCCGGTGGAAGACCTGCTGCTGCACCGCAGCTACAACCAGGGTACCCGCCGCCACTGGGGCTTGGTGAACGGACAGGCCGTCCAGGCCCGCCAGCGCACCGATCTCGATGCGCTGCTGGCCCATATAGTCACCAATGGCCCGGTCAAGTCCTCCGCGTTCGCCCGCACCGACGGCAAAACCAGCGGCGGCTGGTGGGACCGCAAGGACGAGAAACGCTGGCTCGAGGCCCTGTTTGCCAGTGGCGAGCTGATGGTGGCCCGGCGCGACAGCTTCCAGCGCGTCTACGACCTGGCGCACCGCGTGCATCCCCATCTCAGCGATGCCGTGCTGCCCGCAGCCGCCGAGGTACATACCGGCTTTATCGAGAAAGCCATCCTTGCCCTGGGCATCACCCAGGCCCGCTGGGTGCACGACTACTTCCGCCAAAAGCCGCGCCTCAAGGATGCCGACCTGGAGTTTCTGGTGGCGCAAGGCTTGGTGCAGCGAGTGCAAGTGCAGGGCTGGACGGCCCCCGGCTACGTGCACCAACAGCACGCCGAGCTTTTAGAGAAAGCCGCCGCAGGCCAGCTTCGCGCCACCCACACCACCCTGCTGTCGCCCTTCGACCCGGTGGTGTGGGACCGCGAACGCGCTTCCGCTCTGTGGGGCTTTGACTACCGCATCGAGTGCTACACGCCCGAAGAAAAACGCACTTACGGCTACTTCGTGCTGCCCATCCTGCACCGCGGCGCGCTGATCGGGCGGCTGGACGCCAAGGCGCACCGGGCGCAGGGGGTGTTTGAGGTGAAGGCGCTGTTTCTTGAAGAGGGGGGCAAGCTCAGCGACGCGGCAGTGCGGGCGGTGGCCGAGGCGATCCAGCGCTGCGCGGATTGGCATGGGACACCGGAGGTGCGGGTGGGGTGGACGCAGCCGGAGGGGATGGGGGAACGGCTGCGTGGCGCTCTAACGGTTTAGTTCTGCATACACGTGCTGGGCTGTTGCGCCGCAGTTAACGTGATTTATTTGAACAGCTTTGCCACGACCTTTGCAGTGATTGAAAGTACTGGGGATTTGACTAGCTCGACTACCGCGTTTGTTGCTAGCGCGCCAGCTGCGACCCAAAGTCCTATTCGCGTATATAAGTTGGATCTTTTGAGTTGCTCATTATCAGACTGCCGTTTTTGTAGTTCCTTTGCGGCGCTGTAAAGCATTGCAGGGTGGTATGGAAAGAAAAAGCAGCTGTTTTTTCTTGGTGTTTGGTTAATGACAATTGATCTCTCCGGTTTTGAGCCAGAAACACCTTCATCCCAAATGCCCATGTGGCAATTTAAGGCGTAGTGATTTGGGATGGCTTCATCTGAGTTGGCTTCGATTCTTTTTCGATCATCATTCGAGAGAGCAAAAGTCATGATGTTCCCATCAGAACTACGATGCTCTTTAGAAAGGAAATGGCAATTGCGGCAGATATTGTTCATGTCGTACAGCATCTAGAAGGCTGGATATACCAAAAATGCAATCTACATTGCAAGTCAAGGCGGTATTGAGCAGCAGATTCATTTATAAAAAATTTGTTCAATTGCGCGCGTTTGACTGTCAAATTTATATCAGCGGTAGATGCGTGAATTATTAGTTAAAGGAAACTTTTATCTACTTTCAGCCACATCCCGAATCCGCCTCAACAGCCGCATCCGTATCAACCCACTCACCGGCCGAATCAACCACCAATACGGCGTAAACCGCCGCAAAGAGGCCCCGTCGTTGCAGAACACCCGAGTTTCGGTGCGTAGCCAGGTGCATCCATCTTCTGCCGCCTCGGTACTGAAGTTCAGTACCAGCTTGGCCACGCCGGGCTCGGCAAATTGGGTGAATGCGTCGGCGTCGGCGATCCGGGCCTGGCCGTAGTCGGCTTGCCAGAACTTGCCTACCAGGCCTACGGCAACCTCCAGGTCCCCGTTGCGGCCTAGCGGCGTGAAGTTGTGCATGCCAAATGCAGGCTTTTGCTGCAGTCCGCTGCTCCCACCCAGGGCGCCCCACACACGGTCAGGCAGCTCGCGCAGCTGGATGAATCGGCGCATCCACGGGTCGTCGGTCACGCCGGGCTGCAGCGCTGCATCCAGCAAAGCGGCAGGCGCGGCGCGGGTCAGCAGCTGGTGTTTTTCACTGAACTGGTAGCTTGGCAGGAGTTGATTGATCAGGGACATAGGGCGATGCGCTGTTTATCGCAGTATCGCCTCCGCCTCCACTGCTGCCTGGCGCGACGACCCAATGTTTTGGTGCCGCTGCTACCCAGCTTCAGGTGTTGGCGGCCCAGGCCTGTAGATGCGTGCTGGTCAGCACTTCGCAGGCCGGGCTGCGTTTTTGCAAAAACTGGCTGAATGCCTGTAGCTCTTGGGCCGTGGCTTGCGCCAGCAGGGGCCGTAAGTCGGCTTGGGTCCAGACGAACACGGCGCATTCTTCCGCTGCGCTGCAGCGGTGCGCCAGGTCTTCCAGCCCGAGCATGCGGGACCAGCCGAACCAGGCGCCTGCTTCCAGGCGAATCTTGCTTTGCGGGGGCATTTGTTCCATGAATGCCTTTTTGCGTTCGCCGTTGTGGATGGCGTCGGCAAAAGCTTCATGCGCCAGGCTCAGGTCGTCGGTGTAGGCGGAAATGCGCAGGCAGAGGCTGTGGGCAAGAGGGCCTATGGCGAGTGCGCCTCGGTGCACAAAGAGGTTGAAGTTCTCGGCTGGCATGCGCACCGATGCGTTGGCCGGCGTGGGGTCTGTCGCTACTTGCGAGCGCAAGGCTGCCAGGTCGCGCTGGCGCTGGTTAGCGTCGGGTAGGCGGTCGTCGAAGAGCGTTCCTTGAATCAGGAGGCCCGCGAGGCCGCTTTTGCACAGCTCTGCGGGGCCATAGCGTTGCATACGGCCGGCCGCCAGCAGGGCTTCCTGAAGCGGGGCGGGTAGTTCTGCCATATGTTGCCGCACCAGCGTCTGCACCGCCGCACCGCTGGAGGGGCGGTAGGTCCCTGGGGAGGGACGGGCATCGCCGGGCGGGCTGTATTCGGTCGGCGCGGTGGCTTCGCGGTCGCCGTTTTTCAGGCTCAGGTAGTTCGAGGGGTCTTCGCTGGTCCAGTCCAGCACCGGCCTTTGCGGGTAGGTGAGCCCCTCGCGGGACAGCGCAAACCACAATCGCTCTATGAACAGCGAGCCAATGCGGGCGCGGTCAAAGAAGTTGCGGGTAAAAAACCGTGCTGCAAAGCGCAGGGTGCCCGTGGCGGGATCGGTGCCCAGGATGATGACGCTGGGGGCGGGCGTTGGTTCGATGCCGACGATATCGCTGCGCAGCACCTCCATGGCCAGCTTGTGCACCAGGCTGGGCGAGCAGCCGCTGACCATGTGGAAGACGATCTGGTGGCGTGCAGCCTGGCTGGCGCGGATGATTTCTACCGAGCGGCTGGTGAATTCCGCGTTGGGCATGATCAGCAGGGTGCCCCGGTCTGTCTCTAACGAAACAGAGCGCCAACTGAGGGACACGACGCGCCCTTCCAGCTCGTCCCGGCGCACGTAGTCGCCCACGCGCAAAGGCCGTTCCAGCTCAATCGATAGGCCTGAGAAGAGGTGCCCCAGGGTGGGCTGCAACGCCAAGCCCATGATGACGGTCAGCAGTGCGGAGGTGGCCAGCACGTTGGTGACGTCCAGGCCCAGCCCGAAGCGCAGGAACAGCATGCCGGTGACGAGGTAGAGCGTCGCGTTCATTACCGAGCGAATCAGGTCCGAGCTGGCCAACCCGCGCCCGGATGGCGTGGTGAAGAATGCGTAGCTCAAAAGGCGTTGCAGCAGCTGTGCACAGCCCAGCGCGGTCAATCCCATGGCCACCAGGTGCAGGGTGTGGATGCTGAATGCATCCGGCATGGCGTCGACGCCCGGGGCTGCGGTAAACACCACCAGCCACAAGATGGATGCCAGCGCCATCACGATCAATGTCCACATGGCTTATTTGCCCGCAGTGTCGTCTGGCTTGCTAAAGGCCGCGATGCGTTTCAGGGCCGAGTCAATGCTGGTTTTGAGTCGAACAATGGCTTCGTGGAGCTCAGAGAACTGTCCTGCCTCGGCCGGTGCCAAGGCTTCCTGGGCCTGCCCACTGACGCTGATGGCGTTGGCCGTCTGCGTCAAGCGTTCCAGCGGGTGGGTGACATGGCGGCGTAGCAGCAGCAGGAAGACGGCGGCAGACAGCACAAACACGCAGGCCAAAGAGCCCACGGTGGTCAACACGCTTCGGAAGGCCTTCTTTTCTGCCGGTTGGCTGGGCACCTCCACCACCTGTAGCGCCACCACATCGCCCAGTTTCCAGCCGAAGCCATTGACACTGCCGTACTTGGCCACCATGGCTGCGGGGGCTGCCGCTGGCGTGCTGTGGCATTGCAGGCAGGCGGGGTTGTTCAAGCGGATGGGGCGCGCCACGTAAAAGCGTTTGTCCGGGCCTTCGCCGATTTCTCCACTCAGCTCTTTCAGCGTGTCTTTGGACTGGAATTGCCGCACCAGACCTACTTCCCAGTCATTGGCGCGGTCTTTGACGTTGGTGGGGTTGAGCGAAGGCTCGCGGTATTGGTAGTCGGGGTATTTTTTGCCCAGCCTGCCAATCGCGTTCTGTGCAGAAAACGAGGGCACCTGCTGGACGTTGAAGCCCGCGCTGCCTTGTAGCAGTTGCAAGACAGGGGCGATCTCGTCCGAGGTATAGGCCCGCACGGCCAGGCCGGTTTCGAGCAACATGTCTGCTTTTTGCTGAACCTCTTCTTTGGCTTGGCGTGACTCCAGCTGGAAAGAAATATAGGCCGATATCGCCAAGCCAAGGCAGAGGCAAAACGCCAGGGAGAGGGTGAGTCGCGTTTCGATACGCATGCAGCAGGCTTTCGGTGTTTTTTAAATCACCTCGTTATATTTTGTATACATATAAGGTGCGAGTGCAGCATGCTAGAGGGCAAACATGTCATTTTTGTGACGGTGTCATATTCAGTGCGGCGCTGGTGATGTGCACCGCAACCCTGGCGACACCAGCGCACCCGGATAATCCCCCCCTATGTTGAAAATCGAGTTCCCCGAATCCCTGCCCGTATCCGCCAAGCGCGACGAGATCACGGAGGCCATTGCCCAGCACCAGGTTGTCATTGTGTGTGGCGAAACCGGCTCCGGCAAAACCACCCAGTTACCCAAAATTGCCTTGGCCATGGGACGTGGCAAGCTGAACCATCCCGGCGCGCGCGGCCATCTCATCGGCCACACCCAGCCGCGGCGGATTGCCGCCAGTTCGGTGGCCAAGCGGATTGCGGAAGAGCTTAAAACCCCGCTGGGCGATGTGGTGGGTTTCAAGGTGCGCTTCCAGGACCGGCTGGGGCGCGATGCCTCGGTGAAGCTGATGACCGACGGCATTTTGCTGGCCGAGACGCAGACCGACCCTTTGCTGCAGGCCTACGACACACTGATCATCGACGAGGCGCACGAACGCAGCCTGAACATCGACTTTTTGCTGGGCTACCTGCGGCAGATTTTGCCGCGCAGGCCGGATTTGAAGGTGATCGTCACCTCCGCCACCATCGATGCAGACCGCTTCTCCAAGCACTTCGAATCGCGCCAGGGCCCCGCGCCGGTCATCATGGTGTCGGGGCGGATGTTCCCGGTGGAACAGCGGTACCGGCCCTTCGAGGAAAGCCGTGAATACGGGCTGAACGACGCGATTGCTGATGGCGTTGACGAGCTCTGGCGTGACCCGCATAACGCGGGCGACATCCTGATCTTTTTGCCCGGCGAGCGTGAAATCCGCGAGGCCGCCGACCACTTGCGCAAGCACGTAAGCCACCAGCCGCTGTACCGCAGCGCCGAGGTGCTGCCGCTGTTTGCCCGCCTGAGCCCGGCCGAGCAGGACCGCATTTTTGACAACCACGGGGACCGCCGCATCGTGCTGGCCACCAACGTGGCCGAGACCTCGCTCACCGTGCCCGGCACCCGGTACGTGATCGACGCAGGTACAGCGCGCATCAAGCGCTACAGTTTTAGAAGCAAGGTGGAGCAACTGCTGGTGGAGCCTGTCAGCCAAAGCTCTGCCAACCAGCGCGCCGGGCGCTGCGGGCGGGTGGCCAACGGCATCTGCATCCGGCTGTATGACGAGGTGGACTTCAACGGTCGCCCGCGCTTTACCGACCCCGAAATTTTGCGCAGCTCGCTGGCGGGTGTGATTCTGCGCATGAAGTCGTTGCACCTGGGCGTGGTGGACGACTTTCCGTTTCTGGAGCGCCCCTCCAGCCGAGCCATTGCCGACGGCTACCAGCTGCTCAACGAGCTGGGCGCGGTGGACGATGTGAATGAGCTCACCGGCATGGGCAAAGAGCTGGCCAAGCTGCCGCTGGACCCCCGCGTGGGCCGCATGATTCTGGAAGCCCGCGACCGGCAGGCGCTGGACGAGGTGTTGGTGATTGCCAGCGCCCTGAGTGTGCAGGACGTGCGTGACCGCCCCATGGACATGCAGGCCCAGGCCGACCAGGCGCACGCCAAGTTCGACGACGACCGCAGCGAGTTCAGCGGCTACCTGAACCTGTGGAAGTGGATCAACGATGCGCGGGGTGAAAGAATAGGGGTCAGAACCCCATTAAATAATGGGGTTCTGACCCCTATTAATCCCCCTTCACACAAGCTCAGCAACCGCCAGTACGAGCAACTGCTGCGGCAGAACTTCGTCAACATCCGCCGCGTGCGCGAGTGGCGCGACATCTACAGCCAACTGCACACCGTGGTGGCCGAGCACAAGTGGCGCTTGAACGCCGCCCCGGCCAGCTACGAGCAAATCCACTTGTCCATGTTGTCCGGTCTGCTGGGCAACATCGGTTGGAAGACCGAGGGCGACGAGGTCGCGCAGACCGAGTACCTGGGCGCGCGCGGCATCAAGTTCCACCGCCACCCCGGCGCGCACCTGCGCAAAAAGCCGGGCCGCTGGATCGTGGTGGCCGAGCTGGTGGAAACCACGCGCCTGTTTGGCCGCGGCATTGCAGGCATCGAGCCGCAGTGGGTGGAGCAGGTGGCGGGCCATTTGCTCAAAAAGCAGTTGCTCGACCCGCACTGGGAAAAGAAGGCTAGCGAGGTCACCGCGCTGGAGCGGGCCACGCTGTATGGCATCGTCATCTACAGCGGCCGCCGCGCCAACTTTGGCCGGGTGGACCCGGTGGGCGCACGCGAGATCTTCATCCGCGAGGCCCTGGTGCAGGGCCAGTGGGACTGCAAGTTTTCGTTCCTGGAGGCCAACCTCAAGCTCATCAAGCAGGTGGAAGACCTGGAGCACAAGGCCCGCCGCCAGGACGTGCTGGTAGACGATGAGCTGATCTACGCCTTCTACGACCAGCAGTTGCCCGCCGATGTGTACGGGGGTGCCAGTTTCGAGCGCTGGTACAAGGAGGCGCTGCAGCACAACCCCAAACTCCTGCTGCTGACCCGCGAGGAGCTGATGCGCCACGAGGCCGCAGGCATCACCACGCAATCGTTCCCCAAGACCATCCGCCTGGGCGGTGTGGACTGCGCGGCCACCTATCTGCACGAGCCGGGCGATGCCAAAGACGGCCTGACCGTCACCGTGCCGCTGTTTGTGCTGAACCAGGTGAATGACGAGCGCTGCGAGTGGCTGGTGCCCGGCATGCTCAAAGACAAGGTGCAGGCCCTCATCAAAACCCTGCACCAGCGCCCGCGCTCGCGCCTGGTGCCGCTGCCCGAAACCGCCCGCACCATGGCCGAGACGTTGAACACGCCCGAGATATTCGGCCACGGCCCGCTGGTGGATGCGGTGCTGAAGCTGGTGCGCGCCGCCACCTCGCTGGACATCGCCCGCGCCGACATCAAGGCCGACATGCTGAGCCCGCACATGTTCATGCACTTTCGCGTGGTGGACGAGCATGGACGCCAGCTCGGCACCGGCCGCAACCTGGGCGCGCTGAAGGCCGAGCTGGGCGCGCAGGCGCGTGGGGCCTTCCAGGCGCTGGCGGGGTTGAAGATGGCCCAAAATGCAGCTGCGCCCGTTTTGAAAGAAAATCAGCCTCTAGCCCATGCGGTACCTGCGCAAACAGCTATTAAAAAAGAAGCAAAACCCGCCACACCCGCCCACCAGCGCTACACCGCCTGGACGTTTGGCGAGCTGCCTGAGCTGCTGGAAATCCAGAAAGGTGGCCAGACGCTGATCGGCTACCCCGGCCTGATCGACGCGGGGGATGCCGTCACCATCGAAGTCTTTGACGAGCCCGAAGTGGCAGCCGCCAAGCACCGCGCAGGCCTGCGCCGCCTGTTTTCGCTGCAAATCAAGGACGCGCTGAAGTACCTGGAAAAAAACATCCCCGACTTGCAAAAAATGGCTGTGGTTTACATGCAGGTGGGCAAGAACGCCGACGGCTCGGGCGGCGGCACCATCGAGGAGCTGCGCGCGCAAATCATCGACGTGGCGCTGGACCGGGCCTTTCTGCTCGACCCCCTGCCCACCGATGAGTTCGCCTTCAAGCGCCGCATCGACGAAGGCCGGGGCCGCCTGACCCTGATCGCCAACGAAGTGGCCCGCCTGGCGCTGACGGTGCTCACCGAGTACGGCACCGCTGCCCGCAAGATCAAGGACACCAAGAACGCCCCCGAGGCCACGGCCGATGCCGCTCAGCAGCTCGCCCGCCTGACGCCGAGGCGCTTTCTGGCCGCAACCCCCTGGCCCGCGCTGCAGCACACCGCCCGCTACCTCAAGGCCATCACCGCCCGGCTGGACAAGTACCGCGCCGACCCGGCCCGCGATGCCGCCCGCATGCTGGAGCTGCGCCCGCAAGAGCAACGCTACTGGCGGCTGGTGGCCGAGCGCAAGGGCGTGGCCGATGCGCGCATGCAGGAATTCCGCTGGCTGCTGGAAGAGCTGCGCGTGAGCTTTTTCGCCCAAGAGCTGAAAACCCCGCAGCCCATCAGCGTGAAACGGCTGGACAAAGCCTGGGCGCAGCTGGGCTAGGGCGCTTCTATTTTGATAGCTACTGGCGTAGAGGAAATATGCGCAAGCGGCTTATTTTTTATAAATTTCTCCAAGGGATTTTGCCGGGTATTTTATTTTTACCCGGATTTAAACTACGTTATTTTATATCCGGGTAAAATTCGCCTATTATTTTTAACCCGGATAAAATTATGGCTTGGTTGGACACTCCCTGTACCGCCTTTGAAGGCGATCGCTGCATTGCCACAGGCACGCTGCGCGACGTGGCACCGCGTGCCAAAGTGGCGGCCGACTTGGCCGCAGACAGCCCGGCACCGCAGCCTCTGCTGCTCTTCGCGGATGCCAGCAGCGAGACCATCGAGCTGGACTGGCGCGGCCCGCTGGAGGTGTTTACGGCCCGGCTGGACCGGCAGGCGCAGGCGCTGGATGCCCTGGCCCCGCCCGATGCCGTGGACGTACCTGCACCCGAGACGGAGGCACCCCGCGGTCCCGGCCGCCCCAAGCTGGGCGTGGTGGCCCGCGAGGTCACTTTGCTGCCACGCCACTGGGAATGGCTGGCCACGCAGCCGGGTGGCGCATCGGTGGCATTGCGCAAACTGGTGGAGCTGGCGCAGCGCCAGTTGCAGGCCAAGGACCAGTTGCGGCGCACTACCGAGGTGGCGTACAAATTCATGTCCACCATGGCGGGCCACCTGCATGGCTTTGAAGAGGCAAGCCGGGCACTGTTTGCCCATGACCTGGCCGGGTTCATTGTACGGATCGCCGACTGGCCGGTGGACGTGCAAGCCCATCTGCACAACATCCTGGCCGAGGCGTGGCAGGCATGAGCCGCGTGCTTTCTGCCGCCGCCACCTCCGCGCCCAAGCCGCTGTGGAAGGTGTACCTGGCATTTCTGGTGCCGATGATTGCCAGCAATTTCCTGCAGGCGCTGTCGGGCACGGTCAACAACATCTACCTGGGCCAGATGCTGGGTGTGGGGGCCATGGCCTCGGTGTCGGCCTTCTTTCCGGTGCTGTTTTTCCTGATTGCTTTCATGATCGGCCTGGGGGCCGGGGCGGCGGTGCTGATCGGCCAGTCCTGGGGGGCCAAGGACCTGGAGCGCGTCAAGGCGGTGGCGGGTACCACGCTGATGGTGGGCCTCTGCGCCGGGCTGGTGGTGGCGGTGTTTGGCGGCGGCTTCACCCCCGGCCTGCTGCGCGCACTGGGCACCCCGGCCGACATCTTGCCCGGGGCGGTGGCTTATGCGCGGGTGATGCTGGTGGCGGCTCCTGCCGTGTTTACCTTCCTGTTGGTCACCTCCATGTTGCGTGGCGTGGGCGACACCACCACGCCTTTGAAGACGCTGCTGATCTCAACCGCCATTGGCCTGCTGGTCACGCCCGCGCTGATCCGCGGCTGGGGCGGCCTGCCGCAGATGGGCGTGGCCAGCGGTGCCTATGCCGCGGGCATCGGCTTTGTGGTGGCCATGGCCTGGACGGCCTGGTCGCTGCGCCGCACGCAGCATGTGCTGGCACCCAACGCCAGCTTCTGGCCGCATCTGCGCATCGACCGGGCCATTCTGGCCAAGGTGCTGCGCATTGGCCTGCCCACTGGGTTGTCGATGATTACCATCTCGATCGCCGAAATCGCGGTGCTGTTTCTGGTGAACCGCTTTGGTTCGCAGGCCACGGCGGCCTATGGCGCGGTGAACCAGATCGTCTCGTACGTGCAGTTCCCCGCCATCTCGATCGCCATCACTGCGTCCATTCTGGGGGCCCAGGCGATTGGCGCGGGGCGCGGCCACACGCTGGGGCAGATTGCCCGCACCGGCATCTGGCTGAACCTGCTGCTGACTGGCGCGCTGGTGCTGCTGGGCTATGTGTTTTCGCGCAGCATTCTGGGGCTGTTCATTACCGATGCGCAGGTGGTGGACATGGCGCAGACCCTGCTGCACATCATGCTGTGGAGCAGTGTGGTGATGGGCATGTCGATGGTGCTGTCGGGCCTGATGCGCGCCAGCGGCACGGTGCTGGTGCCCACGCTGCTGACCATGCTGGCGATTGCCGGGGTGGAGATTCCGGTGGCCTGGGTGCTGAGCGGCATCTACGGCCTGAACGGCATTTGGGCGGCCTACCCGGTGGCGTTTCTGGCCATGCTGGCGATGCAAACTGCGTACTACCGGTGGGTGTGGCGCAAAAAGCCGATCCGCGCGCTGTGATTTGTGGCGTACGCGAAGTAATGCAAAGAGTCCTTTGTATGCAGCCTGGCATGGCGCATAGCGCTATAGTTTCCCCAGTTTCAACTTTCTCAACCATAGGATTACTCTCATGCTGAACGGAAAAACTGCACTCGTCACCGGCTCCACCAGCGGTATCGGTCTGGGCATTGCGCTGGAACTGGCCAAACAGGGTGCCAACATCATCCTGAACGGCTTTGGCGACCATGCCGGCCCCAAGGCCGAGGTCGAGGCGCTGGGTGTCAAAGTGGGCTACAGCGGCGCGGACATGAGTAAGCCCGCCGAGATCGCCACCATGATCGACTACGCCAACGCCGAATTTGGCGGCGTGGACATTCTGGTCAACAACGCCGGTATCCAGTACGTGGCCCCCATCGAAGAGTTTCCCATCGAAAAGTGGGATTCCATCATCGCCATCAACCTGAGCGCGGCCTTCCACGCCACGCGCCTGGTGATTCCGGGTATGCGCGCCAAAAACTGGGGCCGCGTGATCAGCATTGCGTCCGCCCACGGTCTGGTCGGCTCGGCCCAAAAAGTGGCTTACGTGGCCGCCAAGCACGGCATTGTGGGTATGACCAAGGTGGTGGCCCTGGAAACCGCTACCACCGGCATCACCGTCAATGCCATCTGCCCCGGTTGGGTGCTGACACCGCTGGTGCAAAAGCAGATTGATGACCGCTCGGCCAAGGAAGGCATCCCCGTGGCCCAGGCCACCAAAGAGCTGCTGCAAGAAAAAGAACCCTCGCTGCAGTTCACCACCCCCGAGCAATTGGGCGGCCTGGCCGTGTTCTTCTGCTCGCCCGCAGCCGACAACGTGCGCGGCGTGGCCTGGGCTAACGACGGTGGCTGGACGGCCCAATAAGCAGGAGCCAGCAGCATGAAAATCGAAGATGTGCGCGCCAAGGCATTCGCCATGCCGTTGACGAATCCTTCTTTTCCACGGCCTCCGTACCGGTTTTACAACCGCGAATACATCGTCATCACCTACCGTACCGACCCGGCTGCGCTGGCGGCGGTGGTGCCCGAGCCGCTGGTGGTCACCGACAACATCGTCAAGTACGAGTTCATCCGTATGCCGGACTCCACCGGCTTTGGCGACTACACCGAGTCGGGCCAGGTGATTCCGGTCAGCCTGAATGGCGACCACGGCGGCTACGTGCATTCCATGTACCTGGACGACGACGCGCCCATCGCCGGGGGCCGCGAGCTCTGGGGTTTCCCCAAAAAGCTGGCTAGCCCCAAGATCAGCCACGAGGGTGAGGTGCTGGTGGGCACGCTGGACTGCCGCGGCCTGCGCTGCGCCGTGGGCACCATGGGCTACAAGCACAAAGAGGCCGACAAAGATGCCGTGCTCAAGGCCATGCTGGCCCCCAACTACATGCTGAAGATCATTCCGCACGTCGACGGCGGCCCGCGTATTCTGGAGCTGGTGCGCTACTACCTGGAAGACATCCAGGTCAAAGGCGCCTGGACCGGCCCCGCCGCGCTGGAGCTGTTCCAGCACGTGACGGTGGACGTGGCCCGGCTACCGGTGCTGGAAGTGATCTCGGCCATCCACTACGTGGCCGACCTGACGCTCGGCATGGGCGAAGTCGTACACGACTATTTGGCTTGATTTGGGGATTTTGGAGCCATTTTTTTGGGCTCTAATCGGGCTCTAGCGCATATCTAACCTGCGCTGTATGCTCCTGTTTTTGATGTCAAAAACAGGAGCATTTTCTTTTACAGCCGCGCCAGCCGCGCCAGCGCCGCCTGCAGGGTCTCATCCTTCTTGGCAAAGCAAAACCGCACCACACGCTGGTCGAAGCCATCGCCGTAAAAGGCCGACAGAGGAATGGCGGCCACGCCGATTTCCTTTGTCAGCCACTGGCAGAAGTCGGCCTCGCCCAGGTCGGTCACCTCGGATATATCCACGCACTGGAAGTAGCTGCCTTCGCTGGGCAGCAGCTTGAACTTGGTGTGCTCCAGACCGGCGCGGAACAGGTCGCGTTTGCGCTGATAGAACGCGGGCAGCTCCAGGTAGGGCGTGGGGTTGGCCAGGTACTTCGCCAGCCCGTGCTGCACGGGCGTGTTGACTGTAAACACGTTGAACTGGTGCACCTTGCGGAACTCGGCCATCAGCGGCGCGGGGGCCACCACGGTGCCGACCTTCCAGCCGGTCACGTGGAAGGTTTTGCCAAAGCTGCTGACGATAAAAGCGCGCGCGGCCAAGCCGGGGTAGCGGGCAGCGCTCTCGTGCTGGCGGCCATCGAACACCATGTGCTCGTACACCTCGTCGCTGATCAGCAGTACTTCGGTGGGTTCCAGCAGGTCTTGCAGTGCCAGCATGTCCGCCTGCGACCAGATGGTGGCGCTGGGGTTGTGCGGCGAGTTGATAAGGATGGCGCGGGTGCGGGGCGTGATGGCCGCGGCGATTTTGTCGAAGTCGGGACGGAACGTGTGGGGTGTCAGCGGCACCCGCACCGCCGTGCCACCGGCCAGTTCGATGTTGGGCACGTAGCTGTCGTAGCAAGGCTCCAACACGATGACTTCGTCACTCGGGCGCACCACGGCCAGGATGGCGGTGATGATGCCCTGGGTGGCTCCGGCCGTGATAGTGATTTCGGTGGCTGCGCTGTATTTGCGGGCGTGGAGTGCTTCTATTTTTGCAGCAACTGCCTCGCGCAGCGCCAGGATTCCGGGCATGGGCGGGTACTGGTTCAGGCCCTGCTGCATGGCCTCGGTGACTGCCTGGACCAGCGCCGGGTCGCAGTTGAAATCGGGAAAGCCTTGGCCCAGGTTCACCGCGTTGTGCTCGGCGGCCAGCGCCGACATCACGGTGAAGATGGTGGTGCCGACCGCGGGGAGTTTGGTTTCTATGTGGGGTGTACGCATATTTAATCCGTTGAGGACAGAGCTGGTCTGCTGCGCAGCATGCGATCTGTCCCGCAAAGTTTCACAATTCGTAATCGTTAACGTGTCCAGACATCGCCTGCGCTACCAAATTCCGGTCCAGCCGGTCGCTCAGCAACTCGGCAAACTTGAAGACAAAGTTGCGCAAATAGGCGCTGCGCTTGAAGGCCACGCGGGCGATGTTGATGCCGAACAAGATCCCGGCGGGGCGGGAGATCAGGTCGGAATTCACGTCGTCTCGCACCGCCATTTCGGCCACGATGCCGATGCCCAGGCCGAGTCGCACATAGGTCTTGATCACGTCCGAGTCGATGGCTTCCAGGGCGATGCGGGGCACTAGCTTGCGGGCGGCAAAGGCCTGGTCGATCTTGGTCCGGCCGGTGAACGAAGGGTGGTAGGTAATGATGGGCTCCTGCGCAATATCCTCCAGCGTGAGGCGCTCTTTTTTGGCTAAGGGATGATTCGCCGGGAAGACGATCACATGCTGCCATTCGTAGCAGGGCAGGGTGACCAGTTCGGTGTAGTTGGCCAGCGATTCAGTGGCGATGCCGATTTCGGCCACTTCGTCGATCAGCATGCGGGCCACCTGGTCGGGCGCGCCCTGGTGCAGGCTCACGTTGACCTTGGGGTAGGCCTCGCGCAGCTTGGCCACCGGCACCGGCAGCACGTAGCGCGCCTGGGTGTGGGTGGTGGCAATCGACAGGGTGCCGCTGTCTTGCGCGCTGAACTGTTCGCCGATACGCTTCAGGTTACCCACCTCGCGCATGATGACTTCGATGCTGCTGAGCACGTGCTGGCCCGGTTCGGTAATGCGTTTAAGGCGCTTGCCGTGGCGGGCAAAAATCTCCACGCCCAGCTCTTCTTCCAGCTCAATGATGGCTTTGGAGACACCGGGTTGGGAGGTGTGCAGGGCTTTAGCGGCCTCGGTCAGGTTCAGGCCGCGCCGGGCGGCTTCCTGGACGAAGCGGAATTGGTGTAGGTTCATATCGAATTTCAGCTAGCTTTGAAATTCATTATGCCTCAATCATCTATACAGGGGGCTCTAAAGCGATCTTGGCCAGCAGCGCAACCAGTTGCGGATTTTCCCCTACCGCCGCTTGCAAAACGATGTTGACGCCCGGATGCTGCTGGCGCAAGCCGTCCATCAGTACCGGCAGGTCTTCACGCACGTGCCGGCCTACGCCCAGAAACATGGGCACCACAGTCAATTGCTGCGCACCCTGGGCGACTAGCTGCGCGGCTACGGTCGGCAAGTCAGGCGTGGTCAACTCCAAAAAGGCACACGCCACCTGCACCTGCGGGTCGTCGGCGGCTACCTGGGCGGCTACTGCCTGCATGGGCAGGTGCCAGAGGGGGTCACGGGAGCCGTGGGCAAACAAAATCACTGCACGTTGCATTTCAGCGCCTTAAAACAAGCCAGCCAAATGCGGCTAGCGAGAGGATGGAATAAATCAAACCCGGTGCAGCAGCGGTCAGCCAGGGCTGCCAGTTTTGCAGGTTGCCGATGTAGCCAAATACGTTATTCAGCAAGAAAAAGCTGATGCCTGCCATCACGCCGCCAAACACATACGTGGTGATGCCCCCGGCGCGGAAGTGCAGGTAGGCAAACGGCAGCGCCAGCACCACCATCACCAGGCAACTCAGGGGGTAGAACACCTTGCGCCAGAACTCGATCTCGTAGCGCTGGGCCGACTGGCCGTTGTCATTCAAATGCCGGATGTACTGGAACAGGTCCAGCGTGGCCATGCGGTCGGGCTTGAGCAGTGCGGTGGACACCATCTCGGTGCTGATCTCGGTGGGCCAGCGGTAGGTGGGGAGGCTGGTACGCTCGACGCTGGCGGTGTCGGTGGCCTGCGTGTCCTGGGTGTGGAAGCTGCTGCGCTCCACGTTGGTTAGCGTCCAGGCACCGCCGCTGGCAAATTCGGCAGATTCTGCGTGCATCAGCGACACCAGCAGGCCGCTGCGGTCAAATTCGAAAATCCGCACGCCCTGCATCCGGCCCTTGGCACCCAGAGTGCTGACATTGGCCGCAAATGAATGGTCATTTTGCTTTTCCTTGAGCCAAGCACCGGTCTGGCCGACGGTGATACCGCCTTGGTAGCGGGCTTTGATGAGTTGCGCGGCACGGTCCGACACCGGGGCCAGGTAGTCGCCAATGGCAAAGGTCAGCACCACAAACGCCAGGCCCAGCAGCAGCAGGGTGTGCAAGGCCCGCCAGGGGCCTAGGCCGCTGGTGCGCAGAATGGTGTATTCGGAGCTTTGCGCCAGCCGGGCCATCACAAAGATGGTGCCGATCAGTACGGTAATGGGCAGCAGCTCGTACAAATGGCTGGGCACCATCAGCGCCACCACCAGCAGTGCATGGGTCACCTGGTAGCCGCCAACGCCGTTACTACCGCCTCTGCCCACCCAGCGCAGCTCGTCCACAAAGTCAAAAAAGAAAAACAGCGCCAGAAAACCCAGGGTCACAAAACCCACGGCGACCAGGATTTCTTTGTACAAAAGCTGGCGGATGGTCCTCATGCTGCGGCTCCGGTGCGGCGGCGCGGTAACAGGTTGCGCCAGGACAGATGGTGGTGCCGCGCCAGCAGCCACGCCAGGGCCAGCACAAACACGCCACCATGCAGGCCCAGCATGAAGCTGGCAAAAGGCACTGCACCGTTGGCAATCCAGTTTTGGCCCAGGTTCAGCAGGTTGTAGTAAGCCACAAAGGCAAACAGCGCAAATAGCACGTTGCCGCCCCGGCCAGAGCGCGGGTTGCCGCCCGACAAGGCCAGCGCAATCACCACAAAGTTCAGTGCCGCCAGCGCCAGGCTGAGCCGCCAGGCCAACTCGCCCAGATTGAGGGCAGTGGGTTCGCGCACCAGCTCCAAGCTGGAGCGCACGCGGGAGGGCGGGGCATCCAGCGCGCCCATGGCATTGCCACCGATGCGGGTTCCGTACTCCTTGAACTCACTGACCTTGAGGTCGGGCTCGCCGAGGTTGGACTCCAGCCGCTGGCCGTTGCGCAGGATCAGAAACGACTGTTCGTTGACCAGGTCGATCGAGGCGCTGCGTGCCGAGGTCACGGTTTCCTTGCCATGCTCGATGGACGAGATAAAGATGTTGTTGCCGCTGCGTTTGTCGGGTGAGTCTTTGTCGATAAAAAACACCCGGTTGCCGTTGGCCGACTCCTGGAACTGCCCCGGCGCGATGCGCTCCAGGTCGCCACGCTGTTCATAACGGTCTTTCATGTCCTGGATTTGCTGGTTGGACCAGGGCCATACCACCAATGCAAAGGCTGCCACCGCCAGCAAGATCGGCCAGGCGAAGCGAAACAGCGGTCGCAGCAGCCCCACCAAACCCTGGCCGCTGGCGAACCAGATCACCATTTCGCTGTCGCTGTACATGCGTGAGAGGGTACTGACGATGGCCACAAAAAGGCTCAGCGTCAGGATGGTGGGCAAGTACCCCAGCACCGTATAGCCCAGCACCATCATCACCTCGGACGGGTTGACTGCGCCCTTGGCGGCCTGGCCCAGGGTGCGGATCAGCATCATGGTCATCACGATGGTGATCAGGGCGACCAGCGTAGCGCCGAAACCGCGCGCCAGCTCTTTGCGAATAGAAGAATGGAATAACATCGTTGACGGATTGCAAGCTACCGAGTGACTGGCCACACCTGGCCCAACCGACACGACAACACGACTAAATTATGAACTTTGAACTGAAATCCCTGGACTTGGCCGCTTGCGCCGCCGAGAAATGCGATGCCCTGATTGTGCTGGTGTCCGAAGCCTTTGCACCGGGCAAGGACGCATTGTCTCAGTTGATCGCTCAGGCCCGCAGTGCCGGGGATTTGGACACCAAACCGGGTAAGTTGCTGCAAATGTACCGCCCGGCCGCGGCCACCGCCAAGCGGGTGCTGCTGGTGGGTGTGGGCGACGGTTCTGTGCGCCACGTGCGCCAGGCGGTCGGTACGGCTGTAGCCGCTGCCAAAGGTACGGCTGTGCACAAAATACTCATCAGTTTTGCCGGTGCCGCTGCCCAAAAGTGCGTCCGTGCGGTGGTGCAGTGCGTTGCCGAGGCCACCTACGTCTACACCACCACCAAATCAAAGCCCGAAGGCCGCGTGCTGGCCAACGTCTGGCTGTGCGCCCCCGATGCCGCTGCGGCCCAAGCCGAGCTGGCCTTGGGCACGGCCACGGTAGCCGGTGTCGAGCTGGCCAAAGAATGGGCCAACCGCCCCGGCAACCACGCTACGCCCACCCTGCTGGGCACCGCCGCCAAGGCGCTGGCGCGCTTCCCCAAAATCCAGTGCGAAGTGCTGGGCCCCAAAGAAGTTGCCGCACTCGGCATGGGTTCGTTCATGTCGGTGGCGCAGGGCTCCAAAGAGCCGCTGCGTTTCATCGTGCTGCACTACAACGGCGCGGCCAAGGCCAACGCCCCCACGGTGCTGGTCGGCAAGGGCATCACCTTTGACACCGGCGGCATCTCCATCAAGCCTGCGGCCGAAATGGACGAGATGAAGTTCGACATGTGCGGAGCCGCCAGCGTGCTGGGCGTGTTCCGCGCGCTGGCCGACCTGAAGCCCGCCGTCAATGTGGTTGGCCTGATCCCGGCCTGCGAAAACATGCCTGACGGCGGCGCGGTCAAGCCCGGCGACGTGGTTACCAGCATGAGCGGCCAGACCATCGAAAACCTCAACACCGATGCCGAAGGCCGCCTGGTGCTGTGCGACGCGCTGACCTACGCCGCCCGCTTCAAGCCCCGTGCCGTGATCGACATCGCCACCCTCACCGGTGCCTGCGTGGTGGCCCTGGGCGGCGTGCGCAGCGGCATGTTTTCTGCCGACGACAGCCTGGCTGCCGCTCTGCAAGCCGCGGGCGAATCGTCGCTGGACCCGTGCTGGCGCCTGCCGCTGGACGACGAGTACGGCGAAGGTCTGAAGTCCAACTTTGCCGACATGGCCAACGTGGCCGGGCGCGCGGGCGGGGCCATTACCGCCGCCAAGTTTCTGCAGAAGTTCACCGCCAAAATGCCCTGGGCGCATCTGGACATTGCCGGTACCGCCTGGAAGAGTGGGGCGGCCAAGGGCGCTACCGGGCGGCCTGTGGGTCTGCTGCTAGATTACGTGTTAAATAAGCCTCCAGCGCATGTTCCGTCTGCACCAGTAGCTACTAAATCAGTAGCAAAACGCAAAACAGCGGTTCCTGCGGTTGCCGCGCGCAAAGTGGCTGCCACGGCCAAAACGCTGCCCGCATTGCGCCCTAAAACGCCTCGCAAGACAGCAGCCAAATAAGCCGAGCTGCCTGCACATGACCCACGTAGAGTTCCACTTCAACGCGCCCGACAAAATCGCCTACGCCTGCCGTTTGCTGCGCAAGGCCAGCCGCCAGGGCGGGCGGGTGGTGGTGGTCGCAAGTTCCGAGCTGTTGCAGGCCCTGGACGCAGCCCTGTGGAGCTTCAGCGCCACCGACTTTGTGGCCCACACTCTGACCACCTCCGATGCCAACGTGCTGGCGGCGTCGCCCGTGCTGCTGCTGGAGTCGGCGTTGGAGGCCCCGCACCAGCAGGTGTTGCTGCAATTGGGCGATGCGGTGCCAGCCGGGTTCGAGCGCTTCGAGCGGCTGATTGAGGTGGTCACCTTGCAGGAAGATGACCGCGTCCTGGCACGCCAGCGCTGGAAGCATTACGCGGGCCGCGGCTATGCGGTCCAACGCAAGGATTTAGAGCTGAAAGAGCCCGCATGACATTTGATCCCCCCCGCCAACCCCCGCGTTTTGTGCCCACACTCACCGAAGTGGTGCAGCCCAATTCGGTGCCTGTCGCTCCCGCGACACCCGCCGGTTTCATCGCGACCGAGGCTCTGGAAGACCAGATCATCCACCGTGTGATGCAGCGCATCGACCTGTCGCTGGAGCGGCGTTTGCGGGAGGCGGTAGCGGCTATGGTGCTGCAGCAAACCCAGTCTTTGGTTCCACGCTTGCGTGAGGAAATTGAGTTTGTAGTGCGCCAATCGGTGTCCGATGCGGTGGCCGACGAACTGGCGACACGCAGCGCCGGGTAGTGTTTTTTAGCGCTAAAAAACCAATTTTGTATGCCCTAAATGGGTACAAAAAGCGTTGTCCGCGTGTTCCCTATGTTTCAGGCCCAAAAATTGCGGTATGGTTCGGCGGTGGATTTTTCCATTCACAGCGTTATCGCTATCAAGCTATTTTGTACATTGGAGTTTTTATGCAAATGAAGTTGAAATTGACTGTAGCTGCTGCCATCACTGCTGTGGCAGGCATGGCTTCTGCCCAAGACGTGCAGGTCGTAAAAATCGGCCACGTAGCCCCTATGTCTGGTGCACAGGCCCATTACGGTAAAGACAACGAAAACGGTGCCCGCATGGCCGTTGAAGATTTGAACACCCAAAACGTGGTGATTGGTGGCAAGAAGATCAAGTTTGAGCTGGTAGCCGAAGACGACGCTGGCGATCCAAAGCAAGGCGCGGCAGTTGCACAAAAGCTGTGCGATGCCAAGGTCAATGGCGTGGTCGGCCACTTGAATTCGGGCACCACCATCCCTGCATCCAAGGTTTACAACGACTGCGGTATCCCCCACATCACCGGTGCGGCTACCAACCCCAACCTGACCAAGCCTGGCTACAAAACCACCTACCGCATCATCGCTAACGACAACTCGCTGGGCGCAGGGCTGGCCTTCTACGCAACCGATGCCATGAAGCTCAAAAAGGTCGCCATCATTGACGACCGTACCGCCTACGGCCAAGGTGTTGCTGAAGTGTTCAAGAAGACTGCCATGGCCAAGGGCATGACGGTTGTGGACGAGCAGTTCACCACCGACAAAGCCACCGACTTCATGGCCATCTTGACTTCCATCAAGTCCAAGGCACCTGATGCCATCTTCTTCGGCGGTATGGACCCCCAAGCGGGCCCGATGCTGCGCCAGATGGAACAACTGGGCATGACCAACGTCAAGTACTTTGGTGGTGACGGCCTGTGCACCAACGAAGTGGCCAAGCTGGCTGCTGGCGCCAAAACGCTGGAAAATGTGGTGTGTGCTGAAGGCGGCGCTTCCCTGGTCAAGATGCCAGGCGGCGTGGAATGGAAGAAGAAGTACGATGCCAAGTTCCCTGGACAGTTCCAGATTTACAGCCCCTACACCTACGATGCGACGATGGTTCTGGTGGACGCTATGAAGCGCGCCAACTCCACCGACCCCAAGGTCTACACCCCTGAAATTATCAAGACCAATTACAAGGGCGTGACCACCACCATCAGCTTCGAACCTAATGGCGAACTGAAGAACCCATCGATCACCCTGTCCGTTTACAAAGACGGCAAGAAGACCGCGCTGAACTAATCGTTCCAGCACCCACAAAAAAGCCACCGCGAGGTGGCTTTTTTACGTCTGGCCGTTGCACACACATGCTACAAATTAAGTAGCTGCTTGCGTAGGTCTCATATGCACTTACAGCCTAAAAAGCATGAACCCCGAACAACGACATTGCGACCAAAGATACCGTGGATCTGGCTCCGCCAGGCCACTGGTATCGACCCCTGCAAGGGGGTTGGCGCTGCCACACAAAGTGGGCAAGCCTGGGGGTTGTACCTAAAACCTATGCCCTGGCATCGCCCCAGCGCAGCTGGGCCGTTTCATCGCCTCGGTATAAGGTTTCGCCTGCGCGGTCTACGCAGTAGTTGGGCGACACAATCATTTCGTTGAAATGCATGTCGGCCGCGATGCGGGTGTATTCAAACAGAATACTACGGGTGACTTTGGCACCTGAACGTATGTGGCTGCCATGGCCAATCCAGCACGGCCCGATGATGGTGGACCCGGGCTCAATTCTGACGCTGGAGCCGATGTACACCGGCCCTTGGATATTGCACTGGTCCCAAGCAATAGAAGTATTGAGCCCCACCCAGATGCCGGGCTTCACCTCACGGCCCGGAATATTCATCTGTGCAACCTCACCGCGCAGGACACGCTGCAATACCGCCCAGTAGTCGCTCACCCGGCCAATGTCGATCCAGTTAAAGAAGCGTTTTTGCGCATAAAACGGCAGTTTTTCTGCCACCAGTTGCGGAAACAGTTCCGAGCCAATGTCATACACCTTGCCAGCGGGGATCATGTCAATCACCTCTGGGTTAAAAATGTAAATGCCGGTACTGGCCAGTGTGGATTGGGCCTCTTCGGGATTGGGTTTTTCCTGGAAGGACTGGATTTGACCTTCGGCATTGGCCACCACAATGCCGTAGTTGGAGACTTCGGAACGGGGTACATCCAATGTGACCACGCTGGCAATTGCACCCTTGGACTTGTGCTCGTGCAGCGCAGCGCCAATGTCCAGGTCAATCAATGCGTCGCCGCACAGCACTAAAGTAGGTTCGTCAAAAAAGCCGCTGAAATCCTGGATGCGCCGCATACCCCCAGCGGAGCCAAACGGCTTGGGAATCACGTCTCCGTGTTCACGCACGCCTTCGTAGGCGTAGCCAATTTGCACGCCCCAGCGGTGGCCGTCGCCGAAATACTGCTCAATTTTGTAGTGGTTAAACGCCACATTGACCATGATCTCCTTGATGCCATAGTTGGCCAAGTGCTCGATCAAATACTCCATCACCGGCTTGCCCAAAATAGGCACCATTGGTTTTGGCATGTTCTTGGTCAAGGGGCGTACCCGCGTCCCTTGGCCTGCTGCCAGAATCATTCCCTTTGCCATTGCTATTCCTTGCGAGTTATTTAATATAAGTGAACAAAGCTTGAACATCATGCCCCAAGGCTGCTGTCGAAGTTACCGCAACATAGAGAAATGCAAGGCGGTTTTCCCCCATATTGAGTAACTAATTGTTGTACTAGCGTCCAATTGCCTGGTATTCAAACCCCATGGCGCGCACCAGCTTGGGGTCGTACATGTTGCGGCCGTCAAAAATCAAGGGGTGCTTGAGCTTGGACTTGATGGTGCCGAAGTCAGGGCTGCGAAATTCTTTCCATTCGGTCACGATCAACAGCGCGTCTGCATCTTCCAGTGCGGCCGTCTGGCTATCCGCAAAGCGCAGGAGCGGCTCATTTGGAAAACAATCCTGGGCTTCGGCCATGGCTACCGGGTCATAGGCGGTGATGGAGGCACCGGCTGCCAGCAAATCTTGGATCACCTCGCGGCTGGTGGCCTCGCGCATATCGTCCGTATTGGCTTTAAATGCCAAGCCCCAAAGTGCAAAATGTTTGCCTGTAAGGTCGGCCCCAAACCGCAGCTTGACCTTATTGCCTAAAACATGCTTTTGCGCATCATTGGCCCGCTCTACAGCGTTCAAAACCCTCATGTCGATACCTGCATCGGTAGCTGCTGTCTTGATCAGCGCTTTCACATCCTTAGGAAAGCAAGAGCCACCATAGCCCGCACCCGCGTACAAAAAGTCATAGCCAATACGGGGATCGCTGCCAATACCTTTACGCACCTGTTCGATATCGGCACCCAGTTTTTCTGCTAAGTTGGCCAATTCATTCATAAAGCTGATGCGGGTTGCCAGCATGGCATTGGCGGCATATTTGGTGAGTTCTGCGCTGCGCACATCCATCAAAATAAGTCGGTCGTGGTTGCGCTGGAACGGCGCATACAGAGCCCGCATGTTCAGCGCCGCTTGCTCGTCATCGCAACCCACGATAATGCGGTCGGGCTTCATGAAGTCTTCAATAGCCGCACCTTCTTTGAGAAACTCGGGGTTTGACACAACGCTGTAAGGTGTGTTTACACCGCGCAAGGCCAGTTCGTCGGCTACAGCTGCCTTTACTGCATCGGCCGTGCCCACCGGTACAGTGCTCTTGTCAACAATGACCTTGTAGTCGGTCATGTGCCTACCGATATTGCGCGCGGCAGCCGTTACATATTGCATGTCGGCTGAGCCATCCTCACCAGGGGGTGTACCCACCGCAATGAACTGGATGGTGCCGAAATGCGCCGCCCTTTCCAGATCCGTGCTGAAGTGCAACCGGCCAGCCAACACATTGCGGCGCACCATCTCTTGCAAACCAGGTTCAAAAATAGGAATGCCACCGTCTTCCAAAACTTTGATCTTCGCCTGATTGACATCCAGGCACAGCACATCGTTACCCACTTCGGCCAAGCAGGCGCCGGATACCAATCCTACGTAGCCGGTGCCTATAACCGTAATTTTCATAAGTTAATTCCCGAGAAATACATATTAATAAATTGATAATTCCGCACTATTCAAATATAAAATATTTTATTTGAAATTATTGAATAAAGAGTGGTTTCTTAAATACGAGGAGGGTAACTCAGGAAAAAATGTGGTACATTATAAAAAATAATTGACTTAATTTTTGGTTGTCTAATGTGACGGGGCTACCCTAAAGAAACCGGTGGTTTTGGTCGAAATTTCTTTTGAAGAATATAATATATTGAACGAACTCTAATTCTTAACATTGAAATATAACCCCGTGTCTGAAAGTGTTCTTTCACAAGTTGGATGTATTTTGAATCAATTTTTGTTGAATTTTTTATTTCTGACAAACCTAGCGCTATTTGTGTGTCAGAGAATTTTGCTAGTTGAGGAAAATTCTTGTTTAACCAATAACCTGTCAATATACTTATGCGTACTGTCATTGATGCATCACGATCCGTACGTGTAAAAAGATTATTGCCATGGATTCGCTGTAGCGTCAATGATGTATCCAGGAAGGTTCCTTTGCCTAAACCTACGGCAATATATTTCATGTAATTTTCACACATGGAGCAACTTTCGGATTCTGGCATCGGAAATATCTTTGAGATTAGAGTTGCCTTAAAGCTTAATCCAGATGTTGCTGGTATCTCCATAACAAGATGTTTTCCAAGTGACCCGGCAAGTATTTCACGTCGATAATCTGAATAAAAGAAACTATTTGATCGAATATTATTATTCAATGGATGCATTTTTTCATCGCAATGCACTATTTTATCAAAACACCAATCAACGTCAGAATGTCTATTGAATTCCTCAACGATACGAGCTATTTTTTGGAAACTAAATGTATCGTCCGCATCCAAAAATGAAATTATTTGTCCTTTACTGTGTGATACACCCACATTAAATGCGGAAGCCTGCCCACCATTTTTCTTAAAAATAATAGTAAGTTGGTCACTGTATTTTTCGAGAACATCTCTGGAATTATCTGTAGAGCCATCATCAACCACAATTATTTCTATATTTTTATAGGTTTGCGATAACGAGCTTTGAATTGCATCGTCAAGAAATCTACCATAATTGTAATTGTTTATCAGAATGCTTACTAATGGATTATTCATTTTTACACCTGTAAAGGTAATTTTATTATAATTTAAAGAGCTATTTTTTACATAAACATACAAAGAGAAAATGTACTATATCCACTGTGTAGCGGCGCAATAGTCGCGTAGGCTCTTGGCATAATCTGAATAACCACTCACATCGAATGCGCTGGACCCAGCTTGGGGCACGTCGTACGCCACCACCGAGAAAATCAAATAAAGCACCTACTCCCACGAACAACTTGGCATTTAATGAATTAATATTAGCGTGTATCCAGGCTTCTTGGAGTGGATTACCCATAGCCACCAAAATAATATCCGCCCCAGACTGATTAATCAAGTCGCACTGCTGGGTTGGCGATAAGCTTGAATATCCATTCAGGCAGCCTACTACTTCTTGTGCCGAATCTTGTTCGATAATTGCAGCTGCTCTCTCGGCAATACCAGGTTTCCCACCAAATAGAAAAATCTTATGTGGAGTAGGCAGATTTTTTAATAAATAAGGTAGGAAATCCGTCCCATTTAGATTGTCCTGGTAGTATTTTCCGTGAACTAGTTTGCACGCAATATTTAAACCAATACCATCATTCACCAATATAACATCTTCACTGCTTAGCCAATCCCGTAATGCTCGACACTTTAATACAAAATTGGTGTTAACGAACAAAAGGACTGATTTCCTAGAAAAGCTCAATCGATTCTGTAAGAAAATACTTAGTTTGGCAGATGTAGTAGAGCGTATCGGGTAATTGGCCAAGGATAACAGTTGGTCTTCAGTAGAATTAGGCATTAATTATTTTAAATATATAAAATTACATAAAATCTATTCTTTTATAACCCTTAATAATCTTTATTATTCCGGTAATAACTTTTGATGGAGATGTCATTTTAATTTTTTCTTTTATTTTTAATATTTTGGAAGGAGGCGACTCAATATTACTTTTAAATTTAATCGATCCGCTTAATAAATATTTGTCTTGCGTGCATGGCGCAGGATTAAATTGAAATATATTTAATTTTTTCGCTATTGCTGAATTTTCGAAATTGTATAAAAGAGCATCAGATGAATCATGAACTTCTGTTGGCAGGCTTATTAGTTTCTGCGCAGCATTTCGACTTAGTATGTATCCTCCAGCACACCAACTAGTAGATTTGACACCATATATGTTACGACCACCATACTTAAGAACGGGCTCTTTTGTTAATAAAACTTTATTTGTAGATGTTTCTAGCCGAATAATATCAAAATTATCAGGGATCCATTGATCGCTATCTAAGATATTTTTTAAATCATTTGATATGTGAATATCATCTTCAAAAACTGCACAAAATCGCTCGTTACTCGAAGCAATTTTTTCCCAAGCATGATAGTGGCTGAGAAAACAACCCATTTGACCAGGTAACCACGGAATTTTTCTTCTAGGACGCAATTTGGAAAAATTATCGAACTCCTCTTTAGAAAATTTACTTCCATCGATTCCCGAAATTCTAGAAAATTCGAGACCTATTTTTTTAAAATTTGAAATAAAAAAATCAAGACGATCTTTATTTCTGTCCAAATTTATCAAGTATGATTTAATCATGCAATTATTTTTTTAAGCGTTTTTAATAATAAACCAAATTTCGCAGGAATAAAGTCGGAACTTTCATTTATAAAATTCCTTGTTTCATCTTTGAAAATAAAAATTGATAACGCTATATGGGAAAGTATACCAATAGTGCATGCTACTATTATTTCAAAAAATCCCGAGAAAAAAATTTCCGTTTGGTTTTGAAAAATTATTACAATAATAAACATTAAAATAGAAGCCGCTAGATTTGGAATTATTATTTTAAATAATTGAACATATGTTTTCCCAAATGTATTTTTAAAGAAAAACAAATTAAATATAGCTAATATATAGTTTTTTAATAAAAATCCACATGCGGCAGCGGTTAAGCCGAATGAAATGCTAATGAATGCCACAATACAATTAACGATCAACCCAATAATAGAAATTTTCATTACAAGTTGGGATTTCCCACATGCGGTTAAAGCGGCTTCAATGTTGTATGAAATTACCGTTGGCGCTACGCCAAGTGCCAATATTGTCATAATACTACCGCTTGCCGACCATTTTTCCCCAAATGCAAGAACAATGAATTGAGAACTTATTGCAGCAGCTCCAAAAAATATAGGAAATATAATATATGTACTAATTCGAATCATCCGCATTGAAGCTTGGGCTTGAGCTTCTATTCCAGATATTCTAGATAGCGCAGACAAAGCGGTATACTCAAATGGTTTTAATATTATATCTTGTAGAATAAATAAGGCTCTACCCCCAACTCTATAGAACCCTAGTGCAAGCGGACCAATGATAATTCCTATTAGTATCTCAAAAATATTAAAACTGAAACTTCCAATGACTTGTGCTAACATTAATGGGGTTGCAAATTTTGATATTATTTTTGCTTGCGGTATTGAGAATTTTAATGAAGGAATCCATTTTGCAGATACTATCGTAATCAGCATTACGAGTGTATGGTTGGTTACTTGCTGCCATACAAGAGAATATACCCCGTAATTATTAATGGCGAGATGTATTCCTACTACTCCTGATATAAAGCCACTTATTATACTTCTGTAGGCGATAGAACGATATGCAAACACGCGTTTCAATTTACCCTCTGAAATTGCTTTAAAACCTTCTGCAAATAAAACAATAGATAAAAGCTTAATTACCGGGCCGGCATGGGGGTCGTAATGTATAGACGCAAGTGGTGCGACAATAAAGATAACAATCCCTGACACTATGAACGCATAGGCTAAGTTCATATAAAAACATGTTGATGCATAAATTTGATCCCATTTTTCTTTTTGTATTATTGCCTGGGTCATCCCTCCTGTTACAACAAATCTTCCCATATCTACAATAATAAGTGCAAGTGCCATGAGACCAATATCTTTAGGAGAGAGAATTCTCGATAAAAATATAAAAATAACAAAACTAACGATACTGTTGCTACTTGCCGCAAGACTCATCCATGCCGTACTACTACCTAATTGCTTTTTTATTGACATAGAAGTCTTATTAATACTGATTGAGTTATTAATTTTGAAATTTAGATTTTTGTGTCTTTGAAGGTCGTTGGATTTATTAGGCGATCTGTAACCTCAGACCAGGAAAGAATTTTTCGTGAGCGCTCATGGGGCATTTTCATCGCGGCATCAATGGCCGCCTTGATCGAGTTGTTATTTCCTGGGGTATATCCAACGCGAGACTTGTATTTTCCTGTTACCGTTTTAGGGCAAACAGTGGGTAATCCAAAAAAATCGTATTGCAACATTTTTAATGAACTATCCGCCAAATAAACGGGTACATCTTCAGAAATATAGGGTGCTATGCCAAAGTGGGCATGCTTGATATATCTGATGGTTTCCGAATATTTCATATCGCCATAAACTCTAACATTTTCTCCATAGCTTTCTGATCGTGCATGGCCGGAGCCCACGACGTGAAAGATAATTTTAGGGAACGCATGACTGGCATATTCGAAAAATGAGGGATCAAAAAGCATTGAGCCCATAGAAATAGCGTGTATTCCTTCTCCATAAGGTGAAGGATCACCTTGTTCATTTAAATTTAGATCAAGTCCGTTTGGGACCAGATAAACGTTATTTTTACTGGGTATATTTTCTGCCATTAAACTTGACAGAAGGCAAAGTGCATCCATTTTAGGGGATACTTTTAAAAACTTTCTATGCCCATAGCTAGAAATGTTGATTGTTGCCAAATCATCTGATCCACGATATATGTGTTTGGCTTTTGGGTTTATTTTTTTTGCTAGTTCAAAATAAATGGGGGCAATCCCACTTTCGTAAATTACTATGTCAGCCTGCAAAATCCAATTTACTAAAGTATTGTTAGGAAATTTTTCGTAAATGAAAAATAAAATATTTTCAAGTGGTCGAAAAAATTTATATTTTAAATTGAATGGATGAAGTAGCGTCTTCCATAAATAGCACTCTACGCCATTGTACAATTCTATTTTATTTGCATTGTGATTAATGGCTGTGCGTATATCGTTTTTATATTTTGAGAGGAAACTGTACCGTAGCGAGAAAAAATTAACTTTACCACGCTTGGCCAATTCATCTGTAATAAAGTGAATACTCGACCTTCGGGGCGTCCGGTAGTCATGGTGTGCAGTAATAACCAAATAGCGCAATTTATTTCCCCCTTTTATTTTCTAATGATTCATCTGGTAACGGCCAGAGGCGATAGCCATGTGCTATTCCTTTGGCCCATGCTAACTTGTAACGACCTTCCGTAAACTGAAGTAAACAGAAATACAGAAACCCACGTGCCGCACTACGGGAAACTCGCGAACTCACCGTTATTAGACCAAAATCATGCTTTTTCATTAATGCACCGAAACCTGCACCATATTTTTCAGCTCTTTCTATATAAGCTACGGGATCAATTTTTTGTACTTGATCATGGTGAATAATTAAATTTGGTGTATATATGAGTTTCATATTTTTATCGACCGCGCGCAGCAGTAGATCCGCTTCTTCTCCACTCTGAAAGGGGGTCTTTGCACCTACTCCAAATTGTTCGTCAAATCCATTTAATCGGCGTACTGCTTCAGTTTTTGCAAAAATAGCGTTAGAGTTACCACATGAGAGATAATTAGATCGTGTTATTTTTGTTTCTTCTTCAAATGTAGGGCTTACTGACTGTATATTATCCTTGTCAAAAGTTCGACCTGTGATAAATTCTGCGTTTTTAGAGTTATTAAAAAGTTCTATTACTTTTTCTATTGTGCCAGGTCGATACCAGCAGTCGTCATCAGGAAATCCAACGAAGTTACCTTGAGCTGCATCAAGACCTGCATTTCTGCCAAGCGATAAACCCTTTGCTGTGTGAAAGTGATTAATTGTAAATTTTGATAAATAGGGTGCAATGGTTTTATCTAGAAAAGTTGGCGGATTTTGGTCGACTAATACCAGTTCAAATAATTCTGGATTTTGCAAGGAAAGAGATTTTAGGAGGCGTTCAAGTTTATCCTGACGTCCAAGTGTGCAGGTGATGAGTGATAATATTGATTTAGGCATGGCTATATTTTAATTAATATTTTTATTGATATTCTGGTTTTTCGTATTTTTATTCTTTTGGTAAAAATAAACGAAGAATAGACAACTGCGCACTTGCTCGGTCTTCTTTGGGTTGGATGCTAAAGGGATAATCTCCCCACCATGGTCCTGCCGCCCAGTAAGTCCAACCTAGCCATGCATCGCTGTCTTGCATGGACTCCAGCATAGTCTTTAGTATGGCAAGGCAGTCAGTTGATGGGGCTACACCGAACTCACCTAGAAAAAAACGTTTCTTTTCTTGTTTTGCCCAAGTTGTGACCCGGAGCATGATTTCGCGTAAGCGTGCTGGATCAATACATTTTGAACTCTGGCCAGAATAGTTTGTATCTGCATACTGGTGCAGTTCAATCGCAAAGTTATTCAATGGGTCATGAAAATTGCGAAAACCATTTGCAGCACTAACGCCGTCAAAAGACTTATCCCATTCATGTGCACCACTCCAACGTCCGCTGGGCACTAGCAGCAGGTTGCGTGTTCCTGCTTCGCGCAGGGCCAGCACGGTTTGTTGGGCTATTTGCATCCATTGAGATACAGGCAGGGCAGAAGGTTCGTTCATCAGCCCAAAAGCGGTTTCTTCTGGGTTGTCAAATGCTTGGTGCAGCCTTAGCCATACGTCCGTAAAGGCACTGGCCGGCAGGTTGGCACTGCCAAGTACCCGGCCTTGGTAGCCACCGTAGTTGTGCATGTCCAGCAGCACACAAACGTCCATGTCTTGTGCCCACTTGATCACTGTGCGCAGTTGCTCAACTTCTGCAGCCTCTAGTGGCCCGTTGGTCTGCCGTTGTATGCGCTCCCAGAGAAAGGGTACGCGCACGATGTTCATACCTTGGCTTTTGAAGTGGGCTAAGTCTTTGCGTGACGGATAGATGTAGTCTTTATTCACGATACCTGGTATGCGGTCGTGTCCAAATTCCGCACCTGACAGATTGACACCGAGCAGACGTTTCTGGTCTAAGCAGCTCGCCTGTGCATTACCAAGCACTATCCATAGCGTGCAGAGAATGGGCACAAGGCGTTTGGAGATATGGCCGAGCAAAAATGTGACGTATGGTGTCATCGAGCCGCCTCCAGTACTTGGTCGTATTGCAGTGTGTAGCGTTCGGCAACATCTTTCCAGGAGTAAGCCTTTGCAGCGCTGCGTGTCGCAGTACGGTGGTCTCTGCCATTGTTTAGCTCCTGCATATGCATGGCATGCCATTCGCCTACGTGTCGAGCCTGGGTGGCCGCGTTAGTAGCGGAAAGTATCAGGCCGATACCGCTACTACTGACAAGACGTTTAAATGGAGGAATAGCGCTCAAGATGGGCACCAGTCCGGCGCTCATGGCCTCAATGGGTGCAATCCCGAAGCCTTCATGGTGCGACATGCAGATGAAGTAGCTGGCCTGAGATATCAGCATGCGCAGGTCTTGGTTCGTGGGGCCGGGGACAATGCTGACCCGATCAGCTACACCTTTTCGAATGGCGTAGTCGAGCATGGCCTCGGCTGTAAGGTCGTATTCACGACCGGCAATCGTCAGATGCCAAGGGATTTTGGGCTGATCTGCACACAAGGCAGCCAGCAGATCAAGGGTTTCCATCAGCCCTTTATTAACCGACCAACGGCCAAAGTAAATCAGTGCGGGCTGCAGCGTGGGCGAGGCCGTGTTGTCAAATTTTTGTATATCCACGCCGTTTTCAATGACCTGGAGCCGGGGTGCCTTCAGTATCTGACCGAATATGTCGCCATCGTTTTCGCTGGTGGCAATAACACGGCTGTAAGCTCTGGCAGAAGTGCGTGTGATGCTATGAAAAAACAAGCGTTTGAGCCGCTGGGCAAATGCCGTATGGAAAAACCCGCCGTGGGTCGATGCCACCAAGGGCTTGCAGTGCAAGGGACGGGTCAACGCCAAAAAGTCAAAAAAGAAGTCCACTCCGTGCACGTGTACCAAGTCTGCTTCGCGCAGGGCTTTTAGCACCTGCGGGCACCAGGGGTAGCGTTCAGACCCGCTATAGGGAAGGCGGTGTACCGGTATGCCGTCCAATGTTTCATGCGCTGGAACGGTCTGGTTGGGCTCGCGAAACACCCGGTCTAGCGTTACGACGTAAGGTTTATAGACAGTTTGAGTGTGCTGGTGTTGCACCAGATTGCGCACCACTTCTTCCATGCCGCCGATAGATGGCAGGTACTGGCGAACGACGTGAGCGACTTTCATACACGATTCCCATTAACTGGCGAAAGGTTGTTTGGGTTATTGATTGCTGCCAACCCATAAGGTGGTTTGTACACGTTGGGCGTGTAAGGTGACATAGGGCGAAGCGCATTATGTTTAGGCTTAGCTGGTAGAGGAGGATCGACCAGCACACCCATCAAGAACCATACTAGTCCAGCGGTTTTTAGGGCAAAAATAGACGTGCCACTGATGGCTAAATTAGAAAATATGTACAGCACAACTAGGGTTCGAAACCACGTGCCGCGTTGGTTAGTCATTGGAATCAAAAAAATGACAGCGATAAAGCCTATCGATAACGGGGCACCAAATCGAGATATAAAGTAGGCGTAACCCATATCACCATAGTTCAACATTTTCCCATACAGACCCATTAAAAGCTTCCAATCAAAATTTAATATTTCTAAGCCACTCCAAGTTATGCGCCCCAAAAAATTATCGCCGTCCAAACGGTTGGTAGAAGCCACGCCAAGTACAAATACTAGAATAATAAAAGGAATGGCCGGTGAAATTTTGCTTAGCATACGTATGGGGAATAGACGCATTATTATTAATATGCCTGCCATCATGAGGCCAAAGCGCGAGTCGCTAAGGGCAATGAGGAATGTTGCAGCGATAATGAAGATAGGGTTTTTACGATTTTCTGCCCATGGTTTGCTCAGTGCCCAAGCTATAAGGATGACAGAAAAATTTCCCAGTCCAACTGGCTCCATCAAAAGCGAAGAGACCCGGTGTGGACCTAGAAGGAGTGGAAGAATGGTTCGGCCAATACCTTCAGGTCGGTAACCGTTTAGTGTTAACATTTGTCCGCCAAACATGGCTGCATTTTCGCTGATACCACCAGTCTTGTTATAAAAAGAAAATGTGTTGAACAAGTTGGCGTAGGCATCTTCAAAAAAGGCTTCAAATAACCCTACGGCCATCAAGACACAGGTGATCATTTTTAAAAGACGGTCTGCAAAATCTCGATCTGCCACGTATCGCCCGAGGCTAAAGAATAGAATGGGAATGATTAAATCTCGAACACCTTTAAGGTCTGGCGCTTGCCGTATTAACCAAGCGAGAAGTAACCAAGAAAATGCGCAAAAACTAAATGCTATGGTAGACAGTGGCAAGTGGTGCCGTATTACGTAAAGGCAGCTAGCGTAAATAAGTGCTTCGGTAGCACCCACCAGTGCAGCAGATGCAGTAATCCCTCTAGCATTTAGGAAGCTCAAAAACGAAAGATAGCAAACCGACGCGATCAAAATGCAGGTTACGAGCCGTGCTGGATAGGCTGGTGTTGGGTCTGGAGACAAAAGTTGGTGTTTGTTTGGGGTCATATATGGATACCCGGAAGATGGCGAATGCATATTTCAGCTAGATGCCTGCAATGCGTTGGCGGTCTGTGGGGGGTAGCACAGCTAGTAACGCAGCAACAAATGCAGCTTGCTGGTCAAAGCCGTTGCGGGGCGAAGTGTCTATGCTGGATACGCGAAAAAGCAGACCGTCAGTGACCATTCCTTGTAGCCCGTAACGCATTTCGACCAGCTTACGTTGCACGCTGTCCAGCACGACTTGGTTGCCCACCATTGCCCAGTAGGTCACGGGTTCGATACGGATCTGGTTAAGTTGCGTCTCAAGACGTCGAACAGGCACCAAGCCATAGGGCGTGGCCAAGCTGCCAATGTTGTTGGATTGCACTTCAAAACCTTGTGCGGGATAGCACAGTTCTGGGTGGTGCAGTTGAGACTCACCCCGTTGGCGTTTGCCGTAGGCGACAGACAGCATGATGCGGTAGCCTTGGCTGTTAGTGTAAGTGCGTGCCAGTGTTTGGTCGTAACTGGTTTTAGCCACCGTTTTTTGTAGTGGATCAACAATGGGGATCAGACCTTCGGGTAGCTGTTTCCAATCTCCAAATAAGGTGGGCACTATAGATTGCAGGGCAATGGGCGGACGCAGGTCGGCCATGCTTTGTTTAGGATGCAGTGCTGCTGCTAGGCCAGCGCTAATCAGCATCAAACCCAATAAAGCGAGGCTTTTGAGGGGGATGCTCATCAGGCTATACCTGTAGAGGTATTACGCTGCGGATAATAGGCTTCGGCTGCATGTAGCAGCGTATCGAATCCGATGATGAGCAGCAGGGCGCTGACAAACAGCACCATGCCCGCAAAGCCATGCAGGAAACCTTGGCCTGCCGCATCACCTAAATGGTAAGTAATCAGTGTTAACGCCATGACGCGGATGACGTTGGCAGTGAATGAGATGGGCACTATCAAAATGGCGAGGCCCAGGTTGCGGAATGCGGAGTCGCGGCGCACTAGATTCAGATACAGCAAGCCCAGAGCTTCCAGCGTGAGCAAGGTGTGCAAGCCTGCGCAAGCATCTGCTACCAGCAACATGTACTGGCCAATTTGTAATATGACACCTGAGCGGCCTATGGGGTAGCCGGCCCAAAACAAAATGTGCTCCGCAACGTACGACACGGCCATTTTCATGGGCATGGTTACGGTATCGACCACAGCAGCGGGCAGTGGCACCATAAAAAGCATGAAAAACAGCCCGAACCATTGGGCTTTGAGTGCAGCAGTTCCGCGCATAAGCAGGATACTGCCGACCAGTAGCCACACCATCGAGCCTACTTCAAACATCAATATGTCTTGAGACCTGCCAAGTGTGTATAACAGTAGGCCGGTAATGGCCACTAGCCACCCCCAATGGTTAGCTGCTTTGTTGTGGCTGGCATGCTGCATCTTGGACCAATTACGGTAAATCAGCCATATAGCGATACCGAGAACGATGGGGCCGTGTTTTTGTTCGGCTTGGCTCCATACGCCGGAGAACAGGTCTATAAGGCTGGGTATGTATAGCACCGCCAATCCCATAATGACAGGCATCCATTCCACCAACTCTGCACGCAGAGGTTTGGGGATGTGGATGGCATGTACTTGGGGTAGGAGTGGACTCACTGGTACGCGTCTGGTCGTGCTTGGGCTGCAGGGCGTTTAGTCATCATTGAGCACTGCCCCCACCATTGCTACACCGCCATCTTGGAGTCGGCGGGTGAGTTTTACTGTGTTGGTTAGCAAACTCTGGTTTTTGCGCGTAACTACCAAGGCAGCGCCAGTGCGTGCAGCGATGATTTCTGCATCCGCATAAATGGCACCTGCGGGTGTGTCAATGATGATGATGTCAAACGCTTCTGCCGCTACCTGTAATAGGCTGGCAAAGGCCGTACGACCCAAAAGTTCTTGTGGGTTAGGGGGGGTAGCACCCGCTGGTAGAACGCACAAACCTTGCAGACTAGGTATTGGGCGCGCTACCTCTAGCCCTACACGACCAGCCAAAATGCCCGACAGGCCTGCATTCTTTACCAATTTGAACAGTATGTGTTGGTATGGGCCGCGCAGGTCGCCATCAATCAGTAGCGTGCGTGCACCTTGCTGGGCAAACACGATGGCTAGGTTGGCTGCAATAAAACTGCGACCTTCGCCTTTGTCGGGGCTGACCACTGTAAGTACTTTACGGGCGGGGTCGGTGTTGAACCAGCGCAGCATCAATTGGCTGCGCACGGCTCGCAGGTTTTCACCAACGCGGCTAAAAGGTTTGTAGGCAGCTACCAGTTCAGGGCTGAGGCTGGTGTCGTTGTCCGACAGGTAGGCGTAGTCGAATTGCAGAGAGAGCGCGAAGTCAATGTGTTCTTTGGTGAGCAATTTCAACGCAATGGCAGCATCGCCGAATTTGAGATTCTCTTTTTGCTGGTGCTGCGTAATGCGCGCGGCATCTGCAATAGACAGACGACCTGTTGCTACCAGAATATCGCCTATTGAGCGGGTCGCGTCGTTAACAAGGGTGTTCATGCACTGGCTCCTTTGGCGTGTTTAAGCATGCCAGCTGCAGATGCAATCGTTCCCAGCATTGGCAGGCCAAGCGCTTCCGAAAGGTCATCTGAAGAGCGCACGCGGCGATGTGTGAGCTCCAGCACTAACGCGGTACCCACACCCAGCAAAATACCCAAAAATATCGAAACGAGTGCATTAAATGCCAAGCGTGGTGAGGATGGTTTTGTGGGGGCTACTGCAGGGTTCAGCATGGCAATATTGGTCTGGTTGGCTTGGCTTTCCATATTGGTTTGCGAGGCGCGTTGGCTGACAGCTTCAAAGGTGCGCTGGGCAGACTCAATATCGCGGCGCAGTACGTTGAGCTCGTCGCGTTGCTTATTCAGTACCAGTACACGGGCTTTCTGGTTTGCCAGTGCGCCTTGTAGCTGTTGCTCACGCTGTTTGCTGACTTGGTAAGCTGTTTCGATCGACGTGGTGATCTTGCGTGTCTCGCTATCTAACTGGCCCTTGAGGGTGGCCAGTTCTGCTTCAGAGCGCAACGTTTGGGGATGGTTTTTACCTAGGTTGATATTGTTTTGCATCAGCGTAGCTTCGAGTCTTGCAATATCTGCTTTTAGTCCATTGATGAGAGGGCTTTGCATTACCTCCGCCAAAGTATCTGTCTTGGTGCTTTGGCGTTTACTTTGGCTATCGGTGGTTTGGCCTTGTACACCTGTAAGCTGGCTGGAGGTTTCGTTTAGCTTGGTGGTCTCAAAATCAACTTGTTGCTCGGCTGATGTAATACCGTTCTTTTGCAGGTAGTCAGACAGTGCGCGCTGGGCTGTTTCCAATTTTTCGCGTGCGGTTTTGGTTTGTTCTTCAAAGAATACCGCGTATTGCCGAGCTGGGGCCAAGCGGAGATCGAGGTTAACGTCTATGTAGGCTTGGGCAAAGGCGTTGGCTGTCGTAGCGATGAAGTCAGGGTCGGTCCCTGTGTAGGTGATGTTGATTACATTGCTGTCTCTTGAAGGCTTTACGTCCAGACTCTTCTGTAAAGCTGTTGCCAGCCAATCAGCGAGTTGGCCTTTGCCTTTGGTGGCCTCTAGCCACTGCTGGCGAATCGCGGGGCTCTCTTCCATGCGCAACAATTTCACAACCGCTTTAGCCGTCCGGTCGCTGTTGATAATGTCAATTTGGGTTGACATGTAGCCTGGTGCCGCCAAGCCTTGAAGTATTTGGCCGCTCATGGGGTCTGGTGATTTCACATCTACCACTACCGCTGCACTTGAGGTGTATTGCTTTGCTTGCAGCAGGCTGATAACAACTGTTGCCACCACAGTAAATACAAAAATAAGCAACACTATTTTGTAGCGCGCACGCAGAATTATCAAAAATTGTTGAAACGTCATGGCATGGATGCTCGGTTTAGAACAGGCTTTCTTTGACGTAAATTACGTCATTCGGCTGTATGGTATCGGTCAATTTGGGATCGATATGCTGGATGGTTCCATCGGTGGCGCTACGATCTAGGCGCAGGCGCTTTTCGGTGCCGCGCGCTGTTATGCCGCCGCCTAAAGCCAGGGCTTGCATGACAGTCATGTTTCTTTCAATTCTGTAGGCACCGGGGCGCTGTGCTTCACCATAGATATAAAAAACCGGGGCCTTGTCGACGTAGATGCTGTCGCCACCTTGTAAGACGATATCGTCTTGTATTTTGTCTGTTAGAAAAATAGAGGGGATGTTGATCTGTTTTCGAAAAGGCTTGCCGTTACGCAGGCCTGTAACAACTGCAATGTCATCGCCTATGGGTGTAGCACCGCCGGCCATTGCCAGCATGTCGCTGAGCCGGGTGTTTGCTGTTTCTAGCGCAAAACGTCCTGGACGCGTAACCTGGCCTAGCACTGCAACCTGGTTACCGCGGATCTGCACCAATACGATATTGACCTGGGGCTTTTTGATGAAGCCTCCGTTTTGCAAGGCATCGGCAATCTTTTTCTCAGCTACCGCGATGGATAGACTGCCTAATGCAACGGTACCGATTAAAGGATAAGTAATTTCGCCGTTTTCAGAAACACGGGTTTCTACAGTCAGGTCGGGGTTTTGAAATACTTGCACGCGGATGGAGTCACCGGCACCTAGGGAATAATCGGGTTGCGATTGCGCCCACGTATTTGGGCCATAAAATAATAAAAAAGTCGCTAGCGTAAGCTGTGCTAGTCGAAGTAGACGGTGTGTCATGGGGGTTTTCCGGTTGCCTTATAGATTGAGATATTTGAAGTACGCATACTACTTAAACCCATCCACACTTTTCTCAGTATTTACTGCAAGGGGAGGGGGTGCAGATAGTATATTTTTAGTGGATGCAGTTTTCGAAAATTCGCCCATGTACGTTATGTGCGAATTGGCACGCAATTCTTTCAGTTTGGTCGATATGGCATCTCCAGCACGTTTATTGGTCAGAAACTGTTCAATACGTAGCAGCGCGATATTCTCAGTTAGGGGGGCAGGTTGGGAAGACGCGATGCGTAAAAAAGTAATCATATTGGCATTTTCTATGACGATACCTTGTCCATCTTTAAGGGGCTGGATTTTTTCTAAAACGTCGAGTGAAATTTGTTCGGCGGCGCGGATTGTGCTACTAATACCAGTATGGATATTTTTGCTTTTTAACCAAACTGAAACTTCTTCAGAGGTTTTGCCATCTGCAACATAGTTGCGTAATTTTTCTGCCAAGCCTGTAGCCGCCGGTGTGGTAATTTCTTGCACGTTAAATATGCGCCGGGCCGAGAATAGCTGGGGGTGCTCTGCGTAGTACCTATTTACTTCTTCTTGGGTAGGTTTCACCAAGCCGCTAGTTACTTGACGATAGTAGGCCTTAGCGAGCACATCTCTGCGGGCTGCTTCTATTTCTGCAATGACTTCAGGGCTTCGGTTAAGCTTGTTATCTGTCGCTTGGTTGATAGCAAGTTGCTGGTCAATTAGTTTTTCAAGTATCTCCCTGCCCATATGTTGCGCTGCCTGCGGCGAGGCATCGGCCAAATTGGTGTGGCTTAGTACTTGGTTTATTTGATGAACTGATATTTCTTCAGAGTCTATTTTGGCGGCTACCTGGGTTGCCACTTTGGGGTCTTCGCCGTTGCTGCAGGCAGATAGCCCCAGGCTGAGAGCTATTGCCAACAAGCGAAGCGTAAAACGTAGTTGATTAGACATAGTTTTCTGCGGGCTAGTAGCTGTACTGGACTTTTAATGAGGCCATCTTGCTTTTGTAGTCTAGGCCTGCTTGGTTGGAGGAGCGCTTAGCGCTTTGTAATGAGGTGCTAAGGACGATGTTTTGGTAGGGAAGCCATTCAAACGAAATGCTTGCGTCACGCGTTACGTCACTGCGTGAGTTCGATCCAAAGCCTGACGGGGAATCAAGGTAATCTCGTCTGGCTATGGAGTAGCTGGCTTTGATGGCTGTTTTGGTGCTTATCTGCCAAGAAGGGGTCAGCGATAGGCTATCCGTACGCGTGAAGTTGGTTCTGTTGTCTTGGTAACTGGATAAGTCCCGCGCCCAGGAAGTAGTAAGTCCAGACTTACCCGAAATAGCCCAATTAAGTCCTACCCCAGTGTTAAATCCACTGTAATTACGTTCGGCAAAGTGTGGGTGGGTACGGCTTACATACGTCGATTTGATATCGACTGTGCTTTTGCCAGTTACTATCCAGCGCAGTCTGAGTTCGTTGTCATGTTGGTTAAAGCCATCGTCAAACAGAAGTGTCGGATCCAGGGAGCGGTTGGTGTATTTGCCGACTGTGTTTTTGAATGCGTAAGTCAGCTTGGTGCCCGATGCCCAAGAATAGCTCAGCCCAGCATCACTTTGCATCGACGATGTTTCACCCTCGGCCGCAACAGGCTGTACGCTGCTTTGAGCAGTGTGCGAAATTCCGCCCAGCACGCTCCATGCCCCGTTAAGGTCATAGGTTGCATCAAAGCGGCTACTGGTATTTTTTTGTATGTTGCGAACGTTGACCGTCTGATTGTCTGCAAAGCTACTTAGTGATTCCGTACGTATAGTGGTCGCATTACCGTGTAGCCGGGGTGTAACGCTCCAAAACCAGCCAGCGCTGGCGTTGCGTGCGACGAAATCGAGGTAGCTTGAGTTTTGGTATTGTGAATTGATGAGGCCTAGGTCTAGAGCGAAGCGTTGCAGGCTGTAAGGCTTGTTGATGCTGAGGCCTAAGGTTGAAACATTGATGTGTTCTGTTTCACTGGGCACTCCGCCGAGGGCCAATCGGCTGGCTGGAAGCCTGAAAAGATTGCTGTCTGTCTGCAACTCACACCCTGCTCTGAGCTGGAGTGTGTCTTCAACTTGTGCCAAAGCCGTCAGCGAGCAGTAAAAAAAAGGCATGGTGGCCAGTCGAAGTAGGCGGTTTGCAAGCATGCGTTGTGAGTTCTGCTGATTTTATGTATCGGGTTTAACCTAATTGCGCTCCATTATGCATGTTTAAAAAGTGCCTCAAATTTACCTGCAACCAGCTTCTTATCGCCTACCTCCAGTTTCTTAAAAATGCGCTGGATGTGGTTTTTTACTATGAACTCACTTATCGACAGATGTTGCCGATCTTGAGTCGGTCTGGTATTTGGCCCGTGAAGATAGCATTTCGATCTCGCGCTCAGTCAAGTCATGGTTTTTATTTGAAACGTTGCTTGACTTTGGCGGCTGCTTTGTGTAACGGGGAGAACTGCTGGCCGAGATCGATTGGCGTAGTGCTATTACGCTATGTGGTAGCACAACTGCGATTACCCTGCGTCTTGTTGTTATAAAACAGTCTTGGGTGATTAATGTGGCATTCAGACAGTAGAGAGAAGCATCGTGGACACATGTTCTATGCACGATTGTGGACTCCATACTTTTAGTTGCTAAAACATTACTTCAAGTTACATCTTTTAGCAAAGCCCCGTCATCTGTACGACACTGTTCAAATGGCTCAGTACCAAATTTCATCTAGTGCGCAAACAGTTATCACGTTAGGAAAGTGAGGCTAGCTATGACGGAAAAAAGCCATTGGTTAATGTACTTGAGATAAATCATGAGCTACACAGCATCACAGGTGTAACGCTATCCTTATCTGTCAACAATTCAATGCAGCTCTTCAAGTCGGTAGTCCCGCATATTGACTTGGACACCTATGGATAAAGTGTTGAGTGTGTAAAAAGTCTATTGCAGAGAAAAAAAGGATTCCAGCGCAATCCCTTTTTAATAGGAGGCTCATCATGCCTTAAGTTGTTTACTTCGTCTCCGAGCAATCATTCCTACCATACCTAAACCCATGAGCAACATGGCATAGGTTTCAGGCTCTGGCACTGGAGCCGCTAGTGACACCACAAAATTGCCTGCTTTGGACGCAGTTCCAGTAAAAGTGAGGTCGTAGTGGCCTGCTGCCAAGTTGCTCGCGTAATCAAGTGATTGGGTGTAAGTGTTTCCTGCTGCGCCTGCAGAGTAGGCCAAGAAGGTGGAAAAACCGTTGTCACCAGTCAGAACGGCCTTGAAGCTGCTGATCAAGCTGAATGAGTTTAGGCTAGTTTTGTATGCAAGTGCGCTAAACGAATCGCTTGGGCTGGTAATGTCAAATGAAAAAACTTCATTGAAGCTGCCAGGGGAATAGTATGTGAGCGTACTAAAACCAGCTTCGCCAAGGGGGACCAGGTCACCCGCATTTGTTGCAGCATTGGCTGTAAGGCCGCAGGCAAGCAAAGTGGCTGTACCAACAGCAATCATGAATCTACGCATTTTAACTCCTATCAAGGTTTACTTAGGCTAGGCAACAAGTTGGCTAAACACTTGTAACCCAACTTCAAAAGGATATTACATATAGTGTTAACCCTAGTCCATAGTCTGTTTGGCTTATTCATGTAGATCAGTAGGTTTTTGTGACCGTTTTCACAGAATATTGCTTGAATTTTAGTTTTCGCTTGCTGAAACACTTTTAGAAAGAGAAAATTTTTGTATACAATTTGTTGATCTAACAAAAAAGGCCCACTGCATAAAGCAGCGGGCCTCAAATTGGCGGAACAGGCGGGATTCGAACCCGCGGAGGGCTATTAACCCTCACACGCTTTCCAGGCGTGCGACTTAAACCGCTCATCCACCGTTCCTAAGCCTCAAATTCTAGCATGCTATTGACGACGTATTTTCAGTGTGCAGCGTTTCTGCCAGGGACGGCGTGTTTTTCCAGGTCTTCCAGCAAGACGAACTCCAGGGCGCGTATGTGGGTGGATTCCAGTACCACGGGCGGGGCCACGCCCGCCTCGAAGGCTTCTTTCCAGCGGTTGGCACACAGGCACCAACGGTCGCCGGGGCGCAGGCCGACAAAGCGCCATTGCGGACGGGGCGTGGTGAGGTTGTTGCCGCGGGCTAGCGAGAAGGCCAAAAACTCGGCAGTGACCTTGGTGCAGATGACATGCGAGCCGCTATCGCTCTCGTCGGTGCTGCAGCAGCCGTCGCGGAAGTAGCCCGTCAACGGGTCGTAAGAGCAGGGCACCAGTTCATTTCCCAGTACGTTGTGTTCGATGGCGGGTGTATCCATGGCCGTCTTACTGTGTTTTCACCGTGTTGACCATTTTCATGGCGGAGCCGATCAGGGCCGACACCTCGGTCATGTTGCTGGGTACGATCAGTGTGGTGTGGGCATTGGCTGCTACCTTGGCGTAGGCCTCTACGGCCTTTTCGGCGACTTTGAGCTGTACTGCCTGCTCGCCGCCTGGTTGGCGTATCGCTGCGGCTACCAATTCAATAGCATGGGCATTGGCTTGGGCGACAGCGGTGATGGATGCAGCTTCACCTTGTGCATTGTTGATTGCGGCCTGCTTAGCCCCTTCGGAGCGGGCGATGAAGGCCTCGCGCTCGCCGGTGGCGATGTTGATCTGTTCCTGGCGACGGCCTTCGGACGCGGCAATCAGCGCACGTTTTTCCCGCTCGGCAGTGATCTGCGCCTGCATGGCGTGCAAGATTTCTTTGGGCGGTGTCAGATCTTTGATCTCATAGCGCAGCACCTTCACGCCCCAGTTCAGGGCGGCTTCATCGATGGCGGCCACTACCTGGGCGTTGATGATGTCGCGCTCTTCAAAGGTTTTGTCCAGCTCCAGTTTGCCGATCACGCTACGCAGCGAGGTTTGCGCTAACTGGCTGATCGCCATGATGTAGTTGCTGGAGCCGTAGCTGGCGCGCATGGCATCCGTCACCTGGAAATACAAAATGCCATCGACCTGCAGCTGGGTGTTGTCGCGGGTGATGCAGACCTGGCTGGGGATGTCGAGTGGAATTTCTTTCAATACATGCTTGTATGCCACGCGGTCTACAAACGGCACCAGAAAATTCAGGCCCGGGGTCAGCGTGCCGTGGTATTTGCCCAGGCGTTCTATGACCCAGGCGTGCTGCTGGGGCACCACTTTCAGGGTGCGACTGATGAAGATGATGGCGATGACAAGTACGACGATGGCAATTTCCATGGAGGCTCCGGTGGGTGTAAAACAACCTGGATGGACTCGGGTTGCTCTGCACCCGAGTCCATCCAGGTTAAGTGTCCGAGTGTTTCATAGTTTGTCGACCAGCAGGCGGTTTCCGATGACTTCGGCCACCCGGTGCAGGCCTGCGGTGGGCAGGTTGCCGGGGCGGTGCAGCACCGTCCAATTGGCCCCCCGGTAGTGCACCTGGGCCGTGCCGTCGGCATTCCAGGCATCGACCTGCACGGTTTCGCCAATGTCCAAGTTCACATCGGGGTTAGCGCTGGCGGGCAAGTTCTTGGGGTGCTTGCTGCGGACAAGGTGCCACACGATGACGGCACCACCGCCCACCACGCTGGCCACCAGGGTCTGCAGCACGGTGCTGCCACCTGCATAGGCAGCCAAAGCGGCAGCAGCAAAGCCCAGCGCCAGCATCAGCAAATAGAAGGTGCCGGTGACCAGTTCTGCCACGATGGCGCCCCCTGCCAGTAGCCACCATAAAGTCGATTCCGCCATTGCATGCCTTTAGTTGTATGGGTATCGCCACATTTTGGGACCAAATCAGGGCATGGCCCCAGCAGCTTCATACGAAGTCCTTACACTTCGCGCCTGTTTTGATATTTACAGGACTTACGCGAGTCCACATTTACCTGCGTTAATTTGGCTGGAGGCCGGCATGAAGTTTCGTTTCCCTATCGTCATCATCGATGAAGATTTCCGCTCTGAGAATACCTCGGGTCTGGGCATCCGTGCCCTGGCCCAGGCGATTGAGACGGAGGGGTTTGAGGTGCTAGGCGTGACCAGTTACGGCGATCTGTCGCAATTCGCCCAGCAGCAAAGCCGCGCCAGCGCATTCATTTTGTCGATCGACGACGAAGAGTTCAGCCCTGGCCCGGACCTGGACCCGGCGGTTTTGAACCTGCGGCATTTCATCGAAGAAGTGCGCCGCAAGAACCTGGATGTACCCATTTATGTGTACGGCGAGACCAAAACTTCGCGCCACATGCCCAACGACATCCTGCGCGAGTTGCACGGCTTCATCCACATGTTCGAGGACACCCCCGAATTTGTGGCGCGCCACATCATCCGCGAGGCCAAAAGCTATCTCGAAGGCGTGCAGCCGCCCTTCTTCAAGGCCTTGCTGGACTACGCCGAAGACGGCTCGTACAGTTGGCACTGCCCCGGCCATTCGGGTGGCGTGGCGTTTCTGAAGAGCCCGGTGGGCCAGATGTTTCACCAGTTTTTTGGTGAAAACATGCTGCGCGCCGACGTGTGCAATGCGGTAGAAGAGCTCGGCCAGTTGTTGGACCACACCGGCCCCATCGCCGCCAGCGAACGCAATGCCGCGCGCATCTTCAATGCCGACCACTGCTTCTTCGTGACCAACGGCACCAGCACCAGCAACAAGATGGTCTGGCACCACACGGTGGCGCCGGGCGATGTGGTGGTGGTGGACCGCAACTGCCACAAATCCAACCTGCACGCCATCATCATGACCGGTGCGATCCCGGTATTTTTGAAGCCTACGCGCAACCACTTCGGCATCATTGGCCCGATCCCCAAGAGCGAGTTCGAACCCGCCGCCATCAAGGCCAAGATCCGCGCCAACCCGCTGCTGCAACACGTCGATGCCGACACCATCAAGCCGCGCATCCTCACGCTCACCCAAAGCACCTACGACGGCGTGCTGTACAACACCGAAACTATCAAGAACATGCTCGATGGCTACGTGGAAAACTTGCATTTCGACGAAGCCTGGCTGCCGCACGCTGCCTTCCACCCGTTCTACGGCAGCTACCATTCGATGGGCAAAAAGCGCATCCGCCCCAAACATGCGGTGGTGTATGCCACACAAAGCATCCACAAGCTGCTGGCCGGTATCAGCCAGGCCAGCCATGTGTTAATCCAGGACTCGCAAAACGTCAAGCTGGACCGCCATCTTTTCAACGAAGCCTATCTGATGCACACCAGCACCAGCCCGCAGTACAGCATCATCGCCAGCTGCGACGTCGCCGCCGCCATGATGGAGCCACCCGGCGGCACGGCCTTGGTGGAGGAAAGCATTGCCGAAGCGTTGGACTTCCGCCGCGCCATGCGCAAGGTGGACGAGGAGTACGGTGCGGACTGGTGGTTCAAGGTCTGGGGACCCGATAAGCTGGTGGAGGAGGGCATTGGCCGCGCCACCGACTGGATCATCAAGGGAGAATCCAAAACCAACGCCAAGGCCAACTGGCACGGCTTTGGAAAGATGGCCACCGGCTTCAACATGCTGGACCCGATCAAGTCCACCATCGTCACGCCCGGCATGGATTTGAACGGTAAGTTCGCCAAAACCGGCATCCCGGCCAGCATCGTCACCAAGTTCTTGGCTGAGCATGGCGTGGTAGTCGAAAAGACCGGCCTGTACAGCTTTTTCATCATGTTCACCATCGGCATCACCAAGGGCCGCTGGAACAGCATGCTGACCGCGCTGCAGCAGTTCAAGGACGATTACGACAAGAACATGCCGATGTGGCGCATCCTGCCCGAGTTCTGCCAGAAGTACCCGCGCTACGAAAAGATGGGCCTCGCCGACCTGTGCCAGCACCTGCACGCGCTGTATGCCAAGTACGATATTGCCCGCCTCACCACCGATATGTACCTGAGCGACCTCACGCCAGCCATGAAGCCCAGCGATGCCTACGCCCACATCGCCCTGCGCAAGACCGAGCGCGTGGCCATCGACGACCTGGAAGGCCGCATCACCGTAGGCCTGGTCACGCCGTATCCACCGGGTATCCCGCTGTTGATTCCGGGTGAAGTGTTCAACAAGAAGATCGTGGACTACCTGAAGTTCTCGCGCGAATTCAACACCCAGTGCCCCGGCTTCGAGACGGACATCCACGGCCTAGTGGAAGAGGTTGATGACGCAGGCAAGCACCATTACTTTGCCGACTGCGTGAAAGCCTAGTACCCACACACCCGACCCTTTCAGTGCCTGCCCAAGGACCCGTTATGCACGCAGAAGATTACGCATCCGAACCCGTTAGCCGCTTGCGCGCCGACCTGGCCCTGGCGCTGCGCGCGGCCGCACACCATGGCCTGGGCGAAGGGGTGTGCAACCATTTCAGCCAAGAGCTGCCCGACCAGTCCGGGCGCTTTTTGCTGAATCCGCGCGGCCTGCTATGGAGCGAAATACAGGCTGACGATATCGTGATGGTCGACACCCAGGGCCTGAAGCTGGTGGGCCGCCACGAGGTGGAGTCCAGCGCCATGTTCATCCACGCCGCCATCCACCGGCTGTGCGCCAAGGCCTGCGTGCTGCACACCCACATGCCGTATGCCACGGCGCTGACGCTCACCACCGACCGGGCGCTAGACACCACCCTGTCGCAAAACGCCATGCGCTACCACGGCCGTACGGCCATCGACACTGCGTACAACGGCCTGGCGTTGGACTACCGTGAAGGCGAGCGTATTGCCCGCGCCATGGGTGCCGCCGACATCGGGTTTTTGGGCAACCACGGCCTGGTGGTCTGCGGTGACCGGCTGGACTACGCCTACGACGATCTGTATTACCTGGAGCGTGCCTGCCAGGCCCAGGTGCTGGCCCAGTCCACCGGGCGGCCGCTGGCCCCCAGCAACGAAATGCTGGCCGAGCAGGTGTGCCGCCAGATGGCCAGCGAGCGGCTGCAGTCCACTTTGTTCTTCGAAGCCCTGCGCCGCACGCTCTGAAGCCGGTCATGGCATCGATCGCCGCACCGTCGCTACACAGTATCTTTTTAGCTTTTTCCAAGATCGGGTTAACCAGCTTTGGCGGCGGGTTAACCGGCTGGCTGCTGCGTGAATTCGTGCAGGCCGGGCTTGGCTGACCGAGCAGGAGTTTTTGAGTGGCCTGGCCCTGGCGCAGGCGTTTCCGGGTGTCAATGTGGTGAATCTGGCGATCTGGATCGGCTTTCGGCTGCGCGCCGGGCCGGGTGCAGTGGTGGCGGCACTGGGCATGGTGGTGCCCGCCATGGCCGTAGCGATGCTGCTGGTGGCGCTGTTTTCCCAGGCACCGAACTCGCACCGCGTGCACATTGCGCTGGCGGGCGTGGCGGCGGCTGCCGTGGGCCTGTCGTTGCAAACCGGGCTGCGTGCGGCCCGCCATGCGGCACGGGGCCTAGCCCGCACGCTGATCGTCGTGGCCACCTTTGCCGCCATCTTTGTGTGGCGGCTGCCGCTGCTGTGGGTAGTGGGCACCATGGCTCCGTTGTCGATTGCGCTGGCCTGGAGCCGCGTGCGGACCGAGGAAACGCAGACATGAACTTTCGGCTTCTGGGCGACTTACTGGCGGTGTTTGTGCCGCTGTCTTTTTTGAGCGTGGGCGGCAGCCAAAGCATATTAGCGGACATCCACCGGCAGGCGGTGGGCGTGCACGGTTGGATGACGGACGCGCAGTTTCTGGACCTGTACGCCCTGTCGCGCATCACGCCGGGGCCGGGTTCGCTGCTGGTTACTCTAGTGGGCTGGCACGTGGCGGGCTTCTGGGGCGCGCTGGTGGCATCGGCGGCGATCTTTGTGCCCACCTCTTTGCTGGTGTTTGGCCTGGCGCATGTGTGGTCGCGCTACCGCGACCGGTCCGCCATCCGCGCCATCGAGTTGGGCTTGGCCCCGGTGGCGGCGGGCATGGTGCTGGCCGCGTCTTGCACCGTGCTGCGCGCGGCCGAGGGCGGGGTATGGGCCTGGGCCGTGGCGGCGTTGTCTACGCTAGCGCTGGTGTGGACGCGGGTTAGTCCGTTGCTGATGCTGGCGGTGGGCGGGCTGGTGTTTTTGCTGGCATTGCACTGAGTGGGCGGCAGCGGCTGGGCCGGGCACTTGAATGCTATTTATTAAATAGCAACTAGCGTATTATCTATATGCGCTAGAGCCCTAAAATACTCTTATTTTTTGGATGCACTTGTTTTGTGAAAATTTGTAACGTAATTTCTTGAAAAGACTAAGATCGGCAGTAATCGATATCCCGCGTCCGTGGGAAAAACCTGCGAATAGATATGGCCCTGTCGATACCGTCCGAAGACCACGGCCCTGCACCCTCCAGCATCTCGATGGCAACCGCCCGGCGCCTGCGTTTCGGGCTGGTGGTGGGGCTGGTATGCGCCAACCTGCTGGTGTTGGTGCTGTCGGGGGATTCGCTCTACCGCAGTCGCCAGCACGCTGAGCAGCGGGCCGAAACCCAGACCCAGAACATCGCCAGCGCGCTGGACCAAGCCGTGTCCAGCGACATCGAAAAGGTCGATCTGGCCTTGCACGCCGTGGCCGATGAACTGGAGCGCCAGCTGGCCGACAAGGGCTTGGACGAAGCACCCATGCAGGCTTTTTTGCTGCGGCTGGAACAGCGCTTGCCCCAGGTGGAAGCGGTTCGCGTGGCGCAGGCAGATGGCATGGTGGTGCTGGGCCGGGGGTTGAACAAGGCCGAACGCAACAGCTGGTCAGACCGCGACTTTTTTGTGGCACTGCGTGACCACCCGGAAACCGGCTTGCACATCTCCAAGCCGCTGGTGGGGCGGGTGTCTCGGCAGTATGTGATTTCATTTGCGCGGCGCTACAACCACCCGGACGGTCGGTTTGCCGGCGTGGTGGCGGCCCCCATCGCCATCAGCCATTTTTCGCAGATTCTGTCCCAGTTTGACCTGGGGCCCAACGGCTCACTCATCTTGCGCGACATTGATGTGGGCCTGATCACCCGGGTGCCCGCGATTGCCGACAAACCGGCAGGGCAGTTGGGCAACAGTGCGGTGTCCAAAGAGTTTCGCCAGATATTCCAGTCGGGTGCCCGCACTGCCACCTACTTTACGGCAGCCAGCGCCGACGGGTTGGAGCGCATATCCACTTTCCACTGGCTGCAAAAGGCCCCCATGCTGGTGGTCGTTACCACGGCCCAGCGCGATTATCTGGTGGGCTGGAACCTGGAGGTCTACCGCAGCGTGGTGATGGTGGGCAGTTTTTTGCTGCTGTCGTTGCTGCTGGGGGTTTTCTTGTTGCGCGCGCTGCAGCAAACCGAGAAACACCAGCGCCTGTTAGAAGCCCAGTTGGCCAAGATTTCGACCCTGCAGGCCTTGCTGCAAGAGCAGGCCATCCGGGACCCGCTCACCGGCCTGTTTAACCGCCGCTATCTGGACGAAACGCTGGCCCGCGACCTGTCCCGGGCCAAGCGCGAGGGCCATGCGCTGGCGCTGACCCTGCTGGATCTGGACGGCTTTAAACAGGTGAATGACACCTATGGCCATATGGCGGGCGACCAGGTGCTCAAAACCTTGTCCACGCTGCTGCTCAAAGACGCGCGCCAGAGCGACACGATTTGCCGTTTTGGTGGCGAGGAGTTCGTCATCGCGTTGCCCAAAATGTCACTTGACCAAGCCCGACAAAAGGTGAACGCGTGGCGGCTTGAGTTTGCCCAAACCCCCATCCATTTTGGCGATGCCCGCTTTTACGTGACCTTTTCCGCGGGTATCGCGGCCTACCCCCGGCATGGGGCGGACAGCGACAAGCTGGTGGCCTGCGCCGACCTGGCCTTGTACCGTGCCAAACAGGCCGGGCGCAACCGCGTGGTGTGTTTCGAGAGCGATGAACCGTTGCAGGCTGTGGCCGAATAAGCCACTATGGGCGGCCTTTGGGTTTTTTTATAAGACCGTGAACACGTTCTAAGCCAGTTTGAACACGGCAACCGCGTCCACCAGCTGTTCGGCCTGCACTTTCAGGCTGCTGGCGGCGGCAGCGCTTTCTTCTACCAGCGCTGCGTTCTGTTGCGTGGCTTGGTCCATCTGCGTCACGGCTTCACCGACTTGGCTGACACCGGCGGACTGCTCGGAACTGGCGGCGCTGATTTCGCCCACGATGTCGGTCACGCGGCGGATGGCGCTGACCACCTCTTGCATGGTGGTGCCCGCCTGGTCCACCAGGGCGGTGCCTTGGTCTACCCGCTCCACACTGGCAGAGATCAGGTTTTTGATCTCCTTGGCGGCCTCGGCGCTGCGCTGCGCCAGGCTGCGCACTTCGCTGGCCACTACGGCAAAGCCACGGCCTTGCTCCCCGGCCCGGGCCGCTTCCACGGCGGCATTCAGCGCCAGGATATTGGTTTGAAAGGCGATGCTGTCGATCACGCTGATGATGTCGGCAATCTTCTTACTGCTGTCGTTGATGCCCTTCATGGTCTGCACCACCCGGCCGACCACGTCACCGCCGCGCACGGCCACAGTGGACGCACTCTGTGCCAACTGGTTGGCCTGGCGGGCGTTGTCGGCGTTTTGCTTGACCGTGCTGGACAGCTCCTCCATGGAGGCCGCGGTTTCTTCCAAGGCGCTCGCCTGCTGCTCGGTGCGGGCCGACAAATCGTTGTTGCCCTGTGAAATCTCTGCACTGGCGGTAGCCACGCCTTCGGCGTTCTGGCGCACATTGCCTACCACCTGGGCCAGGCTGGCCTGCATGGCCTTGAGTGCAAGCAGCAACTGGGCGGTTTCGTTTTTACCTTTGGCCTCGAACTGCAGGCTCAGGTCGCCAGCGGCGACGGCACGCGACACCTCTACTGCCAGGTTCAGCGGCCCGGTGATCGAGCGCACCAGCAGCCAGCCGAACAGACATAGCAGTGCGATAGCGGCCATGCCCAGACCGATCAACAGAGCCAGTGCGGAACTGTAGGCTGCTTGCGCATTGGTTTGTGCCACTTGCCCGTTGCCAATGATGACGTTCACAAACTCGTCCGCAGCCTCGGTCGCGGTGGTTTGCAGCGGGGCTACGGTGCTCAACAGCAGTTTGGTTGCTTCGGCATTGTTATTGGCAATGCCGAGCTGCACCACCTGGTCGGTAGGCGCACGCAGCGCGCTGATGGCGGCCTGCATTTTGCTCAGAGATACTTTGCCTTGCGGGCTGATGATGGTGTCTTGCAGTTGTTTGTCGAGCTTGGTGTAGTTGGTTCGCACCTCGGCCAGGCGGTCGGCGACTTTCTGCATCTCTGCAGCATCTTCCAGCAGCACGATATTGCGTACCAGAATGGCCCGCGCGCGCAAATTGTCTTTGATGTCTTTGCCGACAATGATTTTGGGCAGGCGGTCATTGTTTGCCGTATCCAGGGCGGCCTGGATCGCCCCCATATTCGATGCACCAACCCAGACCATGCCCGCCATGAGCGCGGCAGACAAGGCGATACCCAAACCCAGACGGGTACCAATTTTCAAGTCGTTCAAACGCATATCTCCAGAGGGGGTAAACAAACAACTTGTTGCATATGTAAGGTATTTTGCCCCAACTGTACCGTAGTGAACTGGGTGCTGGGCTTGAATCTAAAGTGTTTATGCAGATTGTTTGCTATAGTTTAAATAGCATATTGGATAGTTAAAGTATGCGGTAGCGGCTTAAAAATCTTAAAAATTTCATGTTGAACCTTGGCGTATCGACTGGCTCATGCACCAGTATGCTGGCCCAAAGAAAAGCGACCGGAATGCTGTCTGCACAGCATTCCGGTCGCCCGGCGCACAACACGCTATCGCGTAGGCCGATTTACGCAGCCGGGTCGGGTTGCGCGGCAGCTTGCGTCTGCGTTGCGTCCACATGCTCCGTCACCGCCTTGACGCCTTCGAAGCCCGCAATAGCTGCGATACTTTTGCTCAGAAAGGACGCGTTCGGGTCCAACTTTTCAACGGCTTCCTCCGCCACGACGGCACCGATAATTTCATTCAACAAACCCATGGTTTACTCCTTGAAAATAGGATTCACACTGGCTGTAAGCAGCCCAATTTATCCTAGCATGGGCCTTGCCCGAGCGCCTTGCCATACGGCAGCCTTGCAGTTCTTTACGTAAACTGCGGTAGCCACCGCCTGGATTGCGGCCTGGTACGGTGCTGTTAGCGAAGCTGCAGCTCATCTGCCGCATAGACCACGTGCAATGGCTCGATCACAACTTGCTTGGGGCCGTCTTCCACATACCCAGCAATGTGCGCAGGGACACCCAAGTTCTGTGATATTTCAACCACGCGTTGGGCCTCGGTGGCGGGAACAAAAAGTGCAAAACCGGCCCCCATATTGAGCGTGCCATAGGCTTCGCGGTCGTCAAGCTGGCATTCTTTCTGCATAAAGGCCAGTACGGGGCTGACTTCCGGCACCTGCTGGATGCGGTAGGTGAGGGGTTTCGGGTGGCGTAAAAGTTTGCGCCATCCATGTCCGGTGATATTGGCGCAGTAATGGGGATAAATGCCATCGGCAGCAAGGGCTTCTGTCACCGGTGAATACAGCACCGTTGGAGCCAGAAGTGCATCGCCAAAGGTCTGCCCATTGCCAATGTCTGTCAGGTAGCCCTGCGGTAGCCGTTCGGCCAATTTGCGGGCCAAGGACACACCGTTGGCGTGGATGCCGCTGGAGGCCAGTAAGACGATGGCATCACCGGCACCCAGTTTGTCTCCGACCGAAAGGCGGATTTTGGGGCTAATGATGCCGGTACAGGAAGCCGCCAGGTCCACCCGGCCATCGGCCACCACGCCAGCCAAAGCCGGTGTTTCGCCGCCGCCCCATGCTACTTTGCACGTGTCGCAAGCGCGTTTCCAGCCTGCGACCAGAGCCTGTGAACGGTTGGAGTCGCTAAACCAGTCAGAGCCGCCCGCAGCCCAATAGGCTTGCACCACCAGGGGCGTAGCGCCGACGGTGATCAAATCGTTGACTGCCATGGCAATGGTGTCCTGGGCTATTCCGTCGTAATAGCTTTTGCCTGTGAGCTTGGCCATTTCATCGGCCAATAGTGCCTTGGTGCCCAAACATTCGACGATGCTGGCAAGGTACATTGGTCCGATATCGACCACGTAAGCCGACTCGCCTCGCGATGCGGTAACTTCGCTAAACCCATGGCTTCCCAGGTGCTCACCTGTTTGGGCTGCTGCGCGTTGCGCCGCCACTTTCAACGGGTCAATCAGACCGTAATCGACTCCAGTTTGGTCGTAGGTCAAGGGTGTGGATGGGTTTGCAGATGTCATGGCGTTGCGAGAAGAGTATTGAAGGCATTATCCGTGACGCAAGAGGCAAGCACGCTGCTGGACGCCATGGAGCAGGGACTGTGACCGGCACTGGCCGCAAGTCCCATGCTGCATGCAGGGTTTTAATGAGAATTGCTACTATTTGACAGATCTCATTCCACTTTTCTTACCTATGACCACCCGTACCGAACGCGACACTTTTGGCCCCATCGAGGTGCCTGCCGACAAGCTCTGGGGCGCACAGACCCAGCGCTCGCTGCAAAACTTTGACATCTCTGGCGAGCAGCAGCCGCGTGAAATTATCCGGGCGCTGGCGCTGGTGAAGCGGGCTTCGGCCGTGGTCAACCACGCGCTGGGCTTGCAGGATGCAGAAAAAACCCAGGCCATCGCCACTGCCGCTGACGAGGTGATCGCGGGCCACCACCCGGACGAATTTCCGCTGGTGGTCTGGCAAACCGGCTCGGGTACGCAGAGCAATATGAATGTCAACGAGGTGCTGGCCAACCGCGCCAGCGAGCTGCTGGGCGGCGAACGCGGAGAGGGGCGGCTGGTCCACCCCAACGACGATGTGAACCGCAGTCAGTCCAGCAACGACGTGTTTCCCACCGCCATGCATGTGGCAGCGGTGGACGCCATGACCCATAAGCTGCTGCCCGCCATTGCCAAACTGCGTGCCACGTTGGCGCAAAAGTCCAGCGACTTCGACGGCATCGTGAAAATCGGCCGCACCCATTTGCAAGATGCCACGCCCCTGACGCTGGGCCAGGAGTTTTCGGGCTACGTGGCCCAGCTAGACCACGGTGCCAAACATGTGCAGGCGGCGCTACCGCATTTATGCGAATTGGCGTTGGGCGGCACGGCGGTGGGTACCGGGCTGAACGCACCCAAGGGCTACGCCGAAGCCGCAGCAGCCGAGTTGGCCCGCCTGACCGACCTGCCGTTTATCACTGCGCCCAACAAATTCGAAGCCCTGGCCAGTGCCGACGGCCTGGTGCACGCCCACGGCGCGCTCAAGACCCTGGCCGCCAGCCTGATGAAGATCGCCAACGATGTGCGCTGGCTGGCCAGCGGTCCGCGCAGCGGCATCGGCGAACTCAGCATTCCCGAAAACGAACCCGGCTCGAGCATCATGCCCGGCAAGGTCAACCCCACGCAGAGCGAGGCGGTCACCATGCTGGCCGCCCAGGTGTTTGGTAACGACGTGGCCATCAACTTCGGCGGCGCGTCGGGCAACTTCGAGCTGAACGTGTTCCGCCCGATGATTGCGCACAACTTCCTGCAAAGCGTGCGCCTGTTGGCCGACGGCATGGTCAGCTTCAACGACCACTGCGCCGTAGGGATTGAGCCGAACTTTGAGCGCATCACGGCTCTGGTGAACAGCTCACTGATGCTGGTGACCGCGCTGAACACCCACATCGGCTACGACAAAGCCGCCTACATCGCTAAAAAGGCGCACAAGGAAGGCAGCAGCCTGCGTGAAGCCGCCCTGGCCTCGGGCCATGTGACGGCTGAGCAGTTTGACCTGTGGGTAGTGCCCGGCAATATGGTGGGCCGGTAACGCGGGCCGGAACTGCTGACACCTAGCCACAAGAGCGCCAGGTGGTGGCCCAGAAGCTGATCGACTTTGACCGCGATTGGGCCCAGATGTTCAGCGACCGCCCGCAGCTGGGTGCCGGTGGCGATGCCCAGGGCGTGGACCCCAAGGCGTTTCAGAAGTACTTCGAGCAACACGGGCAGTTCACGGCCGGTATGGGCACGCACTACCGGCCTTCGTCCATCTGCGGACCGGCCATCCACCAGCATTTAGCCACCGGCTTTGTGGTCGGCACACGCTTCCATTCCGCACCGGTACTGCGGGCCTTCGATGCCAAGCCGATGGAGCTTGGGCAGGTGGCCAAGGCCGACGGCCGCTGGCGTCTTTACGCCTTTGCCGCTGCCACCGATACCGATACCGCGGGCGACGCAGACACCGGCTTGGGTGCGCTGTGCAAATTCCTTGACGCATCTGACGATTCGCCAGTACGCCAATACACCGCTGCAGGCCAGGACATCGACGCAGTTTTCGACTTGCGGGGCATTTTTCAGCAGGACCACCGCATGCTTGACCTGGCGACGATGCCGGCCATGCTGCTTCCGTGCAAGGGCCGGTACGGGCTGCGGGACTATGAGAAGGTTTTTTGCCCCCACGCCAGGAGCCGCCAAGACATCTTCGATGTGCGCGGAATCGACCGGGCGCAAGGTGCCCTGGTGGTGGTCCGCCCCGACCAGTACATCGCCCATGTACTGCCGCTGGGCGCGCACCAGGCGCTGGCAGACTTTTTTGCGGGTTTTATGCGGTCGCGTGGTGTGGCGGAGTAGGCGAGCTGAACGGTCTTCCCAGTGCAGGCAACGTAATCCACATTGCTATTAAATTAAGAGCTAATAGCGTATGTGGAATATGCGCTAGAGGCTGATCTTATTCAAAACCTCAAGCCGTCCAGCCCAGCAGGTGGTGCATGGCCCACAGCAGCGTGCTGATGCTGAAAAACGAGGCCACGGTGGTCACCAGCAGGGCTGCAGCGGTGAAGCCTTCCAGCCCGTATTTCTGGGCCACCACCGGGTAGATGCTGAGCATGGGCATGGCGGCAAACAGCACGGCGGCGATGCGCAGTTCGGGGGCCACAACCAGTGCGGGCGGCAGCAGCCACAGCAAGGTGAACACGGCCAGCGGGTGCAGGATGAGCTTGCCCATGGCCACCCAGGCCAGGTCGCGGCGCACTCCGGCCAGCTTCAGGCCGACCAGGCTGCCGCCGATAACGAATAATGCCACCGGGCTGGACGCAGTGGCCACGATCTGCACGGTTTGCGCCAGCACGGCGGGCAGGTGCAGGCCCGACAGCGAGAAGCTGAAGCCAGCCAGTATGGCCAGCACCAGGGGGTTTTTCAGCAGATTGCGCAGGCTGAGCACCAAGGTGTGGTGCCAGCGCCGGGCGGCATCCTGCCCTTCGTTGTCGGCCATGGCAAAGCACAGCGGCAGGATGAGCAGGTTCTCGACCAGCATGGTCAGCGCCAGCGCCACCCCCGCCGTGGGGCCCAGTAGTTGCAGCACGATGGGGTAGCCTACAAAGCCGCTGTTGGAGGCCGCCATGCCCAGGCTTTGCATGGTGGCCAGCGGCATGCTTTGCCCGCGCAGCCGCCGCCCCACCAGCATGGCTAGCAGCACCATCGACAGCGATCCGCCCGCGTAGGCCAGCAGGTAGGGGCCGTTGAGTACCTCGGCCAGCGGGCGTTTGGACAGGGCGTTGAAAATCAGTGCGGGCAGGCAGAAGTTGACGACAAATCGGCCCAGCACCCGCATGTCGGGTTTGCTGAACAGGCCGTAGCGCACAGACAGATAGCCCGCCGCGATGATCAGGTAGATGGGCGCGGTGATGGCAAGGATTTGGAACATGGGATGGGGCTCAGCCCTTACACCGGCCCACCACCGCGTCGATACCTGCTTGGTTGAAGTCGGGGTTGTAGACCAGCGGCCCCGTGATGGTGGTGGTGGTGGGAGAGCCGATGTGCGCGATGGTTTCTGTATTGCCGCTGACCATTCTGTGCTCTAGGGTGTGGATTAAGAATTTATATAAAAAAGGCTTTTAGCGCCTATGCATGTTACGCAAACAGATATTTTTTATATAGCAAATGGTTCTCAGGCGCTTTTTGCCGCCTGCGCTGCCGACACGCCTGCGCGCAGGCCTAGCAGGTAGCTGTCTACACCAAAGCCGCAGATTTGGCCCTTGGCGATTTCGGCGAATACCGAGACATGGCGGAAGGCTTCACGGGCGTGGATGTTGGACATGTGGATTTCGACGATGGGGCAGGTCAGGATGGCCAGCGCATCGCGTAGCCCGTAGCTGTAGTGTGTCCAGGCCCCGGCGTTGATCAGCACGGCGTCCACGCCGTCAGCATATGCCTGGTGGATGCGCTCGCACATGGCACCCTCGTGGTTGGTTTGGAATGCCTCCACCGTCGCGCCCAGCTCCTGGCCCAGGGCCGACAGGCGGGCGTTGATTTCGTCCAGGGTGATGGTGCCGTACTGCTGGGGGTCGCGCTTGCCAAACATATTGTGGTTGATGCCGTGGAGCATGAGGATCTGCATGGGTTTTCCTGGACGTTGAAAAGGGGCGCGCACGGGCACTGCGGCGTGGCCAGTGTGCCGAAAGTCTTAAATGTACCAATTGGTTAATTTTTAGCGGACTAGGGATTACCCTTGAACTTGGTGTAAAAATATATCAAATCAGCCTCTAGCGCTTATTCCACATGAACTACTTGCTACATATTAAATAGCAAATCTCGTTCTCGACCCATAGGGGCTTGGGCCCAGTACCGTTAAGCCTTGGGTCCTAGCTGCCAAGCCGCATCTTCCCAGCCCGGCACGTAGGCATCGCCGTAGTTGGTCAGGTTGCGGTTCACCAGGGGCCGGGCGAAGGAGGCATGCCGCATGCTGCGCACCTCGTGCTCCAGCGTGGCCAGCACGTGGCCGGTGTCTAGGCACACGATGTCCTGGAAGCGGTATTGGCTCTGGCTGCTTTCTTCGGTGACCAGCCCGCGCGCCAGCAGCCGCTGGTGCGGGCCAGAGAAATCGGCCACGCTGATCTGCACATGGTGGCCGTCATAAACGGGCAGGGGGCGGGCGGTTTCGCGAAACACCAGGCAAGCCCACAGGCCCATGGGGATGCGCGCAAACACCCCGCGCCCGTCCTCAATCACGCGGCCCGGCGCACCCAGAATCTCGGCGTAAAACCGCGCAATGCCGGCCGCCGTGCCGGGCACGCAATCCACTTCCACATACGGCATGCCCAGAAGCAGCGGGCCAAACTGCGCGGGGTCGGGCGCGTGCACGCGGATGCGGTTGCCCCAGGGGCAGGTGGCCAGCACCACATCGCCATGGCGAGCGAAGCTGAACTGCGTGCCAGCCAGCAGCGGGGCAATTTGGGCCAGCCGGGCCAGCAGCGCGTCCAGATCGGGCACCACCAGGCCCACCGTGCCACGTAGCACTTCGGCGCGGCCGGTGGGCAGGTGGAACTGGCTGCTGCCGATATTCATCCAGGCGTTTTCAATGCCTACGCGCTGGTACGGGTCGCGGGTCAGCCCCAGGCCCATGGCGTAGAAGATGATGGCTTGCGGCTGGTCGGCCACGCGCAAGTTGACGTGGCCGAATTCGACGATGTTGCCCACATCTTCGGTGGCGCGGTTGAATGGGTTGTGCATGAAAGCTTCGTTGCACGCCCCCGGACTGCGCTGCTCTGGTCGCAGCCTTTCCAGCGTTGTCCTGGGGTTGTGTGGGGTGGTTGGAGGGCATATTTTGGCAGTATCCCGTGGGCAGCTGGAACGGCCCGGCTTTCTGGGCCTGGTCACTACTGTCTGAACGCCTTAAAACCTTAAAAGCCTCTGGCCTAGCTGGAAGGTGGCTGTATTTTTGTATTTTTTAGCGCGTAGTTGAAATAAGATGTAACCACCATAACTCATTAAAAATGAGGCGTAATTTTATGAAGAATCTCAAACTGGGTATGCGCCTTGGTCTCGGCTTTGGTTTGTTGGTGCTCATCATTCTGGTTACTACCGTACTCAGTCTCACGCGGCTGGCGAGTCTGAACGCCGGTGCGCACAACATTACAGACAACCTCTATCCCAACGTGCAAGCAGCATCGACCTTGTCGTACACCGTGATGGACATCGCCCGCATCACCCGCAATACGATTCTTCTGGACGACGAGAAGGCGCTAGCCAGCAACAAGGCCGCTTTGGACAAGGACCGGCAGATCGTCGAACAAATGACTGCCACGCTCGAGAAGATGGCCGACAGTGACAAGGAGCGCGAGTTGGTGAAAGCCGTCAAGAGCACGGGGGTGGCTTACATGGCCTTCACAGACAAGGTGGTCGCGCTCGGTCTGGTCAACAAGAACGACGAGGGCAAGGCCGTTTTGTACGGTCCTGAATACGCGACGCAGGCGGCCTACCTTGCCGCACTCAAGGAAATGACAGCCTTCCAAGAGGACAGCATCAAACAAGGTGGCATTGAAGAGACGAGCATCTACCAAAATGCCGTGTGGGTGGTGCTGACTTTTGCGGTGTTGGCGGTCATGGCCAGCGTCGCTGCCGCTTACCTCATCACCCGCTCCATTACCCAGCCCTTGCGCCAGGCGGTGGAGGCCTCTGACCGGGTGGCCGAAGGTGACCTGAGCGTGACCATTGCGGTGGAGTTCCGCGACGAAGTCGGTCAGTTGTTGGCCTCCCTGCAGCGCATGCAGCAAAGCCTGGTGAAGACCGTGGGCCAGGTACGCAGCAATGCCGAGAGTGTGTCCACAGCCAGCATCCAGATTGCCCAGGGCAACCACGACCTTTCCGGCCGTACCGAGTCGCAGGCCTCGGCGCTGGAAGAAACCGCTGCCTCCATGGAGCAACTGGGTTCCGCAGTCAAGCACAACGCCGACAATGCGCGCGAGGCCAACCAGTTGGCGCAAGGCGCGAGCACGGTGGCCATCCAGGGCGGTGAAGTCGTGGGCCAGGTGGTGGAAACCATGAAGGGCATCAACGAAAGTTCCAAGAAAATCGCCGACATCATCGGCGTGATCGACGGCATTGCCTTCCAGACCAACATCCTGGCGCTGAATGCCGCTGTCGAGGCTGCCCGCGCAGGCGAGCAGGGCCGGGGTTTTGCCGTGGTAGCCAGCGAGGTCCGCAGCCTGGCCGGACGCTCGGCCGATGCCGCCAAAGAAATCAAGGGTCTGATCAGCGCTAGCGTTGAGCGGGTAGACCATGGCACGGCGCTGGTAGACAAAGCCGGTGCCACCATGGCGGAAGTGGTGGGCTCCATCCGCCGCGTCACCGACATCATGGGCGAGATCAGCGCCGCCAGCAGTGAGCAAAGTTCGGGCGTTGCCCAGGTGGGCGAAGCCGTGACCCAGATGGACCAAGCTACGCAGCAAAATGCCGCGTTGGTCGAAGAAATGGCCGCCGCCGCCAGCAGCCTCAAGAGCCAGGCCGATGGCATGGTGCAGTCGGTGGCTTTCTTCAAGCTCAGCCCAGGCGCATACACCGGGGCGGCCACGCGCACCCAGCCCGTCGCCGCGCCGCAGCGCTACACCGCAAAACCCGCCGCTCTCAACACGGACGTGGCGCGCAAGCCAGAACCCGCCAGCAAGGTTGCAGCACCCAAAAAGACCGCCGCGCCCACCACCCGACTGCCTGCCCCAGCCAAGCCCGCCAAGAAGACCAGCGACGTGGACTCCGGTGAATGGGAAACGTTTTAAGAGCGTGTTCACGCACGGAAAGCTGATGCCGCTACGCACCGAGTGCGCAATGGTGGATGCATGTCCGCTAAAGAAAATTTAAGCCTAAAGTGCTGAAAGCTATTTTTTTGATAGCGTTTTTGCAGGGCTACCCATTGCAATCTGCGGGCACGAAGCTGGGGTGGCCGATTTTTAGGAGCCTGGCACTTTGGATGCATGGGCACGAGACACGTACCCGAATGCCTGGTCCATAGACTTCTGGGTGGTGTTGCGGTCGTACCGAATGACAGACTCTCCCCGTGGTGTCTGGGACTTGAAGCCATCGAGCGATTCGCAATCCCAGCAGTGCGTGGCCTGCGGGTAGAGGGTCCATTCCAGCGGCGCGCCGGATGCCTTCAGTGGTTCCAGACGCGAGACGCAATCACTCGCCGGCTGATCAATGTCCTTCTCGCCCCCCAGCACTGCAATCGGTCGGTCGATGTCTGAATTGACCAGGTCAAACGGCCTTTCATTCGGGGGTGTTGCCGGGCTGCATTTTGGGTAGAGCGCGACAACTGCCGCGAAGCGCCGACCGGGCAACAATGTGTCCGCCCACATCTTGCTGCTAGCGAGAAGGCCGACTATCCCGCCCCATGAGAAGCCGATGAGCGAGACTCTATCGGGATCGACGAAGTCAAACTTGCGAAGATGCTCGGCGGCTTGCAGCGCGTCCAGGGTGCCTCGCGGCAGATTAACGCCCCCCTTGGCGCCCGCACACACCATATCGGCACCCCTGGGCCCGAGGCTGTCTAAAACCAGAACCACAAACCCCCTGGCAACTGCTTCTTTCGCCCACGTCAGCATGGACGTGTTGGACCAATTTTTGGCCGATAGGCGCAGCCCGTGGCACTGGTGCACCAGCACTACTGCGGGAAAGGGGCCAGAGCCTGCAGGCTTGTAAATGGCCATTTCTGGCGCGGAAGGAAAAGTAAGCGCTGCAGCTTCGGGGAACTTCAGGTCTGGAGCCGCTTGAGCCGCCTCGCTGAGGCGTGACGGTGTCATCTGTCCATGGGCCAGTGAGCTTGCGAAGACGATGGCAGCGAAAAGATATGCACGCATGGTGGACTCCGATCGGGACTGAAGAGGTTAGGCCTCTACACAATACTACACAGTGTCCGCCGCGAGGCCGATACCGGCTTTCCAGCGAATTGCTCTGCAGTGGCAGCTTCCGGTGTCGATGGTGTGTATGGGCAACCGCAGCACCCGCGCCGCCTGCGTCTCAATCCAGCCGCGGGTTTTCAACCCGCAGTCGGGGTTGATCCATAGGCACTCCACGGATACCACGGCTGCGGCTTTGCGCAGCAGCGCGACCATGGCTTCTACCGTGGGCACGCGGGGGGGAATGGCTGTCGTACACGCCAGGGCCGATGCTATTGGGGTAGGCAAAGTCGCCAAAGCCCTGTAGCAATTCCATGCCCGAGCGGCTGGTCTCGATGGTGATCACGTCGGCATCCATGGCGGCGATCTCGGGCAGGATGTCGTTGAACTCGGCGTAGCACATGTGGGTGTGGATTTGCGTGCTGTCGCGCACGCCGCTGGCGGTGGTGCGAAAGGCGCGGGTGGCCCAGTCGAGGTACGCCGCCCAGCCTGCGCGGTGCACGCGGGGGCTGGTGCGGCGTGACAGGCAGGCGGCGCGGTTGTCCGCGAGTGCTGCGCTGGCATCCTGGCCATCCCGCACGGCTTGCAGGGTGCGCAGCTCGGCCAGCTTTTCTACTGCGTCCGCCAGCCAGGTGCCTACTTCCGCGTCTTGTGTGGCATCCAACCCCAGGCTGTAGGGTACGTGCAGCAAGGAACACGACGGCGCCAGCCGCAGCGGGCCGCGGTGCTTGTCGACCACCGGGCGCAGGCGGGCCAGGGCGGCATCCAGGTCGGTGCGCCAGATGTTGCGGCCATCCACCAGGCCGACCGACAGCACTTTGTGCGCGCGCAGCCAGTCGGTGATGCCGACCAGTTCTTCCGGGGCGCGCACTGCGTCAACGTGCGGCCCGGCCACGGGCAACTGGCAGGCCAGGCGCAGGTTGTCTTGCAGGGGCGAGAAGTAGCTGGACAGCAGCAGTTGCGCCCCACTGCGTGCCAGTTGCCAGTAGGCGGGCTCAAACGCGTGGCGCAAGGCATCGGGCAGGTCTAGATCGAGGGTGGGCTCGTCGATCTCTACCCATTCGGCACCCAGTGTTTTCAGGGAGGCCAGGATGGCCACCGCTGGCCCGAGGTGGAGCTGGACATCGTCTCCGGCTTCCACGCCGACCCTATCGGGCAGGCGCCGCCAAAACCGGGTGTGCCGAAGTCGGTACAGCCTTGCACCGCGCCAGTTGGCAAGCCACCCTTGCCGCTGCCGGCCTGGGCCGACAGGCCGAAGGTATTGGCTGGCAGGTTGTAGACCACCCAGTGCCACCAGCCCGAGCCGGTGGGGGCATCCGGGTCGTACACCGTCAGCGCAAGGCTTTGCGTGCCGGCGGGCACACCTTGCCATTGCAGGGCCGGTGACTGGTTGCCGCCGCTGCGCCAAAGCCCTGCAAGACCTGGGCATCCGGCAGACTGCGACCCTCGGCGATGTCGGGGCTGGTGAGGGTGAAAGTGTCGGCTTGGGCGGCCAGGCTGGTGAGCAACAGGGTGGCCGTGGCGGCGTGGTGGAACAAGCGGGGGAACAAATAACTCCTTGTGAAAACAAGGCGCTACTGTCGCCCGAAGCCGCAGAAGTGTTTAGCCCGAACCGTGCAGCTTTTATGCCGTTTCGCGCAACAGCGAGGGCGCGAATCCGAAGCGCGATTTGAAGGCCGCGCCGAAGCAGCTGTGTGACGCGTAGCCATAGTGTTGGGCGATTCCCCCTACCGGCAGTTCGCTGGTCTGCAGCATGCCGAGTGCGGTTTCTAGCCGGGCTTCGCGCACCGTGGCGGCAATGCTGCTGTCTTCCTTGGCCAGCTAACGCGCCAGGGTGCTGGGGCTGGTGTGCTGGGCCTGGGCGATTGCCTCGGCGTTCCAGGCTGCATGCAGGCGCCCGGCGACCACGCGGCGCACCCGGTCAGCGGTGCTCAGCTGGCTGTTGGGAGGGAACATCCAGCCGCGTTCGGCCAGAATCGGCCACGGCTTGCAGAGATAGGCCCAGGGTGTCGTCCACCGCTAGCACCTGGGCCAGCACCGGGCGGGCGCTACCGGCCAGGGCCGGGTAGCGCTGGTGGAAGTCGACCGCCATCTCGGGTGCGATCTGCAGCACGCAGGCCTGGTAGCGCAGTTGTGGTGCAGGGTCGTTCACCACATCCCAGACGCTGTCTTTGGCCAGCATCAGCAGCTGCCCGGCCACACACTGGTAGCTGCCGCGTGCGCGGTGCACGGTCTTGCTGCCCGACTGCACCCAGACCAGCAGGTCGGCGTGCAGGGTCAGCGTGGCGACGCGGTGTACCACCCGCGCATGGATCTGGCAGGCTACACCAATCGCTTGCGGGTCGGGTCAGTGCTTGGGTTGGGCGGACATCGAGCTATCGAATCAGTAGCTGGTGGCGCAGGTAGTATTTGCGCCAGAGCCGGATTTTCTTCAAATCTACACTAGCGCAATCAAATCCGTCACCCCCACATCCACCCCCTGCTGCGACAGCAGCGTGGTGACCTGCCCGCGGTGGTGGGTCTGGTGGTTGAAGAAGTGGGTTAGCGCCTGCCACAGCGGATGCTGGCGTGGCGTGCCTTGCGAGTTGGCGTAGGCCATGGTCCAGCCCAACATACCGGCAGGCGCATCGGCCAGCCAAGCTTCAATGGCGGTGTCTAGCGCTTCGCGGTGGGCGCATAGGGCGGTCCAGTCGGCGTGCAGGGGCTGGTTCAGCGGGTGCTGGGGCGGCATGCGGATGGCATCGGTGAGCACCGGCCAACTGGCACCGTGCGCCGTGCCGCAATCCACAAAGCGCCGCAGCCAGGCCTGGTCGGCCACCAACAGGTGGTTCAGCGTGCGGTGGATGGAGCCAAAGAACGCGCCGCTGTCTTGCTGGCGGGCTGTGTCGCTGAGCCCGTCGCAGGCGGCGTAGAGGCGCTGGTTGAACCAGCGGTTGTAGCGGGCGAGAAAGCGGTAGTTGGCAGAGAATGCAGAGTCCATATGGGCGATTCAACCATGGATTTTTAACCCTGAGCACGCTATGTCTCCCCTCCACATTCTCGTTACCGGCGGCACCGGTTTTTTAGGCCAGGCCCTGTGCCGCATGCTGCTGGCCCAAGGCCACAGCCTCACGCTGTGGGTGCGCAACATCGACAAGGGCCGCAAGATGTACGGCCAGGCGGTGCGCTGCATCACCCACCTGGCGGAGCTGCAAGACACCCCGGTGGATGCGATCTTGAACTTCTCGGGTGAGCCGGTGCTGGGCCCGCGCTGGTCGTCCGCCCGCCAGCAGGTACTGCACGCCAGCCGCAGCGGGGTCACACAGGCGCTGGTGGACTGGGTGGCCCATGCAGCGCACAAGCCACGCTGGCTGCTGTCGGCCTCGGCAATTGGTTTTTATGGCGTGCAGGCGGTGGACGACCCGGGGGCGCTGGGCGAAGGTGCGCCGCCGCAGCCGATTTTCATGTCCGAACTCTGCCAGCGCTGGGAACACACGGCCCAGGGCATGGCCGCTTATGGCGTGGCCGTGGCCACCGTGCGGTTGGGTGTGGTGCTGGGCCAGCAGGGCGCGCTGCCGCAGATGCTGCAGCCGTTTCGCCTCGGCGTGGGCACGCAGATGGGCGCGGGCGACCAGGTACTGAGCTGGGTGCACCTGGACGATGTGCTGGCCGCCGTGGCCTTTTTGCTGGCCAAGCTCGATAGCGCGCCCGCCACAGGGGCCTACAACCTTACCGCGCCGCGGCCCGTGACCCAGCGGGAATTCACCCGCACCGCCTGCAAAGTGCTGCACCGCCCGCTGGCCGTGCCGGTGCCTGCGGTGGTGCTCAAGCTGCTGTTGGGCGAGCAGGCCACGCTGCTAACCGACGGGCAGCGGGTGGTGCCGCAGCGCCTGCTGGCCGAGGGCTTCCGCTTCCGGTTCGACACCTTTGAAGCCGCGCTGCGCGATCTGGAACAGCGGCGAAAATCAGCCCCATGACTGTTCCTACCATCTCGCAACCCGCCGCCCAACTTCTGGCTTTACTGCAAGCCGACCCCACCCGCCGCACCATTGTTGGCATCGTCGGCTTGCCGGGCTCTGGCAAAAGCACCATCGCCACCCAACTCGCCGCCGAGGTCAACGCCCAGGCCGGGCCGGGCACGGTGCAAGCGCTGGGCATGGATGGCTTCCACCTGAGCCGTGCGGCGCTGGCGCAGATGCCCGACCCGGCAGCGGCCCTGGCCCGGCGCGGCGCGCCCTGGACCTTTGACCCCTCCGCGCTGGCAGCCCGTATCGGCGCGCTGCGCCAGGCTTCTTTGCAAGCCGGTGCCGCACCGGTGCTGTGGCCCGAGTTCGAACACAGCGTGGGCGACCCGCAAGAAGATGCGGTGGCCATCGGCCCGGCCACCCGGCTGGTGCTGGTGGAAGGCCTGTACCTGCTGCACCGCGACCACAGCTGGAACCTGGAAGGCTTGCTGGATGTTTGCTGGTACCTGGATGTGCCTATGGACGTGGCCATGCAGCGCCTGGTGGCTCGCCACCAGGCCGCCTGGGGCTTTACCGTAGCGCAGGCTGAAGCACGGCTGGCTTTGAACGACCGGCTGAATGCCGACACCGTGGAACTAACCCGCAGCCGGGCAGATGGCTTGTTGCCGAACGGCTGATGGATTGCTCTATTATTTATAGCTACTAGCGCAAGTAGATATTACGCCAGAGCCCTGTTTCGTCTAATTTTTAAGACTGGCTTGCGCGGCGGCGGCGCATCCACACCACCGCGACCAGCCCCAGACTGACCAAGGCCAGCGACCCGGGTTCAGGCACTTGCACCGCCATTTGGTAGGGGCCGAAGCCGTCCAGCGCTGCGCTGGCGTTGGGGCTCACGCCAAAGGCATTGCTGTACGAGAACTCGTTGGCAACGCCGGTCAACGACAGGTCGGACGCAAACGCCCATTCGATGGCGTTGATACCGGCAACGGTGATTTCCACCCAGTACCGGGTGTTGGCTGCCAGGTTGAATGCCGCCAGCGGCGCGAAGCTGTAGGCTTGGAACCCGGCCGAAGACACACTGGCGCTGGACAGGCTGCCCAGCGAAACCAGGCTTGTGCCGGGCAGCGTGCCGTTGCTGGCCAACAGGCTGACATGGATGTCGGAGACGATGTCGGGCCCCAGGTTCATCAGCAGGGCCTGCACGCCGCGCAGCGTGCCGCCATCGGCACCCGTGCTGAACGAATTGGCCAGGGGGCCATAGCTGTACAGCGGGTCGGCGCCGCTGGTGGCTGCACCCAGGTTGTCGTAGACCACCGAGGCCTGGGCGGCAGGCAGGGCGGTGGCGAACAGGGTGGTGAAAGCGAGGCACAGGCTGGCCTGGCGCAGCAGGGTGGGGAGTTTGGAAAGCATGGGGTGTCCTGGGTGAAAAAGGTGCAATAAGAGGGATGAAACGTTCACAGCAGCGGGTCGCTCACACCGTGCTTGCCGGTTTCCACGTGGCCGGCGCACTGGCAGGCGAAGCTGGCATCGGTGCTGGCGGTGACCAGCAGGTCGTACCAGCGGGCGCTGGTCTGCAGCGTCCAGTCCGAGCGGAAGCTGGCACCGGGGGCGACGGTCTGGTGCGAGGCGTTGCGCTGGTACTGGTCGGTCACGGTCACGGTGGTGGGCGCGGTGCCCACATTGGTCACTACCAGCGAGATGCCGCCGCTGGTCGTGTCGTACAGGCTTTGGACGTTGAGCTTGGCCGCCGCTGCGCCCAGACTGCCCGCAAACTTGCGCAGAAAGCCATTCGGGCCGTACACCGCCAGGTCGTACGCGCTGGAACCGGCAGGCGGGGTCCATGTGTCGGACAACGATTTGCCCGCCTCGACCGTATAGCCCCAGGGGCCGGTCGAGCCACCAGCCAACGCGCCATTGGCGGTGCGCACATGGAACCACGCGCCCACCGTGCCAGCGTTGCTGAAGCTGATGCCAATGCTCTGGTTGACCGCGTTCACCACGCTGGTGGCCTGCAGCTGGTAGGGCAGGGCACGGGCCAGGCGGGAACCGGGTTCCTGTACCGGCATGCTCTGGTTGGCGGGCGGGGCGACCGGCAGATTCGGGTAGGTTTTGCCGCTGGTGCTGTCGGCCGTCGGGGGCACGTAGGCAGCGGTGCTGGGCAGGCGCGAGGCGGTGGCGCTGGCAATCGAGAAGTCCAGCGCCGAGCTCAAATCGCCGCAGACGGTACGCCGCCACGGGGTGATGTTGGGCTCGGTCACGCCAAAGCGCTTTTCGATGAACTGGACGATGGAGGTGTGGTCGAACACCTGGGAGTTGACCCAGCCGCCCTTGCTCCAGGGTGACACTACCAGCATCGGCACCCGTGCGCCCAGACCGTACGGGCCTGCGGCGTAGGTGGCGCTGCCGTTGCCGGGATAGATTTCATTGGCGGTGCTGACGGTGGACTGGCCCTGCGCGGCCGTCATCGGCGGGGTGGGCGGCACCACGTGGTCGAAGAAACCGTCGTTCTCGTCATAGCAGATGATCAGCACGGTGCTGGCCCAGACGGTGGGGTTGGCGGTCAGCGCGGCCAGCACGTTGTTGACGTACCAGGCCCCATAGTTGGTCGGCCAGTTGGGGTGCTCGGTGTAGGCCTCGGGCGCGGCAATCCACGACACCTGGGGCAGGGTGTTGTTCAGCACGTCGCTGCGCAGTTGGTCAAACAGCGCGCCGTTGTTGAACGCGCCGTTGTTGTAGATGTTGGTGCCGACGCGGGCGCGGTCGTACAGCGGCTCACCCGGCACGGCGTTCTGGTACTGCTGGAAGTACAGCAACGAGTTGTCGCCGTAGTTGCCGATGTAGGGCTGACCGGTCCAGCCCCAGTAACCGGCAGCGGTCAGGCCCACGCCGATGTCCTGGTAGATCTTCCAGCTGACCCCGGCGCTTTGCAGCCGCTCAGGGTAGGTGCGCCAGTTGTAGCCGGCTTCGGCATTGGTCACCACCGGGCCGTAGGGCGCGGCACCGTTGCCATTGCTGCCCAGCACTACCTTGCCGGGGGTGCTGCCGGTGGCCGCGCCGTCGGCGCCCAGGGTGCCGTTCTGGCCGGACCAGCCGCTCCACAGGTAGTAGCGGTTGGGGTCGGTGGATGCCATGATGGAGCAGTGGTAGGCATCGCACACGGTGAAGGCATCGGCCAGCGCAAAGTAGTAGGGGATGTCGCTGCGCTGCAGGTAACCCATGGTTTTGCTGGTTTTGTTCTGCACCCATTTGTCGTACCGGCCACCGTTCCAGGCCCCATGCGCGTCCTTCCAGGAGTGGGCCAGATCGGCCAGAAACGCCAGGCCCAGGTCGGCACCGGCGGGGCGGAAGGGCAGCACGGTGGGCGGGGATTGCGTCACGCCCGCAGCGTTCTGGTTGGGCTGTTCGAACACTGAGTTGCCCGAGCCATACAGGCGCACCGCGCGCGGGTCGCTGAAGCCGCGCACGCCGCGCAGCGTGCCGAAATAGTGGTCGAACGAGCGGTTCTCCTGCATCAGCACCACGATGTGCTGCACGTCCTGGATGGTGCCGGTCACCGCGTTGGCAGGGATGGCCAGGGCTTTTTGGATGGCATCGGGAAAGACGGCGGTCAGCCCCACACCAGCGGCCCCCCTGAGAATGAAACGGCGGTCGATTGAGGTCATGGGAAAGTCCTTGTCTTGGGTGGGGATAAACAGAAATTCTGTTCTTTAGTTGTGGCAGACCTGTGTCAGCCTGTAAAAATCGTGTTCAAGCGCTGGGCACCTGCCTGTACCATCGGCGGTTTTGCTATTGAATAAATAGCTAATAGCGTAGGTATTGATTGCGCTAGACCCGTATTTTTTATAAATTTCAACCTTTCCGGTAGCTTGTATGAACCACCCCTCGGCATGACCCTCGCTGCTTGCACCATGGTGCTGGGCACTACCAGCGGCGCTGGCAAAAGCTGGCTGACAACGGCGCTGTGTCGCTACTACGCCCGCCAGGGCTTGAAGGTGGCACCGTTCAAGGCGCAGAACATGAGCAACAACGCGCGTGTTGTGGACGGCGGCGAGATCGGCAGCGCCCAGTACTTCCAGGCGCTGGCTGCCGGTACCCAACCCGAGGTGCGCATGAACCCGCTGTTGCTCAAGCCCGAGCGCGACACGCACAGCCAGGTGGTGCTGCTGGGCGAAGTGAATTCGGAGCTGACCGGCATGGACTGGCGCAGCCGCAGTGCCCGGGTCTGGCCGGTGGTGGCCCAAGCGCTGGATGAACTACGGGCCGAATACGATGTGGTGGTGATCGAAGGCGCGGGCTCGCCCGCCGAGATCAACCTCAGCAGCAGCGACATCGTCAACATGCGCGTGGCCCGCCATGCCGATGCCCGCTGCCTGCTGGTCACCGATATCGACCGGGGCGGTGCGTTTGCCCACCTGTACGGCACCTGGGCGCTGCTGCCGCCCGAAGACCGGGCGCTGCTGCACGGCTTTGTGCTGAACAAGTTTCGCGGCGACGCCAAGTTACTGGCCCCGGCCCCGCAGATGCTGCAAGACCTGACCGGCGTGCCCACCGTGGCCACGCTGCCGATATGGTGGCAGCACGGCCTGCCCGAAGAAGATGGAGTCTTTGATGACCGCAGCCGTTCCAGCGGCACCGTGACCCGTACGGTGGCCGTCATCGCCTACCCGCGCATCAGCAACCTGGACGAATTTCAGCCGCTGAAAAACGTGCCCGGCGTGCGCCTGGTCTGGGCGCGCAGCCCGGCGGATCTTGCCGGGGCCGACTGGATCATCCTGCCCGGCTCCAAGCACACCAGTGGCGACCTGGCCTGGCTGCGCCAGCAGGGGATGGATGCGGCCATCACGGCGCACGCGGCACGTGGCGGCGCGGTGCTGGGCATCTGCGGCGGCCTGCAGATGCTGGGCGAGGCGCTGATCGACCTGCACGGCATCGACGGTAATGCACCGGGCTTAGGCCTGCTGCCGCTGGTCACCCAGTTTGAAGTGCAAAAAACGGTTCAGCACCGCCGTGCTACTTTTGCGCATGGCATGACAGGTCCCTGGGCAGCGCTGGCCGGCGTGGCGGTGGCGGGCTATGAAATCCACCACGGCCAGACCCAGCAGCACGTGGCCATGGCCCAGGGCGGCGATGTGGCCCGGGCGGTGCTGTCCGACGGCCTGGCCTGGCAAAACGCGGCGGGCAATGTGCTGGGCCTGTACCTGCACGGCCTGCTGGAAGACCCAGCCGCGCTGCAAGCCCTTTTCGGGGCTGAAGTGCCCACGTTGGATGCGGTATTTAACGGTCTGGCCGATTATGTGGGCACGTATTTTCAGCCCGGGGTTTTGGACGGTTTGGTTCGCCGGTAGCTGTTTACACTGGGCCATCATGACCTTTGCACATGGCTAACTTTCCGTTGACTGACTGGCTGGTTGCCTGCTGGCGCGACCCTGCTGCTACGGCGGAACAGGCGGCCATCTACCGTGGCCGTCAGTTCCATGTGGTGGTGCGGCAATTGCCCATGAGCAGCATTGGCACGTTGATCAGTACGCTGGTGCTGGCCTGTGTTTTCTGGGGTCAGGTAAGCCACCAGGTGCTGCTTGGTTGGACCCTGTTGGTGGCGGTTATCGCGCTGGGCAATGCCTGGCTGTGGTGGACCCGCCGGGCAGTGCGGCCGTCGACACCCGTGTCATTGCGCACGGTACGGCTGTTTGTGGCGGGCATTGGGGCGTCGGCGCTGGCGCTTGTGTCGGTGTCGGGCTATTTGTACGCCGCCACCGATGGCGACGGTCGCCTGCTGCTCACCGCCGTGCTGGCCGCGTTGATCGGGATGGGTAGCTGGATGTACAGCTGCCTGCCGCAGGCCGCCATTGTGTGGTCTTGCATCTTGTGTAGCGGCGTGGCGCTGCTGTTTTTTAACCGCGTGGAGCCGGTGTACACCTACCTGATGGGCTTGCTGGTGTTTTACGCCCTGATGGTGTGGAGCACCACGCTGCTGACCTCGCGCATGTTTCTGAACCGGCTAAAGTTTGAGTCCGAGATCGAACGCCAGAAGCAACTTGTCGGCCTGCTGCTGAACGACTTCGAAGAGCACGCCAGCGACTGGCTATGGGAGACCAATTGCCAAGGCTGTCTGCGCCATGTGTCTCAGCGCCTGGCCCAGGCCATGGGCGTGCCGTCGGCCGAACTGCAAGGCCAGCCCCTGGTGCGGCGGCTGGCGGCCCTGTCTCCGCAGATGGTGCCCGCGCATGCCGCAATGTTCCGGGCACTGGAGGACTGCCTGGCGCAGCGGCAACCGTTTCGCGACGTAGTGGTACCCGCGCGGGTGGCCGGGCAGTTGCAGTGGTGGTCGCTGACCGCCAAACCTTTGCACGACGGTGCGGGCCGGTGGCAGGGCTGGCGCGGTGTGGGCTCGGACATCACCGCTGCCCGCCAGCGCGAGCTGGAAATGGCCCGCCTGGCGCATATCGACACCCTGACCGGGCTGGCCAACCGCTACCAGTTCGGCCAGCGGCTGGCGGGCTACTTTGCCCCGGCGGCAGCCGTCGCGCCCTGCACCTTGTTGCTGCTGGACCTGGACAACTTCAAAACCGTCAACGATTCGCTGGGCCACGCTGTGGGCGACCAGTTGCTGCAAGAGGTGGCCCAGCGCTTGCAGTCGGTGTTGGACCCACTGGCGCTGTTGGCGCGGCTGGGTGGCGATGAATTTGCGCTGCTGCTGCCCGGCGCGCTGGAGCGGCCCGAGGCCGAGCGCCTGGGGGCGCAGCTACAGGCCGCGCTGGCCCTGCCGTGGATGGCCAACGGTCAGCGTGTCGCGGTGCACGCCAGCATCGGCGTGGGCTTTGCGCCCGCCGATGCCGACACCGCCGAGCAGTTGCTGAAAGTGAGCGACATGGCTTTGTACGCCGCCAAGGCCGCAGGCCGCCGCACCCTGCGGTTTTTTGACCCGGCCCTGGCCCTGCGCGCCCAGCAGCAGCTGGCCGTGCTGAGCGATCTGGGTCTGGCCTTGCAACGCGGTGAATTTGTGCTGCACTACCAGCCGCAGGTGGATCTGGCCAGCGGTGCGCTGCTGGGCTTTGAGGCGCTGGTGCGCTGGCAGCACCCGCTGCGCGGGCTGGTGTCCCCGCTGGAGTTCATCACCGTGGCCGAAGAAAGCGGGCTGATTGTGCCGCTGGGAGCCTGGGTGCTGCGCCAAGCTTGCATGGATGCGGTGGGCTGGCCTGCGCATTTGCGCGTGGCGGTGAATCTATCGGCGGTGCAGTTTGCCAATGCCGATGTGCTGGCGGTGGTGGACAGCGCCTTGCAGCACAGCGGCCTGCCCAGCACCCGGCTGGAACTGGAGATCACCGAGTCCACTTTGATGTGCGACAGCCAGGCCGCGCTGGCAGTGCTGCATGCGCTGCGTGCCAAGGGCGTGCGGGTGGCGCTGGACGACTTTGGCACTGGCTATTCCAGCCTGGCCTACTTGCGCAGTTTTCCACTGGACAAGCTCAAGATCGACCGCTTTTTTCTCAGCACTCTGGGTGCCGCCGATGGCGACAGCAGCGCCGCCGCGATTGTGCAAACCATCGTCCAACTGGCTCAGGCCCTGCGCCTGGAGACCACCGCCGAGGGCGTGGAAACCGCCGCCCAGTTCGAACTGTTGCGCCGCATGGGCTGCGCCCAAGCCCAGGGTTACTGGATTGCCAAGCCGATGGATGCAGCGCATGCCCGCGCGTTCATCATGGACTGGTCGGATGCCGCCCTCGCCTGAAAAATATTGCCCAGGGCGGGGCGGGTGCTTTATCCAGGTGGGTCCAGATCGGTCCAGGCCAGGCGGAAACCGCTGGCCAGTGTGGCTCCGCCTGCCAGCGTGTTGCCACCCACCTCGGGCCCGCTGCCGCGGTTCAGCCAGTCGGTGCAGTTGCTGACCGGCTCGGCGCAAAAGTGGTCGGCTCCACGCGGGCAAAACAGCACAAAGTAATCCAGGGGCGCATCGGCTTCCAGCGTTAGCTGTCGGGCTTGGGCGGTCCAAGTGATGGCAAACCGGCGGTCCCAGCCAGTGAAGTTGTTGTCCAGGTCCAGCGCGTCCAGCGTCATGCCCTGGCGCAGCGCGGGCAAAAAGTCGGGCTTGCCCAGGCGTAGCGGCAGTAGGTCGGCATCCGACTCCCACATGGCCTGTACCGCACAACGCAGCCGGGTGCCGGGACGGTGGGGGAAGTAGGGGTGGTGGCCCAGCGCGGCGGGCATGGGGGCAGTGCCGTCGTTGCGCAGCGAAAGCGTGCAGTGCAGGCCTTGGGCCGTCAAATGGAACTGCTGCCGCGCCGTGAAGGACCAGGGCCAGGCTCCGCCAGGGTGGGTAAATTCCAGCGCCACGGTGCTGGCCGTGGGCTCCAGCACCGTCCATGCGGCCTGCCAGCCCAGGCCGTGCAGGGCGTGCTCTTTGCCGCCTGCGTTGGGCAGGGCCAGGCGGTGCCCCAGCACCTGCGCCTGGCCGTCGCGGATACGGTTGCACCAGGGTACCAGCGGAAAGCTGGCCATGCGCAGCGGGTCGCGGGCCTGCAGGGCCGCGGGGGTGGCCGGGCGCAGCCAATGGAAGGCATCGGGCGGGTCCGTCAGCGGGCTGTGCTGGTCCAGTGTGTAAAGCGCAGCGATGGCACCGCCAATGGCCGGGGCCAGTGCCAGGTGGGTGTTACCCGCGTGCAGCCACACCAGATTGGGGGTGTCGTGCATGGCTTAGTAGGCGAACTGGCGGTAGTTGTCCAGCGGTGCATCGCCGTCGGCCACGATGGGGTTGAAGCGCAGCAACTGCTGGCTGCGCGGGGGCAGGTGGTTCCAGGTGTGCTGCGGTACGCGGATATTTACTTCGGGCCGGTGCAGCCACCGGCGGCTGTAGCCCAGCACCACCATGGGCCGGGGCTGGTCGGTGCGGTTGGGCGTGCCCCGGTGGACTTGGCGCACATCGCGGATCAGCACGTCGCCCAGTCGCATTACTACACTTTGTATAGCTGCTTGTGTAGACTCTATCTGGGCTAGAGCCTGATTTCTTTCTAATAAATGGGTGCCCAGCGTGGTTTCCAGCGGGCCGTTGTCGGGGGTTACTTCGCACAGGGCGAAGTTGACGGCCAGCTGAAAGGCCGGGGTTTCGCGTCCCCATTCCTCGAACAGCGGCGGGGTGTCGCGGTGCCAGGGCTGGTAGTCGGAGCCGCGCAGCGGCGTGTCGGTGGCCAGCTGGCAGAGCACCGGGTTGGCCCCGGCAACGCGCTCCACGATGGCCAGCACGTCCGGGTCGGCGTGGATGGCCGGGTCGGCAAACAGACCGCTGAAGGGCAGTGTGACGTAGTGCCGGTGGCTCCCCCGGTTGGGGGCATCTTTTTCGCTCTCGATGTGCGCGGTCAGCAGGGGCGCAAATGCCGTGCGCCAGGCGGCTAGCACCTCGGGGGCAAAGTGGTCGCGCAGCATGACCATGCCGTCGCGGTTGAAGGTTTCGACGTGGGTGTCGATTTCGGTGGGGCTCAAGCGCATCAGCGGCCTCTCTTTTTCAACACATGGGCCTGGATCAGCACCACGACCAACAAGAACACGCCGCGCACCACCGACTGCCAGTACGACGACAGGGTGAACTGGCCTAGCCCGTTCTCAAAATTCAGCAGGTTGAACACCAACCCCAGCAGCACCACGCCGACCATGGTGGCGGCAATGGAGCCCGCGCCGCCACTGAGCAACGTGCCGCCCACCACCACCGCCGAGATGGCAAACAGATCCCAGCCCATGCCCTCGTTGGGCTGGCCTGAGCCCTGGGCCGCCAGCAGCACGCCCGCCAGCCCGGCCAGCGTGCCCGACAGCGCGTAGACCAGCAGCAGGTTTTTGTGCACGTTCAGCCCCATCAATTTGGCGGCTTCTTCGCTGCCGCCGATGGCCAACGTGTGGCGGCCAAACGCGGTGTAGACATGCGCCACCCCGGCCAGCGCCAGCACCACTAGCAAAATCCACATGGGCACCGGCACGCCCAGCAGGTCGCCCTGGCCGACCTCGGTGAAGCCGGTGTCGTACGACGGGGACACCGCCTGGTTGTCCGCCAGCAGCAGCGCCAAGCCGTGGGCCGCCAGCGTCATAGCCAGGGTAGCAATGAAGGGCTGGATGCGCAGGCGCGACACCATCAGCCCGTTGATGCAGCCGCATAGCGTGCCTGCCAGCGTGCCGGCCAGCACCGCGCCCAGCGCGTTGTACGGCGACACCAGGGCCGACACCACCGAGGCCAGCGCGGCGACGGTGCCCACCGACAGGTCAATCCCACCAGCCATGATCACAAACGCCATGCCGATGGAGATCAGCGCGAACATGGTGTTGTAGCGGCCAAATTCCAGCAAGTTATAGGCGCTGAAGAAGTTCTCGTAGCGCAGCGCGCCCAGCAGCATGAGCAGGATGACGGCGGTGGAGACACCTAAAAGTTCTTTGTTTTTTATCATTTCTTTTGCACCCATACGGCGACGACGATGATGGCGGCCTTGGCCAGCATGGCGGCTGCGTCGGGCACGCCGTGCGCCAGCAAGGTGTAGCGCATCAACTGGATGATCAGCGCGCCGACCAGCGTGCCAAAGATGTTGGCCCGCCCACCCGCCAGCAGCGTGCCGCCCACGGCGGTGGCGGCAATTGCATCCAGCTCCATGCCCAGGCCGTTCTGGTTGGCATCGGATGAGGCGTTGATCGACACCGTGATCAGCCCGGCCAGCCCGGCCAGCGCACCGCACAGGGCGTAAACCGCCACCTTGATGCGCGCCGCCGGTATACCCGACAGGTGCGCGGCCCGGGCATTGGCCCCGGTGGCGACGATGAAGCGGCCAAACACGGTGCGCCGCAGCATCCAGGACGCGGCCAGCACGATGGCCAGCATCAGCAGCACCTGCACCGGCACGCCTAGCAGCTTGCCCTTGCCCAGCACGGCAAAACCGTCGTTGGCAAAGGCCAGCAAGTTGCCATTGGTCAGCACCTGCGCCACGCCGCGCCCAGCGATGAAAAGCACCAGGGTGGCCACAATGGGCTGGATGTTGAAACTGGTCACCAGCCAGCCATTGAAGCAGCCGCAGGCCGTCGCCACCAAGATCGGCACGGCGATGCCCAGCGCCAAACCCAGTGGGCCGGGCAGGGCCTGGAAGATCAACGGGGCCAGGGTGCCCGCAATTGCCATTAGCGCGCCGACCGACAGGTCGATGCCGCCGGTGGCGATCACCAGCGTCATGCCCACGCCAACGATCACGATGGTGGTGACCTGGGTGAGATTGACGTTCAGGGTTTGCAGTGAGAGAAAACTCTCGGTGAACACCAGGTTGAATGCCACCAGCAGTGCCAGTGCCAGCAAGGCACCGCCGTTTTTCAGCCCGTGTTGAAGGCCGGTTTTGAGCTTATCCATGGGCGGCGGCCCCCAGGGTACTGCGGCCTTCGGCAATCGCGGCCATGATGGACTGCTCGCTCAGGGCATCGCCGCTGATCTCGGCAATGCTGCTGCCGTCGCGCAGCACCACCACGCGGTCGCCCATGCTGACCAGTTCTTCCAGCTCGCTGGCCGACATCAAGATGCCCATGCCCTTGGCTGCCAGTGCGTGGACCAGGTTGGCGATATCGGCCTTGGCCCCCACGTCAATGCCGCGCGTGGGCTCGTCCAGCAGCAGCAGCCGGGGCGACAGCGCCAGCCAGCGCGCCAGCAGCACTTTTTGTTGGTTGCCGCCTGAGAGTTCCTTGATGGGTTGCTCAGGCCCAGAGGTCTTGATGCCGAGCTGGGCGATGAAGCGGTCTACCACCTGCATCTGCGTCGCCCGGTTGACGATGCCCAGCTGGGCCAGTTGCGGCAGCAGCACCATGGTCATGTTTTCGCGCACCGACAGATCAGGGAAGATGCCTTCGATCTTGCGGTCTTCCGAGAGGTAGGCAATGCCCTGGGCGATGGCATCGGCCGGTGCGTGGAAAGCCACGGCCTGGCCGTTGAAGCGCAGCGTGCCGCCGTCGGGCTGGTCGGCACCGAACAGCAGGCGCATGGTTTCCGTGCGGCCCGAGCCCAGTAGCCCGGCTAGGCCGACGGTTTCGCCCGCCTGCACATCCAGCGAGATGCCACGCAGTTTGGGGGCGGCTTGCAAGGCCCGGGCTTGCAGCAGCGGGGTCTGGTGGGCAATGGGTGTACGGGCAGCGCCAGAGCCGTGCGCGGCCGATAGTTCTTTGCCCAGCATGGTGGTCACGAGGTCCAGCTTGGAGATGGCGGCCATGGGGGACACGTGTACTGTCTGGCCGTCGCGCATCACGGTGACGCGGTCGCAAATGGCGTAGAGCTCGTCCAGCCGGTGGGATACAAAGACGACGGTGCGGCCATCGGCCTTGAGTTGGCGGATCACGCCAAACAGCAGCTCGACTTCGCGGTCGTCCAGGCTGGAGGTGGACTCGTCCATGATGACCAGCTTGGCATCGACCGACACGGCACGCGCAATTGCCACCATTTGCTGGGCGGCGGTGGACAGGCTGGACACCGGCTGGCGTACATCGACCGACAGGCCGACCGATGCCACGGCCTGCTGCGCCTCGCGGTGGATGCGTGGCCAGTCGATCAGGCCCAGGCGCCTGGGTTCGCGACCTAGAAAAATGTTTTCCGCCACCGAGGCAAAGGGCACCAGGTTGATCTCCTGGTAGATGGTGCTGATGCCGTTTTCGCGGGCTTGTTTGGGCGACTTGAAGTGGACGTCCCGGCCCTCGAACTGGATGCGGCCCGCGTCCTGCGGGCCGTCCAGGGCGTAGGCCCCCGTCATCACCTTGATCATGGTGGATTTGCCCGCGCCGTTCTGGCCGATCAGGGCGTGCACCTCACCGGCCTGCAGGCCCAGAGAGGCATCGCGTAAGGCCGGTACGCCCGCAAAATATTTGGAAATGCCCTGCATGGACAGCAGCGGCGCAGAGGCGATAGACACAGATTCAACTTCCTGGGTGAAGACAACTTCGCAGGGTGCGCGGTATTGCGCCGCGCACCCACTGGCTAGGAGCAAGGCGGGGTTAGAAGCCTTCGGCGATGTCTTTTGCGGCGTTGCTGATGTCGTAGATCTTGTCTTCTACCTTCACCCAGGCAGGGATCTTTTCACCCTTGGCCGAGGCCTGGGCGATCTTGCAACCGATGCCGCCAAAGTAGGGCGAGGATTGCACGGTGGCGACCATCTTGCCCGCGATGATGGCATCCAGGGCGTTGCGCTGGCCGTCGATGGAGACCACAAAAATATCCTTGCCAGGTACCTTGCCTGCGGCTTCGATGGCGGTGATGGCGCCCACGGCCATTTCGTCGTTGTGGCCGTAGACGGCGTTGGCTTCTGGGTGGGCTTGCAGCAGGGTTTGCGCCAGTTGGCGGCCCTTGTCGCGGTTGAAGTCGCCAGACTGCGAGGCCACGATTTTCATGCCGGGGTGCTTGGCGATTTCGGCGTCAAAACCCTTCTTGCGGTCGGTGGCGGCGGACGCGCCGGTGCTGCCTTCCAGCTCGATGATGTTGGCTTTGCCGCCGGTGGCTTTCACCAGTGCATCGGCTGCGCGGCGGCCCTGGTCGATGAAGTCCGAGCCAATGAAAGTGATGTAGTCCACGCCGGGCTTGGCCAGCTTGTGGTCCACATCGCGATCGACCAGGATCACCGGGATGCCCGCCTTTTTTGCCTTCATCACGGCCGGGATCAGCGGCTTGTCTTCGCGCGGTGGGAACACCAGCAGATCGACCTTTTGGGCAATCAGCGAATCAATGTCAGCCACCTGCTTGGCGGCAGAACCTCCCGCGTCGGTAAAGATGACTTGCCAGCCGCAAGAGGCTGCCACGTCCTGGAAGCTCTTGGTTTCGGCCAGGCGCCAGGGGTTGTTGCTTTCGGTTTGGGCAAAGCCGACTTTGTAGGCGGCTTTCTGGGCTACCTTGGGTGCGTCTGCAGCGGCTGCGCCAGAGAAATAGGTGGCGGCCAGAGCCAGGGCCAGAAGGGTGTAGTTGGAGCGCATGGAGCCTCTTTTTTGTGTGGTTAAACAGAGTCTCCAAACGGTCAATCGAATGAAGACAACGCATGGTATGAATGAACCTGCATTGTTTCATTAGTGTTATTACTAATATTATTAATTATTTTCCAAGAAGTTATAAATTGGTGGACGGCGGCCCGACCGTACCGCGTTCCACCAGTTGCGCTTCGACCTTGATGCGCCGTTTGCGGTGCGGCATGCCGTTGGCTTCGTCTAGCAGCAACTCCACCGCCAGGCGGCCCATCTCGTAGTTGGGCAAGACCAGGGTGGTCAGTGGCGGGTGGGTGTGGCGGGCGATTTCCTGGTCGTCGTAGCCGATCACCGAGACATCGGCGGGTACGTTCAGGCCCAGGCTGTGCAAAGCCTCCAGGCAGCCCACGGCCATCAGGTCGTTGGCGCAGAAGATGGCGCTGGGGGGCTGGGCGTTTTGCATCAGCGACAGGGTGCAGTCAAAGCCGGTGGTGACCTGCCAGTCGCCTTCGCGCACCAGGGTTTCGTCAAAGGCAATGTCGGCGCTGGACAGAGCCCGGCGGTAGCCTTTGAGACGCTCTTTGGCTGCGTCCATCCAGGGCTCGCCGTTGATGAAGCCAATGCGTTTATGGCCCGCGTGCACCAGGTACTCGGTGGCCGTGGTGCCGCCCACGACTTCCGACGGCACGATCGAGGAGAAGTGTGGCTCGGTGCCCTCGGGGACATAGCAGTTCAGCAACACCGTGGGCACGCCCGAAAGGGCTGCAGGTGGCACGGTTTGGCGGGTGAAGATGGTGGAATACACCACGCCTGCCAGTAGTGGGTTGGCCAGCATGGCCGCCAGCACCGCCGACTCTATGTCGGCATTGGAGCGGGTGGCAAACACCGCCACCAGCGTGTCCTGGTTCCAGGCTTCGTCTTTGGCACCATCGACCGACACAACGGGGTGCGGGCTGGTGGATATTTCGTCCACCAGGTAGAGGATAAGGCGACGTGCGTCTTTGGGTGGCATGCTGGGCGAAGGGGCCGTGTCGGCCGCAGTGGCTTTGCGGCCCTCGGGTAACTGGTAGCCCAGTTCTTCGGCAATGCGCAGTACCCGTTGCCGGGTTTCCTTGGAGAGCTTGGTGCCCGTCATGGCGTTCAGCACCAGCGAGACGGTGGACTGCGACACCCCCGCCTGGGTGGCGATGTCGGTCATGGTGGCGCGCTTGCTGGACTTGCCCGGCTTGGAGGTCTTCATGTCACGCATTGGAGGTTATTATTTTTATGACTAATAAAAATGGAATTTCACTTGATTTTTATTAAATCATAAGAAGCCGCTCCTGCAACCTCTGCGCAGGCAGCAAACTTACTTCAAGCTACCCGACAAAAACTGCTGCAGCCGCTCGCTCTTGGGCTGGGTCAGGACCTCGCGGGGCACGCCTTGCTCTTCGATGCAGCCCTTGTGCAGAAAAATCAGGTGGTTGG
>NZ_JBWMAX010000127.1:0-1428 GCF_056521385.1 Rhodoferax sp. RT5P35 | reverse complement strand
GGCGCGCGGTTTCCTCCATTCGCACTCCTACACCGGCAACGCGCTGGCCTGCCGCGCCGCGCTGGCGGTGCTGGACCGGTTTGACCAGGACGGCGTGCTGGCCCACAACCGCCTGCAGGCGGCCACCCTCAGCGCAGCGCTGGCGCCCCTGCAATCCGACCCGCGGGTCGAGAACTTCCGCCACATTGGCATGATTTGGGCCTTTGACGTACTGGAATCCGTTGCCGGGCCACGTTTTGCCGAGCGCTTCCACCTGGCAGGCCGCTCGCGTGAGCTGCTGATCCGCCCGATTGGCCGCACCGTCTACCTGCTGCCACCGTATCTGCTGGACGACGACCTGTCGCCCTGGCTGGCCCGCCAAGTCCTGGCCACGCTAGACGACGTTTTGAACCAAGCCCCCACCGATGCTGATAGACCTCCTGAACCGCCAACTGCGTGAGCGCGCCGACCTGGCCCTGACGCGCACGCGCCGCACCGCAGAGTCGCCTTGCGCGCCTGTGCAGCGCGTGGATGGCCGCGAGCTGCTGGCGTTTTGCAGCAACGACTACCTGGGCCTGGCCCACCACCCTGTGCTGGTGGAGGCCCTGGCCGAGGGCGCACGCCGCTTTGGCGCGGGCAGCGGCGCATCGCACCTGCTCAGCGGCCAATCGCTGGCGCATGCCACCTTGGAAGCCGAGCTGGCCGCCTGGATGGCCCCCTGCATCCCCGGCGCACGGGCGCTGTACTTCTGCACCGGATTTATGGCCAATATGGCCCTGGTGCCCGCCCTGTCGGCACAAGGCGCTACGATTTTTGCAGACAAACTGAACCACGCCTCGCTGGTCGATGGCGCGCTGATGTCCAAAGGCAAGCTGCACCGCTACGCCCACCGTAACCTGGCGGTGCTGGAGCGGCAGCTAAAGCAATGCGATACGGAAATCAAACTCATCGTCACCGACGCGGTGTTCAGCATGGACGGCGACCTGGCCGACCTGCCCGCCCTGTTGGCGCTGGCCGAGCGCTTCGATGCCTGGCTGGTGGTGGACGACGCGCACGGTTTCGGCGTGCTCGGCACCCAGGGCCGGGGCAGCCTGGCGCACTTCGGCCTGCGCAGCGAACGCTTGATTTACATGGGCACGCTGGGCAAGGCCGCAGGCGTGGGTGGCGCGTTTGTGGCCGCGCACCCCACCATCGTCGAGTGGCTGGTGCAAACCGCCCGGCCCTACATCTACACCACCGCTGCGCCGCCCGCCATCGCCCACGCGCTCAGCGCCAGCTTGGTGCTGATAGCAGGGCCCGAGGGCGAACAGCGCCGTGCCCACCTGCAGACGCTAATCCATCAGCTGCGCAGTGAGTTATCAAAATTAATAGCTGCCCACGCCCATCTAGGCTGGGCTCTGGCCGATTCGGCCACTGCCATCCAGCCGCTCATCATGGGCAGCAACGCCG
>NZ_JBWMAX010000126.1:0-1431 GCF_056521385.1 Rhodoferax sp. RT5P35 | reverse complement strand
AGCGCAGGTCGGCCAGGCGCAGGGTGCTGCGCAGGGCGGCGATGCGCTGGGCCGTGGTAGCGGTGATGTCGCGGCCCGCGGCCACGTTGTTCAGCGCGTCGTGCACATCGCGGAAGGCGTTTTGCACCGTCTGGGTGTAGGTGGCCAGCGCCTGCTGCTGGCGTGCGTTGGACGCGGCCACCACGGCATCGATGGCCCCGGCGCGGAAGATAGGCTGCGTCAGGTTGCCCACCAGGTTCCACAGCAGCGAGGCCGGGTCGAACAGGTCTTTGAGTTCGCGCGACTGGTAGCCCAGGCCGGCGCAGACGGCGAGGCGATGATCAGCACCCAGGTGCTGATTGAGCTGTTCAACGTGCTGACCCGCAAACAAAAAATGCCCGCCGACACCGCCCGCACCATGGCATTGGCCTACACCGAATGGCAGGTGGTGCAAAGCGACACCGCCCTGGTCAGCGCCGCCATGGACAAAGCCATCCAGCACAAACTCTCCATCTGGGATGCCATGGTGGTCGAGGCTGCCGTGCGCGCCGGGGCGCAGATTTTGTACACCGAAGACATGACGCACGGGCAGCGGTATGGCGGATTGACGCTGGTGAATCCGTTTTTGGGGTGAGTTCCATGAATTTGAGTCCAACGCTGCCCAAATGATGAAACCTTTTTCACGTTGGATGTCAGGAGCATTGCAATGGATATTCGCTACTTTCTCGATCAGCGACTTATTTTCATTAGGCAGTTGTACGTCAACAGCGCCGCTTCGTTCATCGAGCGGAAGCGGAAAATTGAGGCGGAAGAGGAGCCCTTTGTGCCGCCATACAGCGAAGACGCTGAACCGGCCTTTATTTCCGAATGGCTAGAGGCGGAAGAGTCACTGCAAGTTCTTGGTGGGTCATGCATTTCGATGCTGAGTGCATCGTTGCATCTTTACCTCAAGGCATGGGAACGTCAACTTGGAATTCCTGTCGACAAATCTCTCGCACAGACTTTTAAAAGTCGAGGCTGGTTTCATGGTTACAGGGAATATTTCTTGAACCATTTCAGTGTCAAATTTGAAGATAGCCAGTGCCAGTTGACACTATTGGAAGAACTAGTACTCGCACGAAATCGTGTGCAACATCCAGACTCGATCATCAGCCTGAGTACGTACTACTCTGACGATGACCTGAAGAAAATAAAACACCCCTTCTTCATCAATGATCACGAGCGCGAACTACTAACTCGGGATGAAGAAGATGAAAAAAATAGGTTAATGCCGCCAGCGATTCGTATAACTTCTGAAAAATTTCTGACGGCTCTTAGTGAGGTTGTGCTGGTCTAATTCCCCCGGACACCTCGATAGGTGGAATCCACCTGGACGAGAAATATGACCAAGAAGCAAAGACGAACATTCAACGCGGAGTTCAAGCTGCAAGTCGTGCAGATGATTCGCGAGCA
>NZ_JBWMAX010000125.1:0-1432 GCF_056521385.1 Rhodoferax sp. RT5P35 | reverse complement strand
AAACACGACAACTACATCAACGGCCAATGGATCGCGGGTGCCAGCTACGCCCCCAACATCAACCCGTCCAACCTGGGCGATGTGATCGGCGAATACACCCAGGGCGACGCGGCCCAGCTGGATGCCGCCGTGCAAGCCGCCCAAGCCGCTTTCCCCGCCTGGTCCACCGGCAACGTGCAGGCCCGCGCCGACGCGCTGGACAAGATCGGCACCGAAATCCTGGCCCGCCGCGAAGAGCTGGGCACGCTGCTGGCCCGCGAAGAAGGCAAAACCAAGGCCGAAGGCATTGGCGAAGCCACCCGTGCGGGCAACATCTTCAAGTTCTTCGCCGGGGAATGCCTGCGTTTGACGGGTGAGATCGTGCCCTCGGTGCGCTCCGGCGTGGCGGTGGAAATCACGCGCGAGCCGCTGGGCGTGGTCGGTTTGATCACCCCCTGGAACTTCCCCATCGCCATCCCCGCGTGGAAGATTGCCCCGGCCCTGGCCTACGGCAACTGCGTGGTCTTGAAGCCCGCCGATCTGGTGCCCGGTTGCGCCTGGGCGCTGGCCGAAATCATCAGCCGCAGCGGCATCCCCGCAGGTGTGTTCAACCTGGTGATGGGCCGTGGCTCGGTCATCGGTGACCCGCTGGTCAACCACCCCGGCATCCACGGCATCAGCTTCACCGGCTCGCAAGGCGTGGGTGGCCGCATCGCCCAGCAGTGCGCCGTCAACCTGAAGAAGGTCCAGCTGGAGATGGGCGGCAAGAACCCGCAAGTCATCCTGGACGATGCCGACCTGGCCCAGGCCGTCGAGCTCAGCGTGCAAAGTGCCTTCTTCAGCACCGGCCAGCGCTGCACCGCGTCCAGCCGCCTGATCGTTACCGACGGCATCTACGGCAAGTTCGTGCAAGCCGTGCAGGCCCGCATGGCTACCCTCAAGGTGGGCGACGCGCTGCAGGCCGGTATCGACATCGGCCCGGTGTCGTCTCTGTCGCAGCTGCAGCAGGATCTGGACTATGTGGCCATCGGCCAGGCCGAAGGCGCGCAACTGGTGGCAGGCGGTGCGCGTCTGGAGCGCACCACCGAGGGCTTCTACATGGCCCCGGCTTTGCTGTTGGACACCACGTCCGCCATGCGCATCAACCGCGAGGAAGTCTTCGGCCCGGTGGCCAGCGTCATCCGCGTGAAAGACTACGAGGCCGCTCTGGCCGAGTCGAACAACACGCCGTTTGGCCTGTCGGCCGGCATTGCCACCACCAGCCTGAAGTACGCCACGCACTTCAAGCGCCACAGCCAGGCGGGCATGGTGATGGTGAACCTGCCCACTGCGGGTGTGGACTACCACGTGCCGTTTGGTGGGCGCAAGGGCAGCAGCTATGGCTCGCGCGAGCAGGGCCGCTATGCGCAGGAGTTCTTCACTACGGTGAAGACTGCCTATATCGGGGTTTGAT
>NZ_JBWMAX010000124.1:0-1436 GCF_056521385.1 Rhodoferax sp. RT5P35 | reverse complement strand
GAGGCCGCATGAACATCACCGTCCCGCTCTACCGTGCCGCCCACAGCCGCACCGGCGACAAAGGCAACCGCTCCAACTTGAGCGTGATCGCCTACCGCCCCGAACTGTTTGCCCTGCTGGAACAGCAGGTCACCGCCGAAGCCGTGGCCGCCCACTTTGCCCACAAACAGCCACACCACGTGGAACGCCATGTTCTACCTGCCCTGCAAGCCATGAATTTTGTATTGGACGAGGTACTGGACGGCGGCGTGAACGACGCGCTGAACCTGGACAGCCACGGCAAAGCCCTGTCGTTTTGGCTGCTGGATTTGCCACTGACAATCCCTTTAGCCCTACAGCCTTTTCTACAACCAGAAAATTAACCGAGACACCCTTATGCGCCGCACTTTCCTGACCCTTGCCGTCACCGCCCTGTTCGCCACCGCCAGCCAGGCCGACACCTTCCCCGACAAGACCATCACCTTCATCGTGCCGTTTGCCGCGGGCAGCGCCACCGACCAGCTGGCCCGCGCCCTGGCCCAGGCGGTCACGCTGGATGCCAAGGTCAGCGTGGTGGTGGACAACAAGCCCGGCGGCAACGCCTTCATCGGCGCGCAGGCGGCGGCCAAGGCCAAGCCCGACGGCTACACCGTGCTGATCGCCACCAACACCACCCACGCCGCCAACGAGCACCTGTACAAAAAGCTGCCCTACGACCCGGTGAAAGACTTTGAACCCCTGACCCTGCTGGGCCGGGGCGGCCAGATCATGCTGGTCAACCCCAGCCTGGGCGTGAACACCGTGGCCGAGTTCGTCAAGCTGGCCAAGTCCAAGCCCGGCAAGCTCAGCTTTGGCTCGGGCAGCTCGTCCAGCCGCATCGCGGGCGAGCTGTTCAAGCAAATGGCCGGGGCCTACATCGTGGCCATTCCCTACCGCAGCAATCCGCCCGCCGTGACCGACCTGATCGGCGGACAGATCGACGTGATGATCACCGACATGGCCACCGGCCTGCCCCAGGTCAAGGGCGGCAAGCTCAAGGCGCTGGGCGTATCCACCCTGCAGCGCAGCCCGCTGGCCCCCGACGTGCCCACCATCAGCGAGGCCGGGGTCAAAGGCTACGAGATGACCTACTGGTTTGCCGCCTACGCCCCCGCCGGTACGCCCGCGCCGATGGTGGCCCGGCTGAACGAACTGCTGGTCAAGGCCGCCAAGAGCAGCACCGCCGCCAGCTTCTACCAGGGCACCGGCACCGAAATCACCACCACCACACCCGACGGCCTGCGCAAGGTGCAGGCCGATGAATCGGTGAAGTGGGGCAAGATCATCCAGGCCGCGGGAATGCAGCCGGAGTAAGCGGCATTTGCTACGTTTTTAGTAGCTTCTTGCGCTTATGGGATGGGCGGTAGCGGCCTAAAAAGCGTCTTAAATCCAGCCCATATGTCGTCTGCTCGGCTTGT
>NZ_JBWMAX010000123.1:0-1437 GCF_056521385.1 Rhodoferax sp. RT5P35 | reverse complement strand
GGCCAGGGTGCGCTCGGCTGTGCCCAGGGTGCGGTTGGCAGCGCCCAGGGTGGTGCGTGCGTCTTGCATGGCGGCGGTGAGCGCCGGGGCCACGTCGTTGTTGAGCTTTTTCACCAGTTGCTCGGCGCCCGCCAGGGTCTTGTCCAGCGTAGCCAGGGTTTTGCGCATGTCGTTGCTGAGCTGCTCAAACGGCACTTTGTTGACCTTGGTGACGATTTCCGACACCTGGTTCTGCAGCTCGTCCAGGCCGTTGGGCAGGGTGGGGATCTCGATGGGGTTGATGCCGGGATCGCCGCCTTTGTGGCTGGCCAACTCCACGGCCGGTGCCTTGGGGAAGAAGTCCCGTGCCACGTACAACTGGCCGGTCAGCAGGCTGCCGGTACGCAACTGGGCGCGCAGGCCCCGGGCCACCATTTGCTGCAGACGCTGCTGTTGCACCGCGGGGGTTTCGGATGGCAGGGCACCGGACGCAGAGCCCAGGCGGTCGGGGTCGATCTCGACCAGCACCGGCATGCGCAACTGGCGCTTGCTGCGGTCAAATTCCACGCCGATGGAGACCACCTTGCCCAGCACTACGCCGCGAAAGTCCACCGTGGCACCCGGGCTCAGGCCGCGCAGCGACTGGTTAAAGTTGAGCAGCAGCGTCTGCGCCGGGCCGTCGGGGGCCTTGAGGGCGGTGGTTTCGTCGTCGGCCAGGGTGAAGCTGGTGTTTTCGCTGGCCTGCGGGCCGGTGGCATCCTGGGGCGCTTGCAGGGCAATGCCGCCCAGCGCCACGGTGGCCAGCGACTGGGTGCGCAGCTTGAAGCCGCTGGCGTTCACCTCCACGTCCACGCCGCTGGCATGCCAGAAGCGGGTGTTGGCACCCACAAACTTCTCATACGGGGTGTTGACGAAGACGCGCAGGGTGACGCCCTTGCCATCTTCGTCCAGCGCGTAGGCCGCCACCTGGCCGACCTTGATGCGGCGAAAGTACAGCGGGCTGCCGATGTCCAGCGAGCCGATGTTGCTGGCGCGCAGCACAAACTGCCGCCCCGAGGCATCGCGGGTGACGATCGGGGCCACTTCCAGCCCGGTGAAGGTGCTGCGGGTGTCGGTGGAGCTGCCTGCGTCGGCGCGGATGTAGGCCCCCGACAGCAGGGTGCCCAGGCCGCTGACCCCGGCGGCCTCCAGCCGGGGCCGGATGACCCAGAACCGGGTGTCGCTGGCCACAAAGCTCTTGGCCTCTTTTTGCAGCTGCACGGTGGCGATGATGCGGGAGCGGTCCTCGGCCAGGGTGATGGCGGTGACCGAGCCGATCTCTACGTCCTTGTACTTGACCTTGGTCTTGCCCGCCACCAGCCCCTCGGCGGTGTTGAAGGTTATATCGATCACCGGCCCCCGGTCGCGCAGGGTTTTGACCACCAGGGTGATGCCCACCAGCGCGGCCACGATGGGGAC
>NZ_JBWMAX010000122.1:0-1443 GCF_056521385.1 Rhodoferax sp. RT5P35 | reverse complement strand
AGTGTGGGATGCGGTGCAGGCTGGGGTGCGGAGGCACGCACAGCAGTTTTTGCGTGAAGCCGACACCGTAGCGCGGTAAGCTCCCACCCATGATGCACCTCGCCCGCCTCCACCACGCCGCCATCATCTGCTCGGACTACGAGCGCTCCAAGCTGTTCTACACCCAGGTGCTGGGCTTGCGCATCGTCGCGGAAACCTACCGGGCGGCGCGTCAGTCCTACAAGCTCGATCTGGCCATGGCCGACGGCACGCAGATTGAACTGTTTTCCTTCCCCAACCCGCCGCCGCGCCCGTCTTACCCCGAGGCCTGTGGGCTGCGCCACCTGGCGTTTGCCGTGGCGGACCTGAACGCCAGCGTGGCGCATCTGCATTCAAAGGGCGTGCTGGTCGAACCGGTGCGGGTGGACGAGTTCACCGGCCAGCGCTTTACCTTCTTTGCCGACCCGGACGGCTTGCCGCTGGAGTTGTACGAGACCTCTGCCACGCATCCCACTTAAGCTTCAGATGCTATCAATTAAATAGCTACTACCGAACGTTCCACCTTGGCTAGAGGCCTATTTATTATATATTTCAAGTGCCCAGACGATGTGTTCGCGCACCAGTGCGCTGGCATCATTCAGGCGTGAATTCAGGGCATTGACCAGCGCCGGGTCGGGCGCCTGCCGCAGCGCGTTGCCCATGGCTACGGCCACATTGCGCAGCCAGCGTTCATGCCCGATGCGCCGGATCGGGCTGCCTTCGGTGAAACGCAAAAAGTCGTCTTCGGTCCAGCCAAACAGGGTCACCAACTGGCTGCCCGCCAAACCTTGTCGCTCGTCAAAGTCAGGCAAGGCGCTGCGCTGGGCGAACTTGTTCCAGGGGCAGGCCAACTGGCAGTCGTCGCAGCCGTAGATGCGGTTGCCGACCAGCGGGCGAAATTCCAGCGGAATCGGCCCGGCGTGCTCGATGGTCAAATAAGAGATGCAACGGCGGGCATCCAACCGGTGCGGGGCCACGATGGCCTGGGTGGGGCACACGTCAATGCAGGCGCTGCAACTGCCGCAGTGGCCGGTGGTTGCGTCCGTGGTCGGCAAAGCCACATCCACATAGATTTCGCCCAAAAAAAACATCGACCCCGCCTCGCGGTTCAGCACCAGGGTGTGCTTGCCGCGCCAGCCCTGGCCGCTGCGCTGGGCCAGCTCGGCCTCCAGCACCGGGGCCGAGTCGGTAAACACGCGGTAACCCAGCGGGCCCAGCTCCTGCGCGATGCGGTCGCTTAAGCGTTGCAGGCGCGCGCGCAGCACCTTGTGGTAGTCCCGCCCCCGGGCGTAGACCGACACAATGCCCTCGCCGGGACGGTTCAACCGGTCAAATTCCACGGCTTGCCAGCCATCGGGCGTGCTGCACGGCAGATAATCCATGCGGGCAGTGATGACGCTGACGGTGCCCGGCACCAGCTCGGCC
>NZ_JBWMAX010000121.1:0-1452 GCF_056521385.1 Rhodoferax sp. RT5P35 | reverse complement strand
GGCTGTAGCGCGACCTGTCCGCTCCAGGGCGCGCTGTTTGCGGAGTTGCAAACGCAGCTGGCCGGGGCTCCCGCCGAACTGCAATTGCTGTCGATCAGCATCGACCCCCTGGGCGACGACCCCAAAGCCCTGGCCGCCTGGCTGCAGCGCTTTGGGGCCCAGCCCCGCCGCTGGACGGCAGCGCTGCCGTCCGTGCGCGACGTAGACCGGCTGCAGGATTTCTTCAATGGCCGGGCGGTCGGCCCCGACCGCCATACGCCCCAGGTGTACCTGGTCGACCGCAGTGCGCGGCTGGTTTTTCGCAGTGTGGACTTTCCCAACCCTGCGGAAATCGGGCGGTTGATGGCAGAGCTGGTGGCATTGCGGTGATTTACACATCAGCTTAAAAATAGATTTGTACACAAAACACTACAATATTTTTTGTTATAGACAAAAGGTGTTGTATGTATACGTTGTCTTCCTTTGGGGAGAGATGCGGTAGGCTGGTTCCGGTGCTGGTGCTGGCCTGGGGTTTGGCGGCCTGCGGTGGCGGTTCCACGGACATGGTAGAAGCGGGCCGGGCCAAGGCCGCCGGTGTACCGATTGCCGCAATCAACCAGGCCCGGTGGGGCCCCAAGATCAATGTCAGCCTGGTCCCGGTCTCGGCGGCCAATTTGCCCAATGGGAATGTGATGCTTTGGGCGGCCAATGGCGAGTTTTCGTTCAGCGACGATGATGCCCGGGCCTACACCACCACCTTCAATCCCAGCACCGGCGGGTTTACCAAGCGCTTTGTGAATGCGACCGGCAGCAACCTGTTTTGCCCCGGCACCAGCATGCTGGCCGATGGGCGGCTGCTGGTCAGTGGCGGCTCGCAGGCGGGCAATACCACCATCTACAACTACGCCAACGACACCTGGGTGGCGGGAGCGGCGCTCAAAATCACCCGCGGCTACAACGCCAACGCGGTGCTCCAGGACGGGTCGGTCTTCACCCTGGGCGGCTCCTGGAGCGGTGGTGTCGGCGGCAAGCACGGTGAAATCTGGACCGAGGCCACCGGCTGGCAGCGCCTGACCGGTGTGCCAGTGGACGATATGGTCGGCCCCGACCCGGTAGGGGCATCCCGGGGCGATAACCATATGTGGTTGCTGCCTACCGGCAACGGCCAGGTGCTGCACGCAGGCCCGAGCGCCAAGATGCACTGGATCGACACCCGCGGCAATGGCAATGTGCGCTCGGCAGGCAACCGGGGCGACGATGCCTACAGCATGAACGGCAACACCGTGATGTACGACATCGGCAAAATTCTCAAAGTGGGGGGGGCGACCGCCTACAGGGATGGCATTGCCAACGCCAACAGCTACGTGATCGATGCGAACGCGGGCGTGCAGGTGCGCAAAATCGCCTCGATGGCCTATGCGCGGGCTTCCCACAACAGCGTGGTGCTGCCCAATGGGCAGGTGGGGGTGATTG
>NZ_JBWMAX010000120.1:0-1452 GCF_056521385.1 Rhodoferax sp. RT5P35 | reverse complement strand
CATGGACGTACTGACCAACAAAATGACCAAGCAAGGCGTGGACGTGAAGTTCCTCGACAAGGGCGACGTGCAAAAGATGGGCGGCGACAAGGTCAAGCTGGTGGTCAAGGTGCGCAACGGCATTGAGACCGAGGTGTCCAAAAAAATCACCCGCGCCATCAAGGACAGCAAGCTCAAGGTCACCGCCGCCATCCAGGGCGATGCGGTGCGCATCACCGGCGCCAAGCGCGACGATCTGCAATCGGCCATGGCGGTGATCCGCAAAGAGATCACCGACCTGCCCCTGAGCTTCAACAACCAACGCGACTGATGCACACCCTGCACCGCCTCGGCCTGACCGTGCTCTGTACGGCCATGGTTGCGGGCGCGCAGGCCCAAAGCGTCGCCCTGAGCGGCATGATGGGCGGCAAGGCCCTGCTGCTGGTCGATGGGCGCGCGCCCAAGAGCGTGGCACCGGGCGAAACCTATCTGGGGGTGAAGCTGCTGTCTGCCGCCAACGACGAGGCGGTGGTGGAGATTGCGGGCAAGCGCGCCACCCTGCGCGTGGGCGAGTCGCCGGTGAGCGTCAAGGGCAAGGGCACGGGCAACAAGATCGTGCTGATGGCCGACAGCCAGGGCCACTTCATGGGCCCCGGCAAGATCAACGGCCAGGCCATGCAGTTCATGGTGGACACCGGGGCCACTGCGGTCGCCCTGGGCGTGAACGATGCCGAGCGCATGGGCATTCCCTACAAGAACGGCGAACAGATCCGCATGAACACAGCCAACGGCAACTCCATCGGCTGGCGCATCCGGCTGAACTCGGTGCGCATCGGCGATGTGGAGCTGCCGGGGGTGGAAGCGGTGGTCACGCCCGCGTCCATGCCCTATGTGCTGCTGGGCAACAGCTTCCTGACCCAGTTCCAGATGACCCGCATCAACGACCAGATGGTGCTGGAACGGCGATACTGAGATCGTGTACACATGCCCCGTCTCTGCTAAATTCGGCCTGTACCTCTGACTGCCCCCGATACATGCCCACCACCCAAGTGCCCTCTCCGCAGGAAGCCGATTACGAAGACCTGCTCAGCCTGTGGGCCGATCTGGAGTCGGGCTTGGCCATGGTGCTGGCCAATCCGCGCAACATCCCCGACTTTGAATCCAAAATCCGGCAGTACGACCGCTGGATGCAAGACCTGCTGCACCAAGACACCGACACGGCGCTGTATTTGCTGTTCCAGCTGGCCACCAATGCGTCGGTCGGCTACAGCGCCCTGCACGCCCTGGTATGCGCCGTGCTGTGCCACATCACCGCCCACGAACTGCACCTGGTGGACAGCGAACGCAACAGCCTGGTGTGTGCCGCCATGACCATGAACATCGGCATGACCCAGCTGCAGGACAGCCTGGCCGTGCAAACCAGCCCACCCACCGACGCGCAGCAGACGCTGATCCGCAGCCACGCCGCCGCCG
>NZ_JBWMAX010000119.1:0-1456 GCF_056521385.1 Rhodoferax sp. RT5P35 | reverse complement strand
CCGGCAAGGGAATGGGGCTAATTTTTCAACTTTGAGCAAAATGATCTATGGCCTCCCAAGAACAGCGTTTTCAACCAAGGTTATTCCATGGCTGCATTTACTGCGGCGGCACTGAACATTTGTCAGCTGAGCACATCATTCCTTATGCCCTGGGTGGCACCAGCGTGATTCCCACGGGAAGTTGTAGGAATTGTGCGGATATAACGAAAAAGTTTGAACAAACAATAGCTCGTTCAATGCTCGGGAACTTTCGTATAAAAAACAATGCGCCGACCAGGCGACCTAAGGAGCGACCATCCAAGCTGCTACTACAGATAATCCAGGGAGATACCGACATCAGTCGAAAACTCGATCCGTCCGAGCATCCAGGATGCTTTGCGCTGCCCGTATTTTCGCCTCCACGCGTCATGAGCAATCTCGTGGGCGAAACCCAGAATCTTCACCAGGAAATGAAAATCTGGGGATTTCCAGATCCTGCTCACATCCAGAAATTTTTGCCCTCTGATTTACCGGAGGGGTCCAGAACTCATATTGCTACGTTCAGCATCGACGCAGTAGTACGCTCGCTTGCAAAGATCGCCCACTGCCACTGCGCATCAATGTATGGTGCCGGGGTGTTTAATCCATTTTTGAGTCCGCTCATTCTTGGTAAGACCCGCGAGTATGCGAATTACATTGGTGGATCAAAAAGATCGAACGCGGAGTTGCCGGGTCTCGCAAAATATGCACCCATCGCTGTTCAATCGACTGTTGGAAAGTATTACGGAACTTGGTTTCTTATTACGACGATTCATCTTTTCCCCAGTCTAAATGGTCCTGTCTATGATTTGATCGTCGGTTCATGCACAGACCAAAGTGCGGCTATCGGTCCGAAAATGCCAGGATCGGGGCTGTAGCTTTAGGCAAGCCAGTATGCAATGTACCGGCAAAGGGGATGGGAATTGCCCCATGACCCGAAAGACTGCTCCTGGCCGACAGCAGCAGCTAGCCTCCAGGCACTCTGCTGACCCCGGCCAATTCGGCGTGAGCTTGCTTGCGGCTCAATGAACCCGCAGCACCTCAATCTGCTGTCGGATCAGTGCGACCTGTATCCACACCTCATCACCCTCGCATTTACCCAGCATGGCCCTGCCCAAAGGGGCTTCGCTGCTGATGACCTGAACGAACTGAGCGCCGCTGACCAACTTCATGCTGCCCCCATCCGGCCCGAGAAATAGCTGTTGCTGCTTGTCGTCTGAATCGACTAGGCAGACCAACGCGCCGAGCTGTATACCTTTGCTGGCATCGTAGGGGCGCGGGCGGAATTGGCGCCAATTGGCCATTGCCTGGCGGATGCCTTCGGCGCGCCGAGCTTGGCCGGTGGCCAGGTAGGCGGCTTCGAGTCCCAACGTGTCGTATTTGTTTTCGGCGATGTTTTCCTCGTGAGTCGCCGTTTCATGCGCCGCCCGCACTGCCT
>NZ_JBWMAX010000118.1:0-1457 GCF_056521385.1 Rhodoferax sp. RT5P35 | reverse complement strand
AACGATTTCATCGATTGAAATCGACGAATCAACGACCTGATTCACGAACGAAGTGTTCGCTCCATTCTCAATGAGTCGACGGACCAGGTACGCGAGCAACGTGGCGTGCGGGCCGACAGGCGCATAGACCCTGCACGCTTTGTTGAGGTTCGACGGTCCCACGATTTGGTCGTAAACAGTCTCGCCCATACCGTGCAGACATTGGAATTCGTACTCCTTGCCTTGTCCAAGTGTGTGGACAGCAGCAATCGAAAATGCGTTGTGGGTCGCGAACTGAGGAAAGATGGCGTCCTGCGCACTCAGCAGCGCCTTGGCGCAGGCCAAATAGCTGACATCCGAGTGGACCTTCCGGGTGAACACGGGATAGCTGGCCATCCCCAAGGATTGGCAGCGCTTGACCTCGGTGTCCCAGTAGGCACCTTTGACCAAACGCACCAAGATGCGTCGGTTCGTTGCGCGGGCGAGCCCAATGACGTAGTCAACCACCGCTCGGCCGCGTTTTTGGTAGGCCTGCAATGAAATGCCAAGCCCGTCCCAGCCGACCAGCTCGGGTTCGTGCGAGAGACGCTCAAGCATCTCCAGCGTCAGCGGAAAACGAGCCACCTCTTCCTGGTCGAGGTGGAAGCCGATGTTCCATTTTTTTGCCGCTCGCGCCAGTTGAAGCAAACGCGGGTACATCTCGGCAATCACACGCGCATGCTGAGTCACTTCATAGCGAGGGTGCAGCCCCGTGAGCTTGACCGAGACACCTGGACCCTCAATGGGTCCCAGCCGACCGGCGGTCTTGCCAACCATCTCGATGGTATGCGCGTATGCCTTGAAATAAGCGTCGGCATCATCGGGTGTGAGCGCCGTTTCTCCCAACATGTCGTAGGAATAACGGTAGCCTACCTTCTCACGAGGGCGAGCTTCCGTGATCGCCTCCTCAATCGTCTGTCCCGTCACGAACTGTTTGCCCAGCAGTCCCATGGCAAACGAGACGCCTGCGCGAACGGCGCCTTCACCACTGCGGCGGAGCACGGCCGACAGCGTTGGCAAGGGACTTTTCATCGGGTTGTTTGAGCAGCTTCCCGGTGATTGCCAGCCCCCATGCCGTTGCATTCACGAACAGTGACGAAGACTGTCCAACGTGCCTTTGCCAGTCCTGCCCAACCACCTTGTCTCGAATCAGCTTGTTTCGCGTTTCCGTATCGGGAACACGAAGCATGGCTTCTGCCAGGCACATCAGCGCGATGCCTTCCTGACTGTCCAGCGAAAATTCCTGCGTGAGCAAGTCGATGCTACCGGCATCCAGGCGAGCCTTGCGGACGCCCAGGGCGAATCTGGAGGCCAGTTCCTGGGTTGTCTTAAGCTGATTTGCGTCAAGTTTAGCCTCGTGCATCATTCGATGCTTTGCGTCCTGCTCGCACATTGCACCGAACCCTTCGATGCGCACACGAACGTCTGCCAATTGGGCC
>NZ_JBWMAX010000011.1:0-179013 GCF_056521385.1 Rhodoferax sp. RT5P35 | reverse complement strand
TGGACTACCACGTGCCGTTTGGTGGGCGCAAGGGCAGCAGCTATGGCTCGCGCGAGCAGGGCCGCTATGCGCAGGAGTTCTTCACTACGGTGAAGACTGCCTATATCGGGGTTTGATGATGATGGAGATTTTCGACTCCCGACTCACCCCCGTGGTGCAAGGTGCCCAACTGGAGCGCCTGTGCACCGGCGCGATCTGGAGCGAAGGCCCGGTGTGGTTGCAGGAAGACAACTGCGTGCTGTGGAGCGACATACCCAACAACCGCATGCTGCGCTGGTCTGCCGCCGACGGCATGGCCGTATGGCGCAACAACGTGGAGTTCACCAATGGCCACATCCGTGACCGCAACGGAGACCTGCTGCACTGCTCGCACGGCCTGCGCGCCATTGTGCGCACCCCCCTGCGCCAGGGTCGCATCCTGGCCGACACACCCGATGCTGTGGTGGTAGACCGCTACCAGGGCAAGCGCCTGAATTCGCCCAACGACATCGTCGTCAAGCGCGACGGCAGCATCTGGTTCAGCGACCCGCCCTACGGCATCCTGAGCAACCGCGAGGGCCACCAGGCCACGCCCGAGCAGGCGGCCAACCACGTGTTTTGCTTCAACCCCGCTACCGGCGTGCTCACCGCCGCCAGCGCCTGGGTGCAGGAGCCCAACGGCCTGGCGTTTTCGCCCGACGAATCGCTGCTGTATGTCAGCGACACCTCGGCAGCGCTGCGCACCGACGGCGGCGGCCACCACCACATCGCCGTGTTTGACGTAGCTGCCGACAACAGCTTGCATAACCCCCGTGTCTTCGCCGAGGTCAGCCCCGGCCTGTCGGACGGCTTTCGCGTCGACACCCAGGGCTGGATCTACACCAGCAGCGCCGACAGCGTGCAGGTCTACCACGCCGACGGCACGCTGCTGGGCAAGATCGCCGTGCCAGAGAAGGTGGGCAACCTGTGCTTCGGCGGGCCACACGGCAACCAGCTTTTCATCGCGGCCAGCACCTCGCTGTACCGCATCACGCTCAACACGAAAGGAACGCCATGAGCCAGGAAATCCTGCTGCTGGTGGAAAAGTGCAGCCACTGTTTCAGCTACTACGATATTGAGAGCGGCATACGCATGCACAGCGTGCGCTTGCCCGAGTTTCCGCATGAATTTGTGGTGGACGCGGCACAGCGCTATGCCTACATCGGCCACTACGGCGTAGAGACCTCGGGCCACTTAGGCGCAGGCGGCACCAGCATCTTCCAGATCGACATTGCCCAACGCAGCCTGGCGCGCACCATCGACATCGCCCCGTTCAACCGCCTGCACGGCATGCAGATGGACGACCAGGACCGGCTGTACGCGCTGAGCGAGGACCGCGCCCAACTGGTGGTGCTGGACCACCCCGCCACCGATACCGCACCCCGCCGCGCCGTGCCCACCGGCGGCATCAAGTCGCACCTGTTCGCGTTGACCCGAGATGGGCAGACCGCCTACGCGATGAACCTGCTGTCGCACACCGTGACCAAGATCAAACCGTATGACGCGACCTTCGCCCCCCAGGCCTGCGCCCCCGGCGAAAAGCCCGAGGGCTATGCCCTCAGCACCGACGAGAAAACCCTGTTTGTCACCTGCCGCTGGAGCAACACCCTGGCCGCCATCGACACCGCCACCATGCAGGTGCTGCGCACGGCACCCAGCCGCGACGATGCCACCCGGTTGTACCTGTACCGCGATGGCCGTTTGGTCGTCACCAACTACGGCGAGCGCTCCCTGAGCGTGGTGGACCCGGTGACCCTCAAAGAACTAGCCCACATCCCCATGGAAGCCCGCGCGATTGCACTCAGCTACCACCCCACCAAACCGCTGGCCTTTGTGAGCCAGGACAACGACAAGCTGGGCTACTTCAACATGGAGACGCTGCAGTTCGACCGCTTCATCGCCACCCAGCGCGAACCCGACGTATCCCGCGTGGTGCTGTTATGAGCCCCCACGCTCCGCACTGCGTGTCGTCGCTGCCCCCCAAAGGGGGCGCCACCTCCCTAGAGACGGCTCGTCGGGAGGTGCTATGACCGCCCCCGTCGTCAGCATCCAAAACCTGGGCAAACGCTTTGGCGGCACCCAGGCGGTGGATGGCGTGTCGCTGGACCTGTTCCAGGGCGAAATCCTGGCGCTGCTGGGCGAAAACGGCGCAGGCAAGTCCACGCTGATCAAGATTCTGGCGGGCGTGTATGCGCAGGACACCGGCAGCATCGCCCTGCAGGGCGAGCCCGAAGCCACCTGGCGTGCCCGGCCCAAAGACAAACAAGGCATCGCCTTCATCCACCAGGACCTGGGCCTGGTGGAGTGGATGACGGTAGCCGAGAACGTGGCCCTGGGTATGGGCTTTCCCAAGCGCCACGGCTTCATCGACTGGAAGCAGGCCAACGTCAACGCCGCCCGCGTGCTGGGCCATGTAGGCTGCGACATCGACCCGCGCCGCCGCGTCTTCACCCTGACCCGGGCCGAAAAATCCCTGCTGGCCATTGGCCGTGCGCTGGACACGCAGGCCAAGGTGCTGGTGCTGGACGAACCCACGGCCAGCCTGCCCATGGCCGACGTGCAACGCATGTTCACCCTGCTGCGCCAGCTCAAAAGCCAGGGCGTGGCGATGATCTACGTGTCGCACCGGTTGGACGAGATCATGGACATCTCGGACCGCGCCGCCGTGATGCGCGACGGCAAGCTGGTGGGCACCCGCACCACCGCCGAGACCACCGACACCGCGCTGGTGGAACTGATCGTGGGCCGCAAATTTGCGGGCAGCATGGCCAAGGCCGATGCCCGCAGCCAGGAGGTGGTGTTGTCACTGGACCGGGTGTATTCGGCCAACGCAGGCCCGGTGTCGTTCAGCGCCCGCAAGGGCGAGGTGCTGGGGCTGATCGGCCTGCGCGGCGCGGGCCACGAGGCCATCAGCCGCGCGCTGTTTGGCCTGGCAGAGGTGTCCCAAGGCCACATGCAACTGAACGGCAAAACCATCGCCCCGCGCAACCCGGCGCACGCCATCGCCCTGGGCGTGGGCCTGGTAGCGGCAGACCGGCTGGAAGAAAACCTGGGCCCCAATATGAGCGTGCAGGAGAACCTGTTCCCCAACCCCGCCCTGGTGCTGGGCGCGCTACTGACACGGCTGCGCGGCAAGGTCGAAGAAATGCAGGCCCGCACGCTGATCCAGCAGTTTGACGTGAACCCGCCCGCGCCCCAGGCCGATGTGCAAAACCTCAGCGGTGGTAACCAGCAAAAGGTGGTGCTGGCGCGCTGGATCAATCTGCAATTGCCGCTACTCATTTTGGAGGAACCCACCGCCGGGGTGGACGTGGGGGCCAAGCGGCAAATCTACGAGATTCTGCGGACCCAGGCCAATGCCGGTGTGTGCGTGCTGGTGGTGTCTACCGACTTCGAGGAAGTGGCCAACGTCTGCACCCGCGCCCTGGTCTTCCGTGACGGCCAGGTGGCCACCGAGCTCACGGGCGACGCGCTCAGCGTGGCCGGGCTGCTGGTGGCGGCTTCCGGCCAGCAAAACACCGAACACAGTACTTAAAAAATCCTAAGGAGACAAACACACCATGAGCAATTCCATCAAAGCCACGGCACTGGAGCCGGACCCATCCTTCGACGGCCAGCACAAGGGCCTGCTGGCAGGCATCGCCCAGCTCATCCCGGTGTACGGCCTGCCCGCGCTGACGCTGGGGCTGATCCTGCTGTTTTCGGTGCTGCTGCCCGACAGCTTTCCCACGCTGTTCAACCTGCGCTCCATCCTCAGCGACAAGTCGGTCATCGCCATCCTGGCACTGGCCGCCACCATTCCGATGATGACCGGCAAGATCGACCTCACCGTGGGCTACGGCATCGTGCTTTGGCACATCCTGGCCATCAGCCTGCAGACCAAGTTTGGCCTGCCCTGGCCTGCGGCGGTACTGGTGGTGCTGCTGTGCGGCGCGCTGTTTGGCCTGCTCAACGGCATCCTGGTGGAGCAGGCGCAGATCGACTCCTTCATCGCCACCCTGGGCACCGGCACCGTGCTGTACGCGGTGGCGCTGTGGCACAGCGGGGGCCGCCAGGTCATCGGCGAGCTGCCCGACGGCTTTTTGAATATCGCGGGTTCGGATTTTCTGGGCCTGCCCATCACCGCCTTCTACGTGCTACTGATTGCGGTGGTGCTGTGGCTGGTGAGCGAGCACACGCCGATTGGCCGCGCCCTGTATGTGATTGGCTCCAATCCCAAGGCCGCCGTGCTCAACGGCATTGCGCTGGAGAAATGCGTGATGGGCGCGTTTGTCGCGTCGGGCACCTTGTCGGCATTTGCCGGGGTGGTGCTGGCATCGCGCCTGCAGATCGGCCAGGCCGGTGTAGGGCTGGAGTTTCTGTTGCCCGCACTGGTAGGGGCATTCTTAGGATCCACCACCATCCGGCCCGGGCGTGTCAACGTCTGGGGCAGCCTGGTGGGTGTGGCCATTTTGGCGGTCGGCATCTCCGGTATCCAGCAGTTTGGCGGGGCCTTCTTCGTCGAGCCGCTGTTCAACGGGCTGACCTTGCTGGTCTCCATCGGTATCGCAGGCTACGCGCAGCGCAAGCGTGGCCAATCCATCAAACGCCGTATTGCCGAGCTGCATATGGCGGTTGCCCCCACCGGGCCGTCATCCGACGGTACGGTCTTCAAAGTCAGTTCACATTAAAACCACCAGGAGACAAACATGACTAAATTCCCCTCTCAACTGCGCGCCGTGGTTCTGGCCGCCGCCACCATCGGCCTGGCGGGCCACGCCTTGGCCGACGACTTTCTGGACGCAGCCAAAGCACGCGTCGTCACCGCCACCGCCCCTGCCGACAAATGGGACGGCCCCACCACCGGCCCCAAAGCCGCGGCCGGCAAAACCATTGTCTACGTAGCAGGCGACCTGAAGAACGGCGGCCACCTGGGCACCTCGCAAGGCGTGGAAGAAGCCGGCAAGGTGATTGGCTGGACGGTGCGCGTCATTGACGGCCAGGGCTCGGTGAGTGGCCGCACCGCCGCGCTGAACCAGGCGCTGGCGCTCAAACCCGCGGGCATCGTGGTCGGCGGCTTTGACACCTCCGAGCAGAAAGTGGCCTTTGAGGCCGCCGCCAAGGCCGGCATTCCGCTGGTGGGCTGGCACTCGGGCGAGCAACCCGGCCCCAACCCCGGCGCAGGCCTGTTTGCCAACGTCACCACCCTGCCCGCCGACGTGTCCGAAACCGCCGCCTCCTGGGTAGTGGCCGACTCCAACGGCAAGGCCGGTGTGGTGATCTTCACGGATTCGCAGTACGCCATCGCCCTGTTCAAGGCCCGCGCCATGGAAGCCGTCATCAAGAAATGCGGCGGCTGCACGGTGCTGAGCTTTGAAGACAGCCCCATCTCCGAGAGCTCCACCCGCATGCCCCAGCTCACCACCTCGCTGCTGCAGCGCTTTGGCGACAAGTGGACGCACTCGCTGGCCATCAACGACCTGTACTTCGACTTCATGGGCCCCACACTGCAGGCTGGTGGCAAAAAAGGCGACGGCGCGCCCAAGGCCGTGTCGGCTGGCGACGGCTCCGAGGCCGCCTACCAGCGCATCCGCACCAAGCGCTACCAGGCCGGAACCGTGCCCGAGCCGCTGAACATGCAGGGCTGGCAACTGGTGGACGAGCTGAACCGCGCCATGGCCAAGGCCCCGTGGTCTGGCTATTCACCCAAGGTGCATCTGGTCACGCCCGAAAACGTGGGCAAGGACGGCGGACCGAAAAACATCTTTGACCCCGACAACGGGTACCGCGCCCAGTACAAGGCCATTTGGGGCAAATAAAGCCAAACGCTATCAAAAAATGAGCTGCTAGCGCAGGTGGAATCTGCGCTAGTGGCCTATTTTATATAAATTTCCGCTTGTCTCCCAAGCGACCAAAGCTAGGGGCTTGCCCGGTAACGCTCCCCTCGCCACGTCCACCAGAATCGCCCCTACAAGGAGCATTGCATGGACAAGGTCTGGTTGAAGAGTTACCCCGCGGATGTGGCGCACGAAATCGATGTCACACCCTATAGTTCGCTGACCCAACTGCTGGACGAGTCGTTGACCCGGCACGCCGACCACCCCTTCTCGGTGTGCATGGAGCGCTGGATGTCGTACCGCGAGCTGGACCAGCTGTCGGGCGCGCTGGGTGCCTGGCTGCAGGCCCAGGGGCTCAAACCCGGTGCGCGGGTGGCCATCATGCTGCCGAATATTCCGCAGTTCGCGGTCACCATGGCCGCCGTGCTGCGCGCTGGCTACACCTGCGTCAACGTGAACCCGCTGTACACCCCGCGCGAGCTGGAGCACCAGCTCAAGGACTCGGGGGCCACCGCCATCGTGATCCTGGAGAACTTTGCCCGCACCCTGCAAGAGGTGGTGGGCCGCACGCAGATCGAGCACGTGGTGATGGCCCACATGGGCGACCTGCTGGGCGCGGTGTACGGCCGGGTGGTCAATTTCATGGTGCGCCGGGTCAAGAAAATGGTGCCCGCCTACCAGTTGCCGCGCAACGGCACCCTGCGCGTCACCCCCTTCAACCGGGCGCTGGCCGATGGCCGGGGCCGCGCGCTGCAGCCGCACCAGTGCACCATGGATTCCATCGCCTTCTTGCAGTACACCGGCGGCACCACCGGCCTGTCCAAGGGCGCGGTGCTGACCCACCGCAACATCGTGGCCGCCGCGCTGCAGACCGAAGCCTGGTTCACCCCGGCGCTGGCGCGCGTGGGTGCAGCCCGCAACGTCAACATGGTGGCCGCCCTGCCGCTGTACCACATCTACGCCCTGACCACCTGCCTGATGTGCGTGCGCCTGGGGGCCCACATCACCCTGGTGCCCAACCCACGCGACTTCAAAACCTTCATCGCCACGCTGAAAAAACGGCCCTTCCACATCCTGCCCGCGGTCAACACCTTGTTCAACGCCTTGCTGCTGCAGCCCACGTTCAAAAGCATCGACTTCTCTCACCTGTGCGTGACCCAGGCAGGCGGCATGGCGGCCTCCGAGGGCACGGCCCAGCGCTGGCTGGAGGTCACCGGCAGCCCCATGGTGGAAGGCTGGGGCATGAGCGAGACCTGCGCCGTGGGCACCAACAACCCGGTGCTGAGCAAAAGCTTCACCGGCACCATCGGCCTGCCCCTGCCCAGCATCGACCTGACCATCAAGGACGACGACGGCAACGACCTGCCGCTGGGTGCGGCAGGCGAAATCTGCATCAAGGGCCCCAACGTCACCACCGGCTACTACCAACAGCCCGAGGAAAACGCCCGCGCCTTCACCGCCGACGGCTACCTGCGCACCGGCGACATCGGCCTGATGGACGAGCGCGGCTACACCCGCATCGTGGACCGCAAGAAAGACATGATCTTGGTCAGCGGCTTCAACGTGTTCCCCAACGAGCTGGAAAACGTGATTTCGCTCTGCCCCGGCGTGGTGGAGTGCGCAGCCATTGGCGTGCCCGACGAAAAGCAGGGCGAAGCCATCAAGGTGTTCATCGTCAAAAGTGACCCGGCCCTGACCGAAGCCGATGTGCTGGCCTTCTGCAAACAGAACCTCACCGGCTACAAAATGCCCAAGAGCATCGAGTTCCGCAAGGACTTGCCGAAGTCCAATGTGGGCAAGATTTTGCGCCGCGAACTGCGCACGCCCACGACCTGACTTTCAGGCTAAGACGCTGCCGCCTGCCGCGCCACATGCACCTGGTGCAGCGTGATCTTGCGGACCTCGGCCTGGCTGCTTTGGATGTGGGCGCGCAGCAGCATGGCGGCCTGGTCGCCGCGGTGGCTGCGGATGGCTTTGAGGATCTTGGCGTGCTCCTCGTAGGTGGCAGTGATGCGCGCCTGCTTGGTGAAATCGAGCCGCCGGATGATGCGGATGCGCTCGGTCACGTCGCTGTGCACCCGGGCCATTTCGGTATTGCCCGCGGCGCGCACCAGGGCGCAATGGAATTCCTCGTCCCAGCGGGCCACGGCGATGCCGTCGGTACTGCGCTGGGCCACCGGCACCAGCCAGATGGCCACCAGCGCGTCCAGCAAGCTGTGGTCGATCTGGATGTGCGGTGCCCCCGCACCTGCGCCGCCTTCGCACAGGCGGTGGGCGGCGGTGGTTTCCAGCACCATGCGCAGGTCGTAGAGCTGCTCGAACTGCTCGAAGTTGAACGGCAGCACGCGCCAGCCGCTGCGAAACAGCACCTCCACATAGCCCTCTTGCTGCAGCCGGATCAGCGCCTGCCGCACAGGGGTGCGCGACACGCCCAGGCGCTCGCTGATTTCGTTTTCGGTAAAGCGGTCGCCGGGGACCAGGGTGAATTCACCCACGTCGCGCTTGAGCTGGGCATATACCTCGTCGGCGCGCGAGCGGTGTACGGCGGGTTCTGCAGGGGGGGTGGGGGTGGGAGTCAAAGATTGCACGGGGCAAACTTTAGCAGTTGCAAGGTGGCGGATTCAGACAGCAGCCAATACCTGCAGCACCGCCGTGCTGGGTGCCGTCCAGCCGACGATGCCGCCCTGGGCGCGCACCATCTGCAGCGTGGCGGCCTTGAACGCGGGGAAGTAGCTCTCGGTGCAGTCTTCCAGCAGCAGGCCGTCATAACCGCGGTCGTTGGCCTCGCGCATGCTGGTCTGCACGCAGACCTCGGTGGTCACGCCCATGAACAGCAGTTGCTGGATGCCGCGCTGCTGCAGCATCTCGTGCAGGCCGGTGGCGTAAAACATGCCCTTACCGGGCTTGTCGATGACGATCTCCCCGTCCACCGGGGCCAGTGCCGGGATGATCTGGTTGCCCGGCTCGCCCGCCACCAAAATGCGCCCCATCGCGCCCACATCGCCAATGCGCAGCGCCGGGTTGCCCCGGTTCAACTTGGCCGGGGGGCAGTCGGACAGGTCGGGTTTGTGCGCCTCGCGGGTGTGCACCACCAGGCCCCCTGCGGTGCGCCACGCCAGCAGCATGGCCTGGCAGGCGGGCACGATGGCCTCCAGCAGGGCCACGTTGTTGCCCAGGGTGTCCCCAAAGCCGCCGGGTTCGATGAAGTCGCGCTGCATGTCGATGATGACCAAGGCGGCGTGGGACAGGTGCAGCGGGTAGTCGAACGGCAGGGCGGGGATGTTCATGCAGCCTCCTTGTGGTCGTCGTGTCCACCACCCATATGTGCGCCCAACACGTGGCGCTCGGCGGTAGCAGCCGGGGTTTCAAACACGATGCGGCCTTCGCTCATGACCACGATGCGGTCGGCCAGCTCCAGCAGCTCGTCCAGGTCTTCGCTGATCAGCAGCACCGCGCCGCCGCGGTCGCGCACACCCAGGATGCGGCTGTGGATCTCGGCCACAGCGGCAAAGTCCAGGCCGAACACCGGGTTGGCCGCAATCAGCACATTGATCTCGCCCGCCAGCTCGCGGGCCAGCACGGCGCGCTGCACGTTGCCGCCCGACAGACTGCGGATGGGCGCGCCTTCGCCTTGCGTCTTCACGCCGTACTCCTGGATCCAGTCGCGGGCCCGGCTGCGCCAGGTGGAAAAGCGCAGCAGACCGCCCACATTCAGCGGCGGCTCATCAAAGTCGCGCAGTGCCATGTTCTCGGCCACCGACAGATCGCCCACGCAGGCATTGCGCAAGGGTTCTTCGGGCAGGCTGCGCACCTTGAGGCGGCGGTTGTCGGCGCGGCGGGCGGCGTAGTCTTCACCCATCACCTGCACCCGACCGCTGAGGCGCGCGCGTTGGCCGACCAGAGCCTCCACCAGCTCGCGCTGGCCGTTGCCCGAAACACCGGCCACGCCCAGGATTTCGCCCTTGCGCACCTGCAGGGTCAGGCCGTGCAGGGCCAAGGTGCCGCGGTCGCCCTGGGCTTTCAGGTTGTCTACCTGCAGGGCGATCGAATTTTCATTTGCTATACTTTGTGTAGCAAATTGTGCGGTTGCTTCCTGCGCTAGAGCACTATTTGACTCTGAACTCTCGCCCATCATCGCCTGGGCCAGGGTGCGGGTGAGTTCCTGCGGCGCAGCACCGGCCACCCGGTCGTGGTGCACCGCCTTGCCGCGGCGCAGCACGGTCACACCATCGGCATAGGCCAGCACCTCGCGGAATTTGTGGGTGATGATGAGCACGCTGCACTGGCCGCTCTGGGCGAAGGCACGCACATGGCCCAGCACCTCGTCGGCCTCCTGCGGGGTGAGCACCGAGGTGGGCTCGTCCAGGATCAGCAGGCGGGGTTTCAGGTAGAGCTGCTTTAGCAGTTCCAGCTTCTGTTTTTCGCCCGCCGCCAACTCGGCGGGGCGGGCATCCAGGTCCAGGCTGAAAGGCGTGGTGGCCAGAAAGGCCTTGAGCTCGGCGCGCTTGGCGGTCCAGTCGATCAACGCAGGCAGGGTGCCACCGGCCAGCAGCAGGTTCTCGGCCACCGTCATCCCCGGTGCCAGCGTGAAGTGCTGGTAGACCATGCCGATGCCAAGGCTGCGCGCCACGATGGGGTTGGCAATGTTCTGCTCGCGCCCGTCGATCAGGATGCTGCCCTCGTCCGCCCGCTGGAAGCCCGCCACGCATTTCACCAGGGTGCTCTTGCCCGCGCCGTTTTCGCCCAGCAGGGCATGCACCGTGCCGGGTTCGACCCGCATGGTGACGCTGTCCATGGCGGTGAAGCTGCCGAAGCGCTTAGTCAGCAAATAGGTGTCCAGCGCCAGCGCGCCGGTGCCTGGGGGAAGCCCGCCGATGGGGGTGGTGTCGGAGGCCATGGGGTTCCTTGGGTTAGACAACGGCCAGCAACGCGGCAGACGTGGCATGTGCACCGAACACGCCGCCCTGCATGGTCACCATGTTCAGCGCAGCCTGGTGGTTAGCCGGGTCGGTGGCCGCCGTGCAATCGGACAGCAGCAGGCACTCGTAGCCCCGGTCGTTGGCATCGCGCATCGTGGTGTGCACGCACACGTCGGTGGTGATGCCCGCAAGAATGAGGTTTTGCACGCCGCGCAGGCGCAGCACCATGTCCAGGTCGGTAGCGTAGAAAGAACCTTTGCCGGGCTTGTCGATCACCACCTCGCCCGGCAGCGGGGCCAGCTCGGGAATGATCTGCCAACCCGGTTCGCCGCGCACCAGGATGCGCCCACAGGGGCCGGGGTCGCCAATGCCGACTCCGCCCGCGCCAATCTGCCGCGAGCGCCAGCGCTTGTTGGCGGGCAGGTCGGCCAGGTCGGGCCGGTGCCCTTCGCGGGTGTGGATGATGTGGAAACCCAAGGGGCGCAGGCGGGCCAGCACAGCGGCAATCGGGGCGATGGGCGCGCGGGTCAGGGCGATGTCGTAACCCATCACGTCCACATAGCCACCCACGCCGCAGAAGTCGGTCTGCATGTCGATGACGATGAAGGCCGTGTTGTCAGGTCGCAGCGCGCCGTTATAGGGCCAGGCGTAAGGGTTGGCCTGGACGCAGCGGGGGGCGGTTTGCATGCTCATTCTGCCAACCGAGTGGAGCAAGGGGTGGGCGAAGGCGCGGGGTAAGGATTGGCCTCCGGCCCCTTGTAGGCACGCGTGGGCGCGTCGAAGCCGCAGGGCGTGCCATCGGTCACCGCCACCTCCCAGGGCAGCTTGTACTGGCCCGCCGCCATGTCCTGCATGTAGGTGTAGGGGAAGTCCTGCGCACCGCCTTTGACCGCCACGTAGCCGCGGTGGTAGAGCTGGTACATATTGTTTTCCACACCCCAGCCCATGCGGGCCTCGCGCACCAGGTCGGGTCGCAGCTCGGCGGTGATGATTTCGTCGGGGCGGCCACCGCCCTGCACCATCACCGTGCCATCGAAATGGCAGAACATGCCCTCGCCCATGGAGTCGAACGTGCCATCGCTGCCGCACATGCAGACGCTGGCGGTGTAGGCCAGGTTGCAGAAGGCGTTGGCCTGGTTGGTGATCTTCCAGGCATGTCGGATGGGTGCGGTGTAGCCCGCCGTGCGCAGAATGATGTCAGCCCCCTTGTACGCAGCCTCGCGCGCCATTTCGGGGAACATGCCGTCGTGGCAGATGATGAGGGCCAGGCGGCTGCCGTTGGGTCCGTCGCACACCGGTATGCCTAAATTGCCGGGCTCCCAGGGCTCAACCGGCACCCAGGGGTGCAGCTTGCGGTAGTACAGGCGGATGGTGCCGGTGTCGTCGATGACCAGGCCGCTGTTGTAAGGGTTACCGCCGGGGTTCAGCTCCATGATGGAAAAGCAGCCCCAGATACGGTGGTCCACACAGGCTTTTTTGAAGGCCGCCACTTCGGGGCCGTCCAGCGTGCACAGGATGGCGGGGTTGGTGTCCATGCTCAGGCCGTGCAGCGCGTATTCGGGAAACACCACCAGGTCCATCGTGCCCTGGTTGCGGCGCGCCTTGGCCACCAGGTCGCAGATGCGCTGGGTTTGCGCGGCCAGGTCCGCCGGGGTTACCACCACCGGCAGTTGCAACTGCACCAGACCCATAACCACGCCATTTTTTGATTTGTTCAAACCACCAAAACCGCTCACAGGATTCTCCTAACGGGTTGAAGAAAGTTCGCCCGGGCTGCCCACGGCTACGCTCCCGGGCTTGCAGGTCATGACCAAAATCACCAGGGTCAGCACATAGGGCACGGTATTGAACAGGTGGTAGCCCCAGCCGATGCCCACCGACTGCATGGCCGGGCCAATCGCCCCGGCACCGCCGAACAGCAGGGCCGCACCCACGCAGCGCAGCGGGCTCCAGCGCGCAAAGATCACCAGCGCCACCGCAATCAGGCCCTGGCCGCTGGAGATGCCTTCGTTCCAGCTACCGGGGTAAAACAAGGTGAGCGATGCGCCGCCCAAGCCCGCCATGAATCCCCCTGCCGCCGTGGCCGCGATGCGGATGCCCGACACCGAATAGCCCAGCGCCCGCGTGGCATTGGCCGAGTCGCCCGCCAGCCGCACCAGCAAGCCCCAGCGGGTACGTGCAAACGCCCACCATAGGCCCACGGCCAGGGCGATGCCAATGGGCAGCAGCGCGTTGATTTGCAAGGCCGACTGCACCACAGTGGAGCTGCTCCAACCGCCCAGGGCGATGGCCGGAATCTGCGGTGCCTGCGGCTGGATCAAGGGCTTGCCCAGATAGAAAGCCAGCCCTGTGCCCAGCAGCATCAGCGCAATGCCGGTGGCCACGTCGTTGACACCCGGCAGCGAGCACAGCACGCCGTGCAAGGTCGCCAGCAGCGCCCCCGCCATGGCACCGGCCAGTACGCCCAACCAGGGGGAGCCGGTGAGGTAGGCCCCGCCAAAAGCCGTCATGGCCGACAGCACCAGCACGCCTTCGAGCCCCAGGTTGATGCGGCCGGATTTCTCGGTCAGGCATTCGCCCAGGCTCACAAACAGAAACGGCGTGCCGACGCGCAAGGCCCCGCCAACAATTCCGGCAAACAACGCCACCCATTGGTCTGCAGTCATAAAGTTACCCCCACGCTCGGCATTGCATGTACTCGCTGCCCCCCGAGGGGACCGCGAGCTTGCTGGGGACGGCCCGGCGCGACGCTCATACAGCCTCCACCGGTTTACGCATCTTGGCAAACACCGTTTTCCAGTCCACGTCGCGCAGCGCTTCGCTGGCCAGGATCAGCACAAAGGCAATGCCTTGCAGCACCATCACCGACGCGTCCGGCAAGCCCAGGCGGCGTTGCAGCAGGCTGCCTGCTGCACCAAAACCGCCGAACAGAATGGCCACCGGCACGATGGCCACCGGGTTGTGCCGAGCGATGAAGGACACCAGAATGCCCGCATAGCCGTAGCCCGAGATCAGCGATGCATTGGCATTGGTGTGCACGGCCGCCACCTCCACCGCACCGGCCAGCCCGGCACCGGCCCCGCCCAGGGCGCAGGCGGTCAAAATCAGTTGCGTGGCGGGCAGGCCCACCAATTGCGCCGCGCGCGGGTTGCCGCCCACCACGCGGATCGAGAAGCCCGATGCCGTCCAGCGCAGCCATAGCCCCAGGGCTACGCATGCCAACACACCCAGCACCAGCCCCCAGTGCACGTCCGAGCCCGCAATGCCGGTGATCAGCATGCCCTCGGGCAGGGAATGGGTGGCGGGTTTGTTCAGGCTGGCCGGGTCGCGCAGCAGGCCTTCCACCAGGTGCTTGAAGATGCCGATGGCGATGTAGGCCAGCAGCAGGCTGCTGATGGTCTCGTTGATGCCGCGCGCCTGCCGCAGCCAACCCGCCAGCATGGTCCACAGCGCACCCGCCAGCGCACCCACGGCGCAGACCAGCGCGGTGCCCAGCAGATTGGCCGGTAGCGGCAGCAAGGTGCCTGCGGCGGCACAGGCCAGCCCGCCCAGCACCAAAGAGCCCTCCCCGCCGATGATGACCAGCCCGGCCCGTGCAGGCAGCGCCACGCACAGGGCCGTCAGCATCAGCGGTGCGGCGCGCTGCAGCGTGTTTTGCCAGGAGAACCAGTCGCCGAACGCGCCCTTGAACAGCGTCAGCCACATGTCCAATGGGCTGACCCCGGCGAACCAGACGAACACGCCAAACAGCAGCAGCGCCAGCGCAATCGCCGAGGTCGGCAGCAGGATGTCTTTCATGGCAGCGGCTTAAAAACTGCCTTGCACGCCTTCAGCCAGGTAATTCATGCTCTCCAGCACCAGATCGGTTTGCTTCAAGACCTTGCCTGCGGGGATGACCACCGCGCCTTTGTTGTCCTTGATCGGGCCTTTGAAGATGTCGAACTGATCCGCCACCATCAGCGCTTTGGTGCTGTCGGCCTGCTTCTTGGCCGCATCGGTGACCATGGCACCGTAGGGGGAGGTCTTCACGTAGCCCTCCTTCAGGCCGCCGCGCAGGAAATTGGGATGCGGCTTGCCGGACTGGGCTGCGTCGATGGCGGTTTTGTAGGCGGTGAACCAGTTCCATTCGGCACCGGTGAGGTAGGCGTTAGGGGCCAGCTTTGCCTGGCTGGCGTGGTAGCCGCAGACCATCTTGCCGCGCTTGGCAGCGGTCTCGACGACCACTTTGGGGCCGTCCACGTGCATGGTGAACACATCGCAGCCCTGGTCGGCCAGACTGTTGGTGGCCTCGGCTTCCTTGACGGCCATGGACCAGTCGCCGGTGAAGATCACGCTGCAGGTGATGCCGGGCTTGACCGAGCGCGCACCCAGGGTGAAGGCGTTGATGTTACGCAGCACCTGCGGAATCGGCTTGGCCGCCACGAAGGCGATCTTGCCGCTCTTGCTCATGTGCCCGGCGATCACGCCGTTCAAAAACTGGCATTCGTCGATATAGCCAAAGAAGCTGCCGACGTTCTTGGGGTGCTTGCCCTCGGTCCACATGCCGCCGCAGTGCGAAAAGCGCACATCGGGGTACTTGGGAGCCAGCGCCAGGATGTGCGGGTCAAAGTAGCCATACGAGGTGGGGAACAACAGCTTGGCACCGTCCTGGGCAATCATGCCGGTCATGGTTTTCTGCACGGCCGAGGTTTCGGGCACGTTCTCTTCTTCCACCACCTTGATGCCGGGCAGCTTTTTGATCTCGGCAGCAGTTTGCGCATGGGCCTGGTTGTAGCCGTAGTCGTCGCGCGGGCCGACGTAGATCACGCCGATGGTCAGCGGTGTCTGCGCCCGGGCCAGGCTGCCCAGGCCACCCAGCGTACTGGCAGCGCCCAGGGCGGCGATGGTTTTGAGGGAGTCGCGGCGGTTGAAGGTGGTCATGGCAGTCCTTTCGGTGGTGAAAGCGTGGGGTGGATCAAAACGGTGCGTAAAACTAAATCTTTCTTGGATACAAGAAGGGATGCAAAATGCGTGCCTGCTGGTAAAAGAATCGGGCCTCCATGGCATTCAACGTGCGGGCATTCCGGCATCGCCCAGCGGGCCGACCCGCACAATCGCCGCGACCGGCCCACCCCCGGCCGGGCCCTGGTGTTCGGCCCCGCCAGACACATACAGGGCGGTATCGCCCACTACCGAGGCCAGCACTGCCCCTACAGCAGCCCGTGCGTGGCGGGTGGCGTTGATGTCAGAGTCGTTGAGCATGGTGTGCCGCGCCCCGCGCACCCGCCCATCGGGGCTGGCTTCGGCCTTGGCCAGCAGGTTGACCAGACCGGGCAGCGCCGATGCACCATCGCTGTCCAGCCCCAGGGCCGCGCGCAGCATCTGGCGCACGCTGGCCGCGTCCACCGCGTCGCGCATCACGGTATGGGCAATACGGTACGGCGATGCCGCGCCCTCGGCTTCGCCCAGCACGATCACCACATTGGCTTCCAGCTCGATGCCTGCCGACGCAGACGCCCGAGCCGAATACAGCGACCAATCCGACAGCAGCGCCGCCGCATCCACGGGAGGCGGTATTTCGCCCAGGGCCAGCGCCACCCCCAGTGCCGAGGCCCCACGGGAATAGGCCATGGACTCGTAGCTGTCGTGCGTGACCGGCCTAGCGCCGCGTTGCAGCGCGGCATGCACTTTGGTGGACGTCAGCAACGGGCATTTGATCTGCACAAAATGCACGTCGGCGGCATCGGCGATACCCGCGTCTTGCATGGCCTCCCGTACGGCGGCGGCAGTGCACTCGATCTGGGCACTGCGGCCTATCTCTTCGGGTAAAAAATCGCGGGTATGCGCCACGCCCACCACCAGGCGTTTGCCACGCTGTTGCGGCTCGGCGGCCACCCAGCGGCGCGAAAACACCGTGAAATGGGGCGACAGCACGCCTTCGGTGCCGCCCGACATCACCAATGCCACCTGCTGCCCGACTTCGCTGGGCGAACACCCGAGGTGCGGGCTAAGGAAATCGCACCAGCGGCTGGCCGCAAAGTCACGCGTGAAATCGTTGACGCAGCCATTGCCCTCGGTCTTGCCCATCACCGCCACGATATCGGCCGGGCGCAGCGCACCGCTGTCGACCAAGGTCTGCACGCCCCCCAGGTCGCCAGGGCCGCTGCACAGCACCCGGTGCACATCGACGTATTGCACTTGCGTGTTCATCGGCGTACCCGGCGCATCACAGCAGGCTGACATGCGCGGCCACCACCCGCCAGCCCTGGGCCGTGCGTAGCCAAGTCTGGCTTTGGCGGCCGGTGGTGGCACTGCCTTCGCGCCGGAACTCGGCATGGGCCGTCGCAAAGTCCTGCCCGTAGGTGGTCAGCACGGTTTTCAGCAACTGGCGCTGCAATCCCTGGGACGGGCGGCCTGCGCGGAAGGCCTGGATGGCATCGAAACCGTAGAGGTTTTCGGAGGCACCAAACCGCAAGGTGTGCGGGCTGTCCCAAAACAGTTCGTCCAGCACCTCGACGCGGTTGTGCACCAGGGCATCTTCGTAGCGGTTGAAAACGGCCTGCACTTCGGCCAGGACTTCGGGCAGATTGATGGGGTAGTCCATGGGCTTCCTTCAGAGATGTGCAACGGGCGCGCGGCAAATGCCCGCAGCCTCCAGCACGGCGGCGGCGCGCAGCACCAGGTCTTCGCGCCAGGGTGCGGCAATCACCTGCACGCCGATGGGCAAATGGGGCAACTGCGGGTCCATACCCCATACCGGCACAGCGCACACCGGCAGGCCGATGCAGGAGATGGACTGCGTCAGCACACCGATGTTGGGCCGCAGCGGCAGGTCGCGGCCATTCAGGTCCAGCCGCTCGGCACCTAAAGGCGTGGCAACGCACGGCGTGGCGGGGGCCAGCAGCAGATCGTATTTTTCAAACACCTGGGCGGCGGCTTGGGCGTAGCGGCGGCGCACCCGCTGGGCGCGGGCCACCCAGGCGGCGGGGATCAAGGCCCCGGCCAGAAAGCGGTCGCGCGACAGGGGCTCAAAGTCCTGCGGGCGGCTGCGCAGCTTATCCAGGTGCAAAGCCGCGCTTTCGGAATTGGTGATCAGAAACGCGGCGGCCCGACCCGCCTCCACCCAGGGCAGCTCCACTGTGTCGCGCGCGCCCAACGCCTGCGCCACGGTGGCCACGGCGGCGCGGGCGGGGGGCAAGGCGTTATCAAAAAAGTAGCCGCCCAACACCCCGATGCGCAGGCCGGCGATGCCACGATCCAGCTCGGTCACTACACTTTCTGTAGCGCGCTGCGCACAACCTGCATCCACGAACGGGCTATTTTCTTCACAACCCTGCATTGCGTCGTAAGCCAGAGCCAGATCACGCACGCTGCGGGCGAACGGCCCCAGGTGGTCCAGGTTGGTGACGAACGGAAAGCTGCCGGTGCGCGGCAAGCGCCCGAAGGTGGGCTTGAGGCCGAACACGCCACACATCGAAGACGGCACGCGGATCGAGCCATTGGTGTCCGAGCCCAGCGCCAGCGGCACCTGCCCCGCCGCCACCGCCGCACCTGAGCCGCCCGAGGAGCCGCCTGCCGTGCGGGCCAGGTCGTGCGGGTTGTGGCAGGCGCCTTCGTGGGTGTTCTCGGTGGTGAAGCCGTAGGCGTATTCGTCCATGTTCAGCGCGCCGACCAGGATAGCCCCGGCGGCTTCCATGCGCTGTACCAGCAGGCCGTCGGCTGTAGCGGGCGCGCTGTCGCGCTCAATCTTGGAGCCCGCCAGCGTGCGCAGCCCGGCAATATCGAACAGGTTTTTGACCGCAAACGGCACGCCCAGCAGGGGCAGTGCGGGCTGGCTGCCGTCGGCCAGACCTGCGTCGATCTGCGCCGCACGCTGCAAGGCTCGGGCCTGCACCACGTCAGTGAAGGCGTTGACGCGGCCGTCGGTGGCCGCGATACGGTCCAGACTGGCCTGCACCAGTTGCGTGGCAGTCACCTCGCGGGCCGCTACGGCGCGGGCCATGTGGGATGCGTCTTGCTGCCACCAGTCGGCGGTCATGGCTTGCTCCCTGGGGTGACCGGAATGAAGGCCATGGGCGATTCATCGTGCACCGTCAACGGCGCGGCATTCACGATGTCGGCAAAACCTGCGGCCAGGGCGAAGTAGCGCAGTACGCCTGAGCGTGATTCGCCCAACGGCAGGCCGATGGCCGCAGCCGCCGCATCCACATAGGTTTCCAGCTCTTGTTCGGTCATTTCAGCAATTCCTCTTGCACATACGCCCGCCATCCGCCCCAGTGGCTGATGTCCCGTGCCCCCGCCAGTGCCTGCGGCTCGCAGATAAAACCTTGCACCCTGCTGCCATCGGCCAGCGCCAGGGTGCCGATACCCAGCGGGGCCGGGACCAGCGCCACGAAGGAGCCGTAGTGCGCCACCGGCATCTCCCACACCTCGACGGCAATAGCGGTGCCGTGGCCGGGCGCGACGCGCAGCAAACCGGGCTTGGGCGGCACGGTGCCGGGCAGGGCAAACAGCTGGTAGTCCGGAGCGGTGGTGGTGCTGGCGACCAGGCGGGCCTGGCGCTCGGTCAACTGGCTGTTCAAAGGCATGCCGGACAGGTGCGCACCCACCACTGCTACCCGCACCACCGCCGGGGGTTGGATGCCGGGCAGCGCTTGTGGCGCAGGAAGCGGCAGATCCAGTGCGCCCTGCAGCAGGCCGCTGGCATGGTGGTAGCGCTGGCCCAGTTCGGCCAGTTGCCAATCGCTGCCGCAAGGGCCGATCAGCGTGATGCCAAACGGCAGGCCATCGGCGCGCAGGCTGCTGGGCACCGAAATGGCGGCGTAGTCCAGCAGGTTGACGAAGTTGGTGTATGCGCCCAGGTTGCGGTTCAGCACCACCGGGTCGGCCTGCATATCGGCAATGGTGTAGTGCGTGGGTGCGGTGGGCACCAGCAGCACGTCGATGCCGCCCCACATGGCGGCAGCCTGCTGGCCATAGGCGCGCAACCGCACCTGGGCATCGACCAGATCGGCGGCGCTGTAGCCCCGCCCGCTGGCCAGAATGCTGCGCACCGGCTCGACCACCTCGTCCTCGTGCGTATCGAAAAAGCCGCGTACAGCCGCATAGCGCTCGGCCACCAGCGCGCTGTCGTACAACAGTGCGGCGGCGGCCGCCAGCGGGGCGTAGGCAATGGTGACGGGTGTGCCACCCAGGTCGCAGAGCCTGCGTATCGCCTGCTGAAAAGCCGCTTCGGCTGCGGTGTCGCCAAAAAAAGCCAGGATGTCGGGCACGCCGAAGTTGAACCGCGCAGGCAGGGGGCTGCTGGCCAAAGTCAAAGGGCGCGAAAACGGATCCAGCGGGTCGTAGCCCATGGCCGCCCGCAGCACCTGGGCGGCGGTGCCCACGCTGCGCGCGAAGATGGACACGCAGTCCACGCTTTGCGCGGCAGGCACCAGCCCCCGGGTGCTGACCAGGCCTTTGGACGGTTTGATGCCGACGATGTTGTTCAGCCCGGCGGGCACGCGGCCCGACCCGGCGGTGTCGGTGCCCAGCGCAAAGTCTACCTGCCCGGTGGCCACTACATAGGCCGAACCCGCGCTGGAGCCGCCCGACACGTAGGCGGGGTTGAACGCATTCGGCACCGCGCCATAGGGCGACCGCGTGCCGTTCAGGCCGCAGGCAAACTGGTCCAGATTAGTTTTGCCCAGCAGCGACGCCCCGGCTTGCAGCAGCTGGTGCACCACGCTGGCATGCGCGGTGGGCGCATAGGCAAACGCCGGGCAGGCCGCGGTGGTGGGCAGGCCGAGTACGTCGATGTTGTCCTTGACCGCGAAGCGCAAGCCCGCCAAGGGGCCTTGCGCCGCGCCCGCCATGGGGCCCGCGCTGCGCGACAACCAGGCTGCTGCTGCGGTACCGCTGCTTTGCGTTGGGGCTTGCACCATGTTGAAACATCCCATCTTGTATCCAAGTTGAGATGCAAGCAGTGTGCCAACTTGTGTGCAGTGCAAATGGCAGAAACCGAACGGTGCCTGCGGCTCCCGGCCAATTTTGGGTCGCCCTGGTTAAAATCTCGGGTTGCCTGCCCACCCGGCAGCGCCCCGTTTTGCTCTGGAAACCACCTTGTCTTACGCCTCCGAAACCCGCCGCCGCCGCACGTTTGCGATCATTTCCCACCCCGATGCGGGTAAAACCACGCTGACCGAAAAGCTGCTGCTGTTCTCGGGCGCGATCCAGATTGCAGGATCGGTGAAGGCGCGCAAGGCCACCCGCCACGCCACCAGCGACTGGATGGAAATCGAAAAGCAGCGCGGCATCTCGGTGGCCTCGTCGGTCATGCAGATGCTGTACCGCGACCACGTGATCAACCTGCTCGACACCCCCGGCCACAAAGACTTCTCGGAAGACACCTACCGGGTGCTGACCGCGGTGGATTCGGCCCTGATGGTGATCGATGCGGCCAACGGTGTAGAGGCGCAAACCCGCCGCCTGATCGAGGTCTGCCGCCAGCGCGACACGCCCATCATCACCTTCGTCAACAAGATGGACCGCGAAGTGCGTGAGCCACTGGACATTCTGGACGAGATCGAACGCGAACTCGGCATGCCCTGCGTACCGATGACCTGGCCGGTGGGCCAGGGCAAGAGCTTTGGCGGCATCATGAACATCCGCACCCAGAGCATGACCGTATTCGACTCCGGCAAGGAACGTCTGCCGCAAGAGTTCGAGACCATCGCCCTGGACAACCGCACCGAGCTGCTGAAGCGCTTTGGCAGCGAATTTGAAGGGGCCGAGCAAAGTATGGAGTTGGCCGCCGGGGCCTCCCCCGCCTGGGACCTGGAGGCCTTTTTGGCCGGCAAGCAAACCCCGGTGTTCTTCGGCTCCGGGGTGAATAACTTTGGGGTGATGGAAGTGCTGGACGCGCTGGTCGATCTGGCCCCGCCGCCGCAGCCGCGCACCAGTACCACGCTGGTCAACCGCCAGCCAGTGGTGAAAGAAATCCAGCCCGAGGACAAGGCGTTTGCCGGCGTGGTGTTCAAGGTGCAGGCCAATATGGACCCGGCGCACCGCGACCGCATTGCCTTTGTGCGCATGGCCTCGGGCAAGTACACGCCGGGCATGAAGCTGCGCGTACAGCGCACTGCCAAAGAGCTGCGCCCGACCAGCGTGGTGACCTTTTTGAGCCAGCGTCGCGAAGCGGTGGACGAGGCCTATGCGGGCGACATCATCGGCTTTACCACCCATGGCGGCGTGCAGCTGGGCGACACCATCACCGACGGTGCAAGCCTGCAATTCACCGGCCTGCCCTTCTTCGCGCCCGAGCTGTTCATGACGGTGATTTTGAAGAACCCGTTGCGCACCAAGCAGTTGCAGCAGGGCCTGGCCCAGCTGGGCGAAGAAGGTGCCATCCAGGTGTTCCGTCCCAGCGTTGGCGGGCCGATGCTGCTGGGTGCCGTGGGCCAGTTGCAGTTTGAAGTGGTACAGCACCGCCTGAAGTCAGAATACGATGCCGACGTGCGGCTGGAAGGCTGCCAGTACACCGGTGCGCGCTGGATCACCGCCGACACCCCAGCCGAGCTGCGCGCCTTCACCGATGCCTACCCGATGCGCATGGCCCACGATGCGGCCGAAACCCTGGCCTACCTGTGCACCTCGCCCTACGATGTGCGGCTGGCGCAAGAGCGTTTCCCGAAAATCCATTTCCACCCGCTGCGCGAACACGCGGGCCTGGCGCTGCAGAACGCATGCTAAACGCGGAATGAAACCATCGCCGCAGTTTCTACGCTTCTGCATGGTCGGCATCGTTGGCCTGGGCGTGGACCTGGCGGTGCTGTATGCCTCGGCCTGGGCTTTGGGCTGGTATGGGGCGCGGGTGCTGTCGTTCATCGCTGCGGCCACCGCCACCTGGTGGCTGAACCGGCGCTTTACCTTCCAGGCCGGGGTAACGGACACGGCTTCGGCTGTGCAACAGTACCTGCGCTACATGGTGTCGATGCTGGGGGGGGCGGTACTGAACTACGCCGCCTATGTGGCCACCCTGCACTGGATCGACCTGCCCGGCAAGGCCGCGCTAGGCGTGGCCTTGGGTAGCTGCGCAGGCCTGCTGTCCAACTACCTGACGGCCCGGCATCTGGTGTTCAAACAGAAGCATCAGGCCTGACGCTCTACCTCCAGCGTCGAATCGCAGCCGATGCCTGCGGCCACCCAGCGCCGCGCCCAACGGGCCAGCAGCGGTGCCGCCCAACGCCAGCGTGGCCCCAGCACTTCGGCGGGATGCGCAATGGCACCGCACAGATAGCGGGCCTGCGCGTCCTCCCAACGCAAAGCCGCACACGCACCGCTGCGCCGACCCGACAGCACGATGCCCAGTGGGCACGGAGCCGACAGGCAGCACACGCCGCAGCCGTTGCACGGCGCGCCCACGGCCGGTTTGGCCGGAGCGGCGGGGTGGATGTGGAGCACCTGCCAGTCGGCGGGGGAAGGATGGGGCATGAGCGATTGTGGCCCAGCCATCCAATGCTATAAATTAAATAGCTACTTGCGCATATGGAACCTGCGCTAACGGCCTAAAAAGCACATAACCAACGCAGCGACACCCCTTCCAGAGATTCCGCGGAACTGGCTTTGCCAGGCCGCTGGAATCGCCCCCTACAAGGGCGTGGGCGAAAAATGCGCAGCACTGCAGCCTGGGGGTGCCGCTACCCAGGGAAACTGCTGCGCAGGGTTTGGTACAGCGCCCGGAAACGCTGGTAACGGGCCACCTCGGCAGCCACCTGCGCCACCGGCTCGAATCGCTGAGCTATGGGCGGGCTCAGGCAGACATCGGCCTCCATACCGCCATCGGCCAGCCAGGCCAAACGTGCTGCACCCAGCGCCCCGCCGGTGGCACCGCCCTCTTGCGTCACCAGCGGCACGCCCAGGGTGTTGGCCAGCTCCTGCGACCACCAGGCGCTGCGGGCACCGCCGCCGACCACCGACAGCGCAGCTATGGGCTGGTCGGTGGCCAGGGTACGCCAACCGTCGCACAGGCCGAAGTTCACACCCTCGACCACGGCGTAGGCTAGTGCCGAGGCATCATGGCTATGGGTCAGGCCGAACAGCACGCCCTGTGCGTTGGGGTTGTTGTGCGGCGAGCGTTCGCCGGACAGGTAGGGCAAAAACAGCGGTGCGTTGGCGCGGGCGGTGGGCGACACCTGGGCAGCCGCCGCCAGCAGCGTGGCTTCGTTGTCAAAACGCAGCAGCTTGGTGGCCCAGCTCACCGCGCTGGCGGCAGACAGCATCACCGACATCTGGTGCCAGCGGTTGGGCAGTGCGTGGCAAAAGGCGTGTACCGCCTGGGCCGGGTTGGGCCGAAAGGTGTCGGTGGCCAAAAACACCACGCCCGAGGTACCCAGCGACACAAAACCCTGGCCCGGCGACACCACGCCCATGCCCACGGCGCTGGCGGCGTTGTCGCCCCCGCCACCGGCGACTGGTAGACCGGCACGCAGGCCCCAGCGGGTCGCGATGTGGGCCGACAAACCAGCGGACACTTCGCTGCCTTCGACCACGCGGGGCATGTGCGACGCGTCTAATCCACAGGCGGCCAGCAGCTTGGGCGACCAGGCGCGTGCGCCCACGTCCAGCCATAGGGTGCCAGAGGCATCGGAGCAATCGGTGACGGCCTCGCCGGTCAGCAGCAGGCGCAGATAGTCCTTGGGCAGCAACACGCGGGCGGTTTGCTGGAATATTTCGGGCTCATGCTCACGCAGCCACCACAGCTTGGGCGCAGTAAAGCCGGGCATGGCCAGGTTGCCGGTGATGGCGGCCACGTCGGGCACGGCTTCGGTCAGGGCCACGCAGGCCGCGCCGCTGCGGCCATCGTTCCACAGAATCGCCGGGCGCAGCACCTTGTCTTGCGCGTCCAGCAGCACCGCGCCGTGCATTTGGCCCGACAGGCCAATGGCCCGCACGGCAGACAGATCGGCACGGTGGCTAGCCGCCAGCTGGTCCATCACCGATTCCAGCGCGCGCCACCAGCTGTGCGGGTCTTGCTCGGACCACAGGGGCTGGGGCTGCTGCACGCTGAGCTGCGCATGCGCCACGGCCACCACGCGGTGGTCATCGGCCAGCAACAGGGCTTTGAGTTCGGAGGTGCCGAGGTCGAGTCCTAAATACATGGGTTTCTTTTCAGAGTAGATGGGGATGGGTGCAAGCCTCCACCTCAACCCTCCCCCGGAAGGGAAGGGGGTAAAGCGGGGCAAAGGTTAGTTCTTGTTTCCAAATCTCGCTTCGGCCTGGCGGCGGAAGTCTTTGGGGGTCATGCCTTTGATTTGCATGAAGCGGCGGTTGAAATTGGCAACGTTATTGAAGCCCACGTCGTAACAGACGTTGTTGATGTAGCGGTCGGTTTCCATCAGCAACTGGCAGGCACGGTTGATACGCAGGCGGTTCACAAAGTCGGTAAAGGTGTTGCCGGTGGCTTTGCGAAAGTAGCGGGAGAACTGGCTCTCCGTCATGCCCACACGCTCCGATACCTCGCCCATGGTGAACTGCTCGGCGCTGTGCTCGGTGAGGTAGCTGACGATGCCGCTGATTTGCGCCAGCGAGGCATCGTCGTCAAAGCTTTGCATCTGCACGGTGGACAGCAGCCGGTAATCTGTGCAGCGGGCCAAGCGGTCCAGCAGCATCAGGAATTCGCCATACCGGGCCATACCGTGGCTGTTTTTGATGCGCACCAGGGCATCGCGGGCGACCTCGCTCATGTCGAAGAATTCAATGCCGTGGCGGGCCCGCTCCAGCAGAGGCAACACGCTGTGCAGTTCGCCCACTTCGGCCCCGGCCTGGCGCAGCGGGGTTTCGGAAAACTGCAACACCATGTCGCGCAGGTGGACCACTTCGTCCGAGCCGTCGCTGCTGATCCAGTTGTGCGGCAGGCGCGGGCCGGTCAGCACCAAATTACCAGGTTCGAAGTGGCCGATGTAGTCGCCCACAAACAGCTTGCCCCGGGTCTCGACGATGAGGTGCAACTCACACTCTTCGTGCTGGTGCCAGCGCACCAGGGGCGTAGGAATACCGTGCTCTAAATAGCGCAGGCTGCCGGGCATTTCCAGCGGCTCGTAGCCCAGTGTCAAATGGCGGCCCAGGTCGTGTTCCAGCTCTGGTTCGCGGTCCCGTTGTCGCAGGCTGGCCATGGTGATCTCCTTGTGAACCGGTGACACTACCACCATCCCTTATCCCTTACACAGGCAGGGAGGGTGGTGGTCAGCCAGCTCAAGCTTTCAATATGAACTGGTCAACCTGGGCACTGGCTTTTTGCAGTGCAGCGACCAGGCGCGGATCGTCCGCCAGCTCGGCCCAGAACGGCACGTTGCCCGCCAGCGCCACCACCGGGTCGGCGGCATCGCACATGGCATGTGCCACGGCGGGGTCCATCGCCTGGTCCTGGTAGATATACGACAGCTCGCCCCGATGCCAACGCTGCAGAAACGCCAGGAACAGCGCGGGCAGCATGGCCACCGCGTCGATGCTGCGGCCCTGGGCCAGGCACTCGCGCACCGTAGGGGCGATGAAGCCAGGCATCTTGGAGAAACCGTCTGCCGCCACGCGCTGGTTGGTATCCAGAATGGCGGCATTGCCAAAGCGGTCCAGCACCACATCACGGTAGTTCGGCAGATCCAGCGGGCAGGGGTGCTCAGGCGTGTCCAGGCAAGGAATCACGTCGGTGGTGACATAGTCATACGCTATTTTGCGGATCACTGGGTCGTGCGTACCCTCGTGGATGTAGGTATAGCCCGCCAAGGTACCGGCCCAGGCGATGCAGCTGTGGGTGGCGTTGAGCAGGCGGATCTTGGCCTCTTCAAACGCCGCCACCGACTCCACCATCTGCACACCCACGGCCTCCCAGGCGGGGCGGCCATTACAGAAGTTGTCTTCAATCACCCACTGGATGAAGGACTCGCCCATGATGGAAGCACCATCGTCCCAGCCGGTGGCGGCCAGCACGCGGCCCCGCAGCTCTGGCGCAGGGCGCGGCGTGATGCGGTCTACCATGGCGTTGGGGCACGTGGTATTGGCCAGCACCCAGGCGTGCAAGGCGGTGTCGCCCACCAACTGGATGAAGGACAGCAGTCCCTTGCGCACGCGGTCGCCGTTGTGGCGCAGGTTGTCGCAGTTCAACAGCGTGACCTTGCCGCCGCCGCCGGCCATGCGCACACGCAGGATGGCAGTGAGTGCGGCGTAGATGCAGCTGCCGGGCTGGCCTTGCTTGGCGCGCTCCAGGTCGGCGGCCAGGTCGGGGGAGCCCAGGTCGAGCTGGTCGTTGGCATCCAGGTAGTAACCGGCTTCGGTAACGGTGAAAGAGATGATGCGGGTGTGGGCATCGGCCCCCACCTTAATCAGCCCGGCCAGGTCGGGCGTGTACGGCACGATCTGGCGGATGGACTCGATGCGCTCGTAGCTGCGCTCGTCGGTAGGGGTGACGGTTTCCAGCGTGTAGGCACCGCCTTGGGCGGCCAGGGCGGCCATGGTCTCGGGCATGTCGGGGCGGGTATTGCCCCCGGCCAGCGACCACTGGGTGTCGCCGGTATCGCCGAGAGCGCGCAGCTTGTGCATGTAGACGGCCTGGTGGGCGCGGTGGAACGAGCCCACGCCCAGGTGCAGCATGACGGAATGGGTAGCAGACATTCTGGGTAACTCCTAAACGTGAAAGTTACGTGAAAGTTAAGCCAGTGCGACCGTGCGGCCCGCGCTGTCAAAACAATGCAGGGTGTTCAGATCGAACTCCAGCGTCACCGGGTCGCCGATCTGCAGGCTGGTGCGCTCGGCCTGGCGCGAGATCATCTGCGTGCCCATCACGTCCACGTGGATCAGGGTGTCGGCCCCCAGGGCTTCGATCAGCTCCACCTTGCCAGGGACACCGGCGCTGCCCACGGGCAGCACACGCACACCCTCGGGGCGCACGCCGATCAGGCCGTCCTGGGGTACCCGGCCCGCAGCCTGGCCCGCCAGTGCGCCAAACTGCGACAACTGGGCGGCTTTGACGATGTTCATCGACGGCATGCCGATGAACTGCGCCACAAACTGGTTGGCGGGCTTGTCGTACAGCTCCAGCGGTGCACCCACTTGCTCGATGGCTCCGTCGCGCAGCACCACCACGCGGTCGGCCAGGGTCATGGCCTCGACCTGGTCGTGGGTGACATAGATAGTGGTGACACCCAGAGCGCGGTGCAACTTGTGGATTTCGACACGGGTCTGGCCACGCAAAGCCGCGTCAAGGTTGGACAAGGGTTCGTCAAACAGGAAGATCTTCGGGGCCCGCACGATGGCGCGGCCAATGGCGACGCGCTGGCGCTGGCCACCGGAGAGCTCCTTGGGGGTGCGCTGGAGGTAGGCGGTGAGGTTGAGCTTCTCGGCTGCCGCTTCCACCTTTTTCTTGATCTCGTCCGGGGCCACCTTGGCCAGCTTGAGGGCGAACGACATGTTGTCAAACACCGTCATGTGCGGGTACAGGGCGTAGCTTTGGAACACCATGGCCAGCTCGCGTTGGCTGGATGGCAGGTGGGTGATGTCCTTGCCATCGACGTGCAGGGTGCCGCCGTCGATGGTTTCCAGCCCGGCGATCATGCGCAGCAGGGTGGACTTGCCGCAGCCGGAGGGACCGACGAAGACGATGAATTCGTTCTTGTGGATATCGAGGTCGATACCCTTGATGGCGCGGTGCTCGCCAAAAAATTTTTCAACACCGCGGAGTTGCAGAAATGACATGATGGCATCCTTGTTGATACTGGCTAATTTCCAAAGGCAGAACGCAACGTTCCTTTCCAGAAATACCGAGGAACCGGCTTTGCCGGGCCTCTGGTATCGCCCCCTGCAAGGGGGTTGGCGAAAGACGCGTAGCGCTGTAGCCTGGGGGTGTTCTTATTTCACGGCACCGAAGGTAAGACCTTGGACGAGTTGTTTCTGGCTGAACCAGCCAAACACAATGATGGGTCCGATGGCCATCAGCGAGGCCGCCGACAGCTTGGCCCAGAACAGGCCTTCAGGGCTGGAGTACGAGGCGATCAGCGAGGCCAGCGTGCCGGCGTTGGCCGAGGTCAGGTTCAAAGCCCAGAAGGCTTCGTTCCACGACAGCACTAGGCACAGCAGGCCGGTGGAGGCAATACCGCCCATGGTCAGCGGCAGAATCACCCAGCGGAACTCTTGCCACACGGTGGCTCCGTCCAGGCGCACGGCTTCCAAAATGTCCTTGGGGACTTCCTTGAAGGCGCTGAACAGCATCCAGACCATGATGGGCAGGTTGGACAGGGTGAACACAATGACCAGGGCGGTCAGCGAGTCCAGCATGCCCACGGTCTGCGCCATCACGTACACCGGCACCAGGGCACCCACGGCGGGCATCATCTTGGTCGATAGCATCCACAGCAGGATGTCGCGGGTCCTCTTGGTGGGGAAGAAGGCCATCGAGTAGGCGGCGGGTACGGCAATCAAGATGCCCAGAATGGTCGAGCCCAGGCTGGTGATCAGCGAGTTGCGGGCAAACAGCAGGTAGTTGCTGCGCTCTTGCACTTCGGCAAAGCTGGACAGCGTGGGCGAGAAGAACAGGTGCCCGGCAATGGCCTGGCCCTCGGTCTTGAACGCGGTGATGCCGACCCAGAACAGCGGGAAGAACAGGAATAGCGCAATGCCCCAGGCAAACACGGTGCGCCACAGCGGAAAGGGTACTTTTTTCATCATGGTGGGGGTCCCGTTCAGTCCAGGTTCTTGCCAACGAGCTTGACCAGAAAGACCGAGGCGATGTTGGCCAGAATGACCGCAAACAAACCACCGGCCGAGGCCACACCCACGTCAAAGTTCATCAGCGCCTGCTTGAAGATCAAGAAGGCCAGGTTGGTGCTGTCGTTGCCGGGGCCGCCACCGGTGGTGGTGAAGATTTCAGCAAACACGCTCAGCAAGAAGATCATCTCGATCATCACCACCACGGCGATGGAGCGGCCCATGTGGGGCAGCACGAGGTAGTAGAACTTGTCCAGGCCGGTGGCACCGTCCATGCCGGCGGCATCCATTTGCTCGCGGTCCAGCGACTGCAACGAGGTGATGAAGATCAGGCAGGCAAACGGCAGCCATTGCCACGACAGCATGATGATCACCGATAGCAGCGGAAAGTCGGTCATCCAGTCGATGGGAGTGAGGCCAAAGAACTGCCACACATGGGCCATCACTCCGTAGATCGGGTTCATCATCATGTGCTTCCACAGCAGTGCGTTGACGGTGGGCATGACGAAGAAGGGCGAGATCAGCAGCACGCGCACGATGCCTTGGCCCGGGAACGGCTCGTTGACCAGCACCGCCAGGCCTATGCCCAGCACCACGGTGATCACCACCACCGAGCCCAGCAGTTGCAGGGTGTGCAGCACCGATGGCCAAAAATCGGGGTCGGACATGAAGTAGCGGAAATTCTCCAGGCCCACAAATCCGGTTTCGTCGGGCTGCATCAGGTTGTAGTGGATGACGGAGAAGTACAGCGTCATCACCAGTGGAACAATCATCCACAAAAAGAGCGTGACGATGGACGGTGCCATCAACGCGCGGGGGAGAAATCGGTTCATGGTGTAGCTTTCAAGAGCGAGCCCGCAGCCCTGGCTGCCCCAAAGGGGAGGCCATGGATGAAGCCCATTTTTCGGGTTACCTGCGGTCCAGCGGAACGAAGTTGCCAGTCTGAAAACCATCAGCCAACAACCCCGTCAGGCGTACACAGCGCAAGCCGGTCCATGGGGCAGTGGTGGCAGCAGCCGGAGCCACTGCCCTGCACACGCCCGGCCAGAGCTTTACTTTTTGTAGTAACCGCCCTTGGTCATTTCACGCTCGGCAGCGGTTTGCGAGGTCTTCAAAGCCGCATCGACCGTGACCTTGCCCGCCAAAGCCGCGCTCATTTGCTGGCCTACCGCAATGCCGATGGCCTGGAACTCAGGGATCGCAGCGTACTGCACGCCCACATACGGCGACTTGGGCAAAGTGCTGTCGTTGGGGTTGGCGCTGTTGATGGCCTTGAGCTCTTCGGTGGCGAATTTGGCCACCTTCTGGAACTCGGGGTTGGCGTAGGTGGACTTGCGGGTACCGGTAGGCACGGCGTTCCAGCCTTCTTCTTTGGCAACCAGGTTCACGTACTCTTTAGACGTAGCCCAGATGATGAACTTCTGTGCTTCAGCAGGTTTCTTGCTCGATGCAGGCACAGCCAGGTTCCACGACCACAGCCAGTTCGAGCCCTTGGGGGTTACCGCCTGGGGTGCCTGGGTGAAGGCCATTTTGTCCGCCACCTTGGACTGCTTGGGGTCGCTGACGAACGAGGCTGCAATAGTGGCATCGATCCACACGCCGCATTTGCCTTCGTTCATCAAAGCCAGGTTTTCGTTGAAGCTGTTGGCCGACGCGCCGGGAGGGCCGTACTTCTTCATCAGATCGACGTACTGGTTGATGGCATCGTGCCAAGGCTTGGTGTCGATTTGTGGCTTCCAGGCCATGTCAAACCACTGACCGCCGTAGGTGTTGACCATGGTGCTCAGGAAAGCCATGTTGTCGCCCCAGCCTGGCTTGCCGCGCAAGCACAGACCGTACACGCCCTTGGCCGGGTCGTTGATCTTGGCCACGATGTTGGCCATTTCCGCCCAGGTGGGGTTGGCAGGCATGGTCAGGCCGGCAGCCTTGACCAGGTCGGCACGGTACATGGTCATCGAGCTTTCGCCGTAGAACGGGGCGGCGTACAGTTTTCCGCCCATGGACAGGCCGTTGCGGATCGCGGGCAACATGTCGTCCACGTCATAGGCGGCATCGGTCACGATGGGGGCCAACCAGCCTTTTTTGGACCAGATCGGGGCTTCGTACAGGCCGATGGTCATCACGTCAAACTGGCCGCCCTTGGTGGCGATGTCGGTGGTGACACGCTGGCGCAGCACGGCTTCTTCCATGGTGACCCACTTGACCTTGATGTCGGGGTTCGCCGCTTCGAAGTGCTTGGTCAGCTTTTGCATGGTGATCATGTGGCCGTTGTTCACGGTGGCAATGACCAGTTCGGTGGCGGCAAATGCGCTGGCAGAAGCGAACATCGCGGTGACAAGGGCAGCGCAGTATTTCAATTTCATGGAGTGTCTCCTGAGGTTTTAGATGGATTCCGCAAGCACATGCGATGCACTTGATCGGTGCCGCTATCGTAGGAGTGCACCCGCGCAAACAACAATACCCAAAGGGCTAGTTCTTATACTTTGATGCGACAGAAGTTCAGTAAAAACCCTTATTACCTAGATAAAAGTATCTGAATGGGCGACTGAGATGCCAGGTAGCCGCACCACCCTGGCGCAGCCCCCGGTCGATGCAGTGCCGCGGGCCCCGCCGTCACAGGCGTATTTTTAAGGTTAAAAATAGGCTTTTGCGCATATATAACCTACGCAATACGCTACACATTAAGTAGCAAGAAGATGGGCTTTACAGCGCCCACAAAAAAGCCCCCGCCAGCCGTTGTACACGGCCCTGCAGGGGCTTTTAAGAGCGGGTGGGCGGTTTACAGGCGGCTCAGCAGCTCGGCTTTTTTGGTGGCGAACTCTTGCGGGGTCAGGATGCCCTTGGCCTGCAGGCTCGCCAGTTTTTCGATGCTGGCAAACACGTCGCCAGCATTGGCGGAGCCGCTGCTGTTGTTGCCGGTATTGTTGCTGTAGCTGCTGTCGTTATTGCTGTTGAAAGCCGGGGCTTGCACGGGCGCGGGGGCTGGTGCGGGCGCAGGGGCCATGCCGTTGATGCTCACCACCGGCAACTGCGACAGGTTCACATAGCCATACTGGCTGCTGAACTGGGGCGCATAGCCACTGCTTTGCTGCGACACGCCGCCGATGCTGTGGTCCAGCGTGTCGTACACGGTGACCTGGCCACCCAGGTCGATCGCCAGGCGGCGGGCCTGCGCAAAGTAGGCGTAGCGCATGTCATTTTGGCCGCCGGTGCTGTTGGGGAAACGCAGGTCCGGGCCCCACCAATCGGGCGGTGCGGGTGCAAACAGGCTGTTGCCATTGCCCGAACCATTGGAATGGTTAGAGCCGTTGAAACCGTTAGATCCGTTGTATTGGGTGCTGCCGTTCTGGCTTTGGCTCTGGAAGCTGCCGCTGCGCAGCAGGTCCGGCTGGTGGCTGATCAGGCGCGCCAGCTCGCTGCACAGGTTGTCGACCCGGCCTTTGAGGTAGCCGTTGAACATGTCGCCAATCATGGTCATGCCGCCCGACATCCACTGCCCGCCGCCGCCAAATTCTGGATGGCTGAACTGGGCCATGCTGCCGTTGCCGTTGATGACCGACTCCAGCATGGATTCCACCGCATGGGTGCTGAAACCTTGGCGTTGGGCGATGTCGCTGACGGCCTGCTGGCCTGCGGGAGAGAGTTGGCGCATAAAGTAACCTGAAAAAGTGCAAGAGTGGAAACCACTAAGCGACCCACTCTACCAGTGCAGACTTGCCATAAGGTGGCTAAAAGCCTACAGCCTCATGCCCTCTGGGCATAACCCTCCAGCACATTCACCGTGTTGGTGCCCAGCGCGTCCACTGCGTAGCCACCCTCAAACACAAACACCGTGGGCAGGCCCGCGGCCGCCAGGTCTTCGCCCACCCGGAAGTAGTCTTCGCTGCGCAGCTGAAAACCCGAGATCGGGTCGCCCTCGAAGGTGTCCAGCCCCAGCGACACCACCAGCGACTGCGCCCCGCTCTGGGCAATCCGCTGCAAGGCCAGGGCCAGTGCCTCGCGCCAGCGCGCAAAGCCGGTGCCGCGCGGCAGCGGCAGATTCAGGTTCGCCCCCAGCCCTGCGCCCTGCCCTGTCTCGTCCGCGTAGCCCAGGTAGAACGGGTATTCGGTATGCGGGTCGCCGTGCACGCTGGCAAAAAACACGTCGGCCCGGTCGTAAAAGATGGCCTGGGTGCCGTTGCCGTGGTGGTAGTCGATGTCCAGAACCGCCACCTTGGCCGCACCCGCGTCGCGCAGCGCCTGGGCGGCAATGGCGGCGTTGTTCAAAAAGCAGTAGCCGCCAAAAAAGTCGGCCCCGGCGTGGTGGCCCGGCGGGCGGCTAAGCGAAAACGCGCTGCGCGCACCGCCGCTGACCATCTGCGCGGCAGTCACCGCACAGCAGGCCCCGGCGTAGGCCGCAGCCCAGGTGCCCGAGGTCAGCGGCGTGCCCGCATCGTAAGAAAACAGCCCCATACGCGCCGAAAAGTTGGCGGGCAGCACGTCGCTGCGAAAGCTGCGCACCGGCCACACCGAGGGCAGCGCATCGCGCGTAGCATTTGCAGGGTCCAGCGCCACCCATTCGGCCCAGGCTCCGGCCAGAAAGTCCAGGTAGCGCGGACTGTGGATGCGCTCGATGGGGCCTCGCCCGCAGTCCTGCGGTGTTCGTACTTCGCCAAGCTGGCGGCGTTGCAGCTCTTGCAGCACGTCGTCGGCCCGGGCGGGCACCTCGAAGCAAGGGACCAGTTGGCCCCGGAACATTTCCAGCTTGCCCTGGTGCAGGGCGTGGTAGTGGTTATAGACGGAGATCATGCGGAGTTTCTTTCCATGCGGTGGAGCCCAAAGTATGCCGCTGCAGCGTTGGAATAGCTTTGCTTTTTACAGCTGCGCAGGGCTACCATGCGCAATGAAAACTGCATTCCAAGGCTACTTATGGGTACGACCAACTCAACACACGCACTAGACAGCACGGACCGCACTATTTTACGGCTCTTGCAAAAAGACGGCTCCCTGTCCACCCCGCAGTTGGCGGAGCAGGTCGCGCTCAGCGTCACGCCCTGCTGGCGCAGGCTCAAGCGCCTGGAAGACGCGGGCTTCATCACCGGCTACCAGGCCAACCTGGACCGCCGCAAGCTCGGGCTGGACATACTGGCCTTTGTGCAACTCACCTTCGGCGTGGTCACCGGCGCATCGGTGCAGCACTTCGAAGACACCATCCAGCAGCGCCCCGAGGTGCTGAGCTGCCACAAGGTGACCGGTCAGGCCGACTACCTGCTGCAAGTAGTGGCACCCAGCCTGGATGCTTACAGCGACTTCGTGGAAACCGTGCTGCGCAGCATGCCGGGCGTGAGCCTGATCCATTCCAGCCTGGCGCTGCGAGAGGTCAAGGCATCCAGCCAGTTACCTGTTGCCGATGCAAAAATTTAAAGAAAACAGGCCTATAGCGCATATAAAGCCTACGCCAATAGCTATTAATTAAATAGCAAAACAACATCTACCCGGCCTGGGGCTTATCCGCCGAAGCGCGTGCGCACCAACAGCTTTGCGTCGGTATCCAGCACAAAACCCTCGGCCTGCGCTGGCAGCTCTCCGCTGATGGCGGTGATGTTGACCTGGTGCGTCACCCACACCTCGAACTGCCCCGGCGGCACTGCGCGCAAGGCCTGGCGCAGGCTGGGCGTGGCATCGGTGGCCGGATAGCGGTCACCAAAGCTGGAATTCAACGCGGCCCACGGTGTGTGGCGGCCAAAGGCCAGTTGCGCCGTGTCGATGCAGCGGCACCAGGCGCTGGTCAACACCGCCCGCGGTTCTAACTGCTGGCGGCGAAACCAGGCCCCGATGCGGCCCGCTTCGGTCTGGCCGTCGGCGCTGAGGTTGCGCTGGGTGCTGCAGGTACCAAGCTGGAATTCGGGTGGATCCCCCACCCCCGGCACGGTGGAGGCATGCCGCAGTAGCACCACACAGCCGCCCGCCCGCAGCAGTGCGGCGTCATCGTCCGCGCGGGACGCGGCAGGCCAAGACGCTGCCGCGAGCAGCAGCAGGGCACCGCGCCGGTCCATGGGGTTCATTGCATTTCGTTGCGCTTGCATGTCGTCCCCTTACCCAACTACCGCGCCAGCACCGGCTGCAGCGCTACGCCCGTCGCCGTCCCCAAAGCCACCACCGCCTCCGGCGCAGCCGCCGCCACAATCCGGCCCCCGCCATTGCCGCCGTCCGGCCCCAGGTCGATGACCCAGTCGGCTTCGGCAATCACGTCCAGATCGTGCTCAATCACCACCACGCTGTGGCCGCCATCGACCAGGCGGTGCAGCACGCGGATGAGCTTTTCCACGTCGGCCATGTGCAGGCCCACGGTGGGTTCGTCCAGCACGTACAGGGTGTGCGGGGCTTTTTGGCCGCGTTTGGTGATGTCGTCGCGCACCTTGGCCAGCTCGGTCACCAGCTTGATGCGTTGCGCCTCGCCGCCGCTGAGCGTGGGAGACGGCTGGCCAATGGTCAGGTAACCCAGGCCCACATCTTTGAGCAGTTGGAGTGGGTAGGCGATGACGGGCATCACGGCGAAGAAATCGACGGCCTCGTCCACCTCCATTTGCAGCACGTCGCCGATGCTCTTGCCGCGCCAGGTCACCGTCAACGTCTCGGGGTTGAAGCGCGCACCGTGGCAGGTTTCGCACTTCACCTTCACGTCGGGCATGAAGCTCATGGCGATGGTGCGCAGGCCCTGGCCTTCGCAGCTGGGGCAGCGGCCTTCGCCGGTGTTGAATGAGAAGCGCGCCGGGCCGTATCCGCGCGCGCGGGCTTCCAGCGTCTCGGCAAACAGCTTGCGGATGGTGTCCCAAAAGCCGATGTAGGTGGCCGGGCAGCTGCGCGGGGTTTTGCCGATGGGGGTTTGGTCCACTTCCAGCACGCGGTCGATCGCGGCAAAACCTGCCACGTCGGCACAACCCAGCCACGGTGCGTGTTGGCCCGCAGCCCAGCTCTCGCGCCCGGCCTTGGTACTGCGCTGGACGACCGCGGTTTGCACGTTGGCCAGCAGCACGTCGCGGGCCAGCGTGGACTTGCCGGAGCCGCTGACCCCGGTGACGGCTACCAGGCGTTTCAAGGGCACGTGGGCGGTGACGTTTTGCAGGTTGTGCATGGTGGCACCGGTGACGACCAGCCACTGCAAGGGCTCGACCATAACGACCGCTTCCAGCTCGGTAGCCGCCTTCTTCTTGGCTGCTGCCTTGCTCTTGGCGGTGGGGGCCACGTAGGGCAGATCGGCCACCGGCAGCGCCACCGCCGCCACGTCAAATGCGTCCACGGTGCGCCGCGCCTGCAGTGGGTGGCGCATGGCGTGCAGCAGGTAGCGGCCCGTGACGGACTCGGCCGCGTCCGAAATATTGGCCACGCTGCCCTGCGCCACTAGCCGCCCGCCGCGCTTGCCCGCGCTGGGGCCGATGTCGATGATGTGGTCGGCGCGGCGGATGGTGTCTTCGTCGTGCTCCACCACCACCAGGGTGTTGCCCTTACTGCTGAGGGTGTGCAGGGCGTTGAGCAGAATGTGGTTGTCGCGGGCGTGCAGGCCGATGGTGGGCTCGTCCAGGATGTAGCACACGCCTTGCAGGTTGCTGCCCAACTGCGCGGCCAGGCGGATGCGCTGGGCCTCGCCACCGCTCAGGGTGGGCGCGCCCCGGTCCAGGGTCAGGTAGCCCAGGCCCACCTCTTCCAGAAACTCCAGGCGGCTCTGGATTTCGGGCACCAAGTCGCGGGCGATGTCGGTTTCGCGCTGGCTCATTTCACCGGCGACTTGCAAGGCTTGCACCCACTTGCGAATGTCCGTCACGCTGAGGCGGGCCAGGTCGGTGATGCCGACATTGGCAAAGCGCACGGCGCGGGCGGTGGCGTTCAGACGCGTGCCCTGGCAGGTGGGACAGGCTACGTCATGCAGGTCTTCCACCTCGGGTTCGGCAAAGGTTTGTTCGCGGCCCCCGGTGTCGTCGGCGCGCACCGAGTCATCGAACACAGCCCGCTGGTCGCGGGTGAGCTTCACGCCCGTGCCCACGCAGTCGGGGCACCAGCCGTGCTTGCTGTTGTAGCTGAACAGGCGCGGGTCCAGCTCGGCGTAGCTGGTGCTGCACACCGGGCAGGCGCGCTTGGTGGAGAACACCATCACCTTGCCGATGTGCGCGGTGGGCTCGCCTGCATCCATCGCGGCCTTGAGTCCGTCGATCGCCACCAGCACATGCACCACGCCCTTGCCGTGCTCCAGCGCAGTCATCAGGCCCTCGCGCAGGCGGGCTTCGCTGCCAGGGTTCACATCCAGGCTGAGCACCGGCAGCTCGACGGTGTGCTCCTTGAAGCGGTCGATGCGCGGGAAATTGGTGGTCGGCAAAAAGTCGCCGTCCACCCGCAGGTGGGTGTAGTTGCGGGGCCGCGCCCAGTCGGCCAGCTCGGTGTACACGCCCTTGCGGTTCAGCACCAGCGGGGCCATCAGGCCAATGTGCTGGCCGCGGAAGGTTTTGAGCAACTGCGCGGCAATGCTGTCCGGCGTTTGCGGCTGTACCGCCGTGCCGTCATGGATGCAGTGCTGGGTACCCAGCTTGACGTAAAGCAGGCGCAAGAAGTGCCAGACCTCGGTGGTAGTGCCCACGGTGGACTTGCGCCCGCCCCGGCTCAGGCGCTGCTCGATGGCCACTGTCGGCGGGATGCCGTAGACCGCGTCCACTTCGGGCCGACCTGCGGGCTGCACGATGCTGCGGGCGTAGGCGTTGAGCGACTCCAGGTAGCGGCGCTGGCCCTCGTTGAACAAAATATCGAACGCCAGCGTGGACTTGCCGGAGCCGCTCACGCCGGTCACCACATTGAACTGGCCGCGCGGAATGTCCACGCTGAGCGACTTCAGGTTGTGCTCCTTGGCATTGACGATCTGGATGGCATTGGGTGGCACCACTTTGGGCAAAACCGCCCATGCCCCCGACTTTTCACGGGCCACCTGCACGCCCAGCCCCAGCGTCGATTCGTACTCGCGCAGGGCCGCGCCGGTGTGCGATGTGGGGTGGTGGCGCACGTCCTCGGGCTTGCCCTCGGCCACCACAAGACCGCCGCCATAGCCGCCCTCGGGTCCCATGTCGATCAGCCAGTCGCTGGCGCGGATGACATCCAGGTTGTGCTCGATCACGACCATGGAATGGCCCGCGTCCAGCAACTTGCGCAGCGCCCGCATCAGCTTGGCGATGTCGTCAAAGTGCAGACCGGTAGTGGGCTCGTCGAATAAGAACAGCGTGCCCTTTTTAGCCAGTGGCTGGCGGTTGCTGCTTTTGGCGGCCTCGGCCAAAAAGCCCGCGAGCTTGAGGCGCTGGGCTTCGCCGCCCGACAGCGTAGGCACGGGCTGGCCCAGCTTCACGTATTCCAGGCCTACATCCAAAATCGGCTGTAGCGCCCGTATCACGTCCCGGTCACCGTCAAAAATGAGAGCAGCCTCGCTCACGGTCAAATCCAGCACGTCGGCCACGTTGAACTGCTTTACGCGGGCATCGGAGGCGGCGCGGCGTTCGATAGTGATCTCCAGCACTTCGGGCCGGTAGCGTTTGCCGTCGCAGTCCGGGCAGCGCAAATACACGTCGCTCAAAAACTGCATTTCCACATGCTCAAAGCCCGAGCCGCCGCAAGTAGGGCAACGGCCATCGCCGCTGTTGAAGCTGAACTTGCTGGCGGTGTAGCCGCGCTGGCGCGAGGCGGGTGCGTTGGCAAAGATCTCGCGGATGGCATCCCAGGCCCCCACGTAGCTGGCGGGGTTGGAGCGGGCGGTTTTGCCAATGGGCGACTGGTCCACAAACACCACATCGCTCAAAAAGTCGGCGCCCAGCAGGCGGTCATGCAGGCCGGGGGTATCGGTGGCTTTGCCGAAGTGGCGCAGCAGGGCCGGGGCCAGCACGTCCTGGACCAGCGTGGACTTGCCGGAGCCGCTGACACCGGTGATGCACACCAGGCGCTGCAAGGGGAATTCGACCGACACGTTTTGCAGATTGTGCTCGCGCGCGCCTTCCAGCACCAGGCGGGGCGTGCTGTCGGTCACCAGCTTTTTGAAGCCCATGCCGATGGTCTTGCGGCCACCCAGGTAAGCGCCGGTCAATGTGTCGGCACTGCGCAAATCTTGGGTCGTGCCGTCGAACACGATTTGCCCACCGCGCTCGCCAGGGCCGGGGCCCATGTCGATCATGCGGTCTGCCGCCAGCATGACTGCAGGGTCGTGCTCCACCACCACCAGGGTGTTGCCCGCGTCGCGCAGGCGTTGCATGGCTTCGATGATGCGGTGCATGTCGCGCGGGTGCAGACCGATGCTGGGCTCGTCCAGCACAAACAAGGTGTTCACCAGCGAGGTGCCCAGCGCCGTAGTGAGGTTGATGCGCTGTACCTCGCCGCCGCTGAGGGTGCGGCTCTGCCGGTCCAGCGTCAGGTAGCCAATGCCCACATCACACAGGTATTTGAGCCGGGTGGTGATTTCGTCCAGCAGCAGCTTCAGCGCCTGCTCGTCCCCGCCGCCTTTGCCGCCCCGTTCTGCACGGCCGCCCAGGATGCGGTCGGCTTGCAGGTCGAAAAAGCGGCGCAGCCGGTCGATGGGCAAGAGCATCAGATCGTGCAGACACAGGCCGGGCAAAGCTTCCAGCTGGGCACGGGACCAGTCCACCCCTTGGGGCAGGTGGCGCTTGGCCGGGTCCAGCACCGTATTAGCATCTTCCACGCTACCCAGTCGCCACAGCAGGCTCTCGGTCTTGAGCCGCGCGCCTTCGCAGGCCGGGCAGGTGGTGTAGCTGCGGTACTTGGACAGCAGCACCCGGATGTGCATCTTGTAGGACTTGGTTTCCAGGTATTCGAAGAACCGCTTCACGCCAAACCAGTGCTGGTTCCACTTGCCGTTCCAGTTGGGCGAGCCGTTGACGACCCAGTGCTGGTGCTCGGGCGTGAGCTTGTAGTACGGCGTGTCGCGCGGGATGCCTGCGGCCTCGGCGTGGCGCATCAGGTCGTCCTGGCACTCTTGCCAGGCAGGGGTTTGCATAGGCTTGATGGCTCCGGCGCGCAGCGTCAGCTTGTCGTTGGGGATGACCAAGCCGTAGTCCACGCCGATGACGCGGCCAAAGCCCTTGCAGGTTTCGCAGGCGCCCACGGGCGAGTTGAAGGAAAACATCGACGGGATCGGGTCGGTGTAGCGCACATCGCTCTCGGCGCAATGAAGGCCGGTCGAAAATTTCCACAGCAGCGGCTCCACCGCTTCATCAGCCGACAGCACGTAAACGTTGACGCGCCCGCCGCCACGCTTCAGGGCGACTTCAATCGCCTCCAGTGCGCGGGCTTTTTCGGTACCCGCGATGCGAAAGCGGTCGGCCACCACGTCCAACACCTTGCGGGTGGCAGAGACCACAACCGCCTTCTTGGTGGTTTTAGCGGGCGTGGCGGATGCTTCCACCGCCACCTCGCGCTCAGCATGCACCCGGGTGAAGCCACTGGCCGACAGCCATTGCGCCACTTCGTCGGCGCTGGTGTTGCCGGGCAGCTCGACGGGGAAAGTCAGAACGAGCCGCGGGTCCTGCGCCGCTGCCGCGCGTTCACACAGCTCGGCGTAGATGCTCTCCGGCGTGTCGTGCCGCACCGGCAAAGCGGTTTTGCTGTCAAACAACGACCCGGCGCGGGCGTAGAGCAGCTTCAGATGGTCGTTCAGCTCGGTCATGGTGCCCACGGTGGAGCGGCTGGAGCGCACCGGATTCGTCTGGTCGATGGCGATCGCCGGGGGCACGCCCTCCACCTTGTCCACGGCGGGTTTGTCCATGCGGTCCAGGAACTGGCGGGCGTAGGCCGAGAAGGTTTCGACGTAGCGGCGCTGGCCTTCGGCAAACAGGGTGTCAAACACCAGGCTGGACTTGCCGGAACCGCTGGGGCCGGTCACCACCGTGAGCTCGCCGGTGCGGATATCCAGGTCCAAATTCTTGAGGTTGTGCTGGCGCGCTCCGCGGATGCGGATGGTTCCCTGGGTCATAAGTGCAGTGCTCTGGGGGGTAAGGCAGATGATTGTAGGAAGAGGCTGCCCAACCAGCCCATTCTGGGGTTATTGCAGGCCACCAACCGGCGCCTAGGGCGGGAAAACCCCCGGTCCAAAACCCGTTTTAGGACCAGAAACGTCAGTTATCGGTCAGCCCCTCTGCGCACACTCATTCCACTGCCAGAACGACATTTCGGTCTGGTGGAGGTTCGATTGACACACACCAAAGGGGACAACCATGACGGATCCGATCGTGGCCAGAATAGAGGCCAATCCCAAATACCATGAGCTCAAACGCAAACGCAACGGCTTCGGCTGGCTGCTCACCGGGCTGATGATGCTCGTGTACTACGGCTACATCGCGCTCATCGCGTTCGACAAACCATTTTTGGCCACCCCTCTGGGCGCGGGCGTCACCAGCATCGGCATTCCCATCGGTATGGGTGTGATTGTGTTTACCGTGGTGATCACCGCCATTTATGTGCGCCGCGCCAACAGCGAATACGACCGCCTGACCGCTGAAATCCTGAAGGATGTCTCCAAATGAATGCCCTCCTGAAATCTGTGGGCGCTGTGGCGCTGATGCTGTTAGCCGGTGCGGCACTGGCCGCTGGTGGCGACCTGGGCCAGGTGGAAAAACAACCCACCAACTGGGTGGCCATCAGCATGTTTGGCATCTTTGTGGTTGCCACGCTGTTCATTACCAAATGGGCGGCAGCCAAAACCAAGTCGGCTTCTGACTTCTACACCGCCGGTGGCGGCATCACCGGCTTCCAGAACGGCCTGGCAATTGCGGGCGACTACATGTCAGCCGCATCGTTCCTGGGCATTACTGCTACCGTGATGGCCTTCGGCTACGACGGCCTGATCTACTCCATCGGCTTTCTGGTCGGCTGGCCGGTCATCACCTTCCTGATGGCCGAGCGCCTGCGCAACCTGGGCAAGTTCACCTTTGCCGACGTGGCCGCCTACCGCTTTCAGCAAACCCCGATCCGCATGTTTGCGGCCTCGGGCACGTTGGTGGTGGTGGCGTTCTACCTGATCGCCCAGATGGTGGGTGCCGGTGCGCTGATCAAGCTGCTTTTTGGCCTGGACTACTGGCTGGCGGTGGTGATTGTGGGCGGCTTGATGATGATTTACGTGCTGTTTGGCGGCATGACGGCCACCACCTGGGTGCAGATCATCAAGGCCTGCATGCTGTTGGCGGGCGTGACCTTCATGGCCTTCATGGTGCTGGCGCAGTTCAGCTTCAGCCCCGAAGCCCTGTTTGCCAAGGCGGTGGAAGTCAAAACCCAGTTCGCCCTGAACGACGGCAAGATGCCCGATGCTGCCGCCAAGATAGGCCTGGCCATCATGGGGCCGGGCGGTTTTGTGAAAGACCCGATCTCGGCCATTTCCTTTGGCATGGCGCTGATGTTTGGTACCGCCGGTTTGCCGCATATCCTGATGCGCTTCTTCACCGTACCTAACGCCAAGGAAGCCCGCAAATCCGTGCTGTGGGCGACCACCTGGATTGGCTACTTCTACGTGCTGATCTTCATCATCGGCTTTGGTGCCATCACCCTGGTGCTGACCAACCCCGAGTTTGCAGATACCGCCAAGGGCATCATCAAGGGCGGCGGCGGATCGAGCAACATGGCGGCCGTGCTGGTGGCCAAGGCCGTGGGCGGCAACATCTTCTTCGGCTTCATCTCAGCCGTCGCATTTGCCACCATCCTGGCCGTCGTTGCGGGCCTGACCTTGTCGGGAGCCTCGGCTGTGTCGCACGATCTGTACGCCACCGTGTTCAAAAAGGGCAAGGCCGACAGCGCTTCCGAGCTGAAGGTATCGCGCATCACCACCGTGGCGCTGGGCATCGTGGCCGTGGCACTGGGTATTGCGTTCGAGAAGCAAAACGTCGCCTTCATGGTGTCGCTGGCCTTCGCGATTGCGGCATCGGCCAACTTCCCGGTACTGTTCATGTCGGTGCTGTGGAAAGACTGCACCACCCGCGGCGCGGTGATTGGTGGCTTCATGGGCTTGGTCTCTTCCGTGGGCCTGACCATCGTGTCACCTGCGGTGTGGGAAGTGACGCTGGGCTTTGCCAAAGGCTCGGCCTGGTTCCCCTACACTTCGCCTGCGTTGTTCTCCATGACTATCGGCTTTGTCGGTATCTGGCTGTTCTCGGTTCTGGACCGCAGCCCGCAAGCCGCCAAAGAGCGCGAAGCCTTCAAGTCGCAGCAAGTGCGTTCGGAGACCGGGTACGGCGCATCGGGCGCGTCGGGACACTAAAAGCTTTCCCTCCACCGTGGCCCTCTGAGTGGGCCACCCCCAAACCGTTCGCGCGGGTCTGGTCGACTACCTTCGATCAGACCCGCCCGGACGGTTTTTACGTTTTAGCCAAGAGCCGTTTGGGCGCGCCGGGCAATCTGGGCCCACACCGCCAACCTGCTCGGCGCGTCCAAGCCGCGCCAGGCACCGATCTCGTCCAGCGTGCGCAGGCAACCAGTGCAAATCTGGCCCGCTACGTCCATCTGGCAGATGCCTACACAAGGCGATGCCACTTCAGCATCTTTTTGGCCTCCAGCGTAGATAACACTTGCGCGAGCAGCTATTAAATCCATAGTACTCACAGGGTCACGTCCACCACCGGCGCACCGGTCAGCCGCGCCAGGTCATCGGGCGAGAGCGCAAACACCGCGTGCGGATGCCCGGCAGCCGCCCAAATCTCGGCAAACCGAAACAGCGCCTGGTCGATCAAGGTAACGCTGGGCACCGCATGCGCCACCGGGGCCACGCCGCCGATGCTGAAGCCCGTGCGGGCCTTCACAAACGCTGCATCGGCCCGCCCCACCGGCCCCACCAGCGCGGTGACCTTCTGCTCGTCCACCCGCCGGTCGCCCGAGGCCACCACCAGCACGGCAGCATCGTCGGCCACACGGCGAAAGATGATGCTCTTGGCGATCTGCCCCACCGCAATGCCCAGCGCATCGGCGGCCTGCTGCGCGGTGCGTGCTGCATCGTCGAGCATGCGCGGCAGATGGGCGTGGCCTTGCGCTAGCAGTAGCGCGGCTACCCGTTGCACGCCTTCGGGCAGGGGCTTGAGCTCAGCGCCGCACATCAATAACCCCGGTCGCGTTGCACCACGCCGTTCACTGCCTGGCCTTGCAGCAGCGCCTGCAGCTTGCCGATGATCTGCGCCAGGCTTTCCGCGTCCAGGGTGCGCGCCGAAATATGCGGGGTGATGTGGATTTTTGGGTGGCCCCAGAACAGGTGGTCAGGCGGCAGCGGTTCGGTGCGGAACACGTCCAGCGTGGCCCCGGCCAGGTGGCCGCTGTCCAGCAGGGCCAGCAGGTCGGCATCCACCAGGTGCGCACCACGCGCCACGTTAATGACGTAGCCGCCCGGCTGCAGGTGCGACAGGGTTCGGTGGTCCAGGATGTTTTGTGTGTCCACCGTTAGCGGCAGCAGGCAGACCAGCACTTTGCTGGCGGCCAAAAAGGCATCCAACTGCCCAGGCCCGGCATAGCCACGCACGCCGTCCAAACCCTTGGGCTGGCGACTCCACGCGTTGACGGGGAATTCAAAACCCCGCAAAGCCTGGGCCACCCGTGTGCCCAGCACGCCCAGGCCCATCACGCCCACGGCAAAGTCGCTGCGCCGCACAGCATCCTGCCTGCGCCAGCGCCCGGCGCGGGCATCGGCCTCGTAGGCATCCAGCCCCCGAAAATGCCGCAGCACGGCGTGGCAGACGTATTCGGCCATTTGCACCGCCATGCCCGCGTCCTCCAGCCGCACCACCTGGGTCTGCGGGGGGATGCGTAAGCGCATCAGCGCATCCACGCCCGCGCCCAGGTTGAACACGGCTTGCAGGTCGGGCTGCGCGTCAAAAAACGCCTGCGGCGGGGCCCAGGCAATGGCGAAATCCGCCGGGGCACTACCGGGGCTCCACAAGGCCACTTCGGCCTCGGGCCAGACGGCGTGCAGCCCGTCGATCCAGAATTTGGCTGACCCATCGGGGTTGTACAAAGCTATCCGCATCCAGGTTTCCTTTTGTTGCACATCCGTCCTCCATTGTGTCTGCTGGCACGCGGGCAGTGCCTAGAATTTGCCCTTCCATTCCACGACGGAGACATCCATGACAAGCACCCCTTGCGAATTTGTTTGGTATGAACTGGTGACCAGCGACGGCCCGGCCGCCGAGGCCTTCTACCAGGCCGTGGTGGGCTGGACGACGCAGGACGCGGGCATGCCCGGCATGCGCTATGCCCTGGCATCGGCAGACAGCACCCAGGTGTGCGGCATCATGACCCTGCCCGCCGAAGCCAAAGCGGCCGGGGCCCAGCCCGGCTGGTGCGGCTATATCGCCGTGCCCGATGTGGATGCCCACTCCGCACGCATGGTGCAAGTGGGCGGAACTGTCCACTATCCGCCCACCGACATCCCCGGCGTAGGCCGGTTTGCCATGGTGGCCGACCCGCAGGGGGCGGTGTTTGCGCTGTTCAAGGGCCTGCCCGCCGAGCGCCCGGCCCCGCCGCCCGCAGGCACACCAGGCACCTTTGGCTGGCACGAGCTGCACGCGGTGGACGATGCCGCTGCCCTGGCCCTGTATGCCGATCTGTTTGTCTGGACCGCCGCCGAAACCATGGACATGGGGCCGATGGGCACCTACCAGCTGTTTGCCACCGGTGCTGCCCCGGTCGGCGGCATGATGCGGCGCGACGACGGCGGCGCGCGCGCCAGCTGGCTGTACTACATCCATGTGGAGCAGATCGACGCTGCGGCAGACCGGGTACGGGCCCACGGCGGGCAGGTGCTCAACGGCCCCATGGAAGTACCCAGCAATATGTGGATTCTGCAGTGCAGCGACCCGCAAGGCGCGCAGTTTGCGCTGCTGGGAACGCGTTAAAACACTATCATTTATATAGCTGTTGGCGTAGGCAGAATATGCGCCAGAGCCCTATTTTCCTCAAATTACCCAACCCCGCACCCGCCGCACCAAGGCCTTTAAAAAAGACCACAGCAGCACCAGCAGCCCGATGCTGAGGACCAGCACCCCGCACAGCGCCACACCGAAGCCGACCGGGTAGTGCGCGGCCAGCCACAACGCGCCCATGCTCATGCCGTCTTCCAGAAAGCTCAGGGCAAGGTTGGAAAAAGGTTCGGGCGAGGTGTTCACCGCCGCCCGAGTGGCCGCCTTGGTAGCAAACGAGGTGGCGGCCAGCGAACCGCCCAGCAAAGCCGCCACCGCGCCCATGGTGCCGCTGTCGGCCCCGAACACGGCCGCAGCCAGTGCCGCCCCGGCAGGGATGCGGACCACCGAATGCAGCACGTCCCACAGGCTATCAAGCCCCGGAATCTTGTCGGCAAAAAACTCCACAAACAGCATCGCACCGCTGGCCGCCAGCATCGCCGGGTGCTGGAGCAGGTGCAGCCCGGCAGGCAGGCTCCACCAGCCCAGCGCCCCGCTCAGCCCGGTGACAAATACCACGGCGTACAGGCGGATGCCACTAGCCCAGCCCAACGCAGCGGCCAGGGCCAGCAGCGCAGGCATGTCCAGGTGCGCGCTGCCCTGGGCCAGCGCGTCCACCGCCGTGCGGGCACCGCTGTGACCCAGGGTTTGCAGCCAGGTGCTGAAGCTGTCCATAGGGCCAGGGTGTCAGGGTGCCGGGGTGTCGGCCGGTTTCACCCACACCACCACGTTGTCCACCGCGTACAGCTGGCACGGGGTCTTGCTGATGCGGCGGCAGCGCGCCAGGGCGCGGTCGGACGGGTCGGTGGGTTCAGTGGCATCGGCCGGGTCCAGGCCTGCGGTGGCGATCACCTTTTCAGACGAGAACGCAAACGCCCGCGGCAGCGGCAGGTCCAGCCACTGGCGGTAGATCTTGCGCACGGTTTCGGTTTTGAACGGCAGGGCATTGATGTCGTCCACCTTGGCAAAACCCGACGCGGTGTAAGGAACAATCACCGGCGCGGTGCCGGGCGCCATCGGCAGCACCGCAGACGGTTCGACCACCGCTTCGGCGGGCAAGGGCGGCAGCGCGGGCAGTTTGGCGCTGGTGTCGCGTTTTTCCATCAGGCTGCGCAGCGCATCGGGCAGTTGCTTGGCCCAGGCCAGCATGTCTTCGTCGTTGTCCATCGACTGGGCGGGTACGAACACGCGGATGCGGCCATAGTCGTTACGCGAATACTTGGTGTAGACCACCTCGTACACCGCGCCGGGCAGGCGCACCGAATTAGCCTGCACCCACTGCTGGGCCTGGGCGTAAAAGTCGGCTTGCAGGCCCAGCAAATGGCCGGTGCGCTTGAAGATTTGCAGGCACTCGGGCATGGCCAGGTCGCTGCCAAAGTTTTCGCTGTACTGCGGGTTGCGGGCGGTGCAGCGCTCGGCCTTCCAGTCGGCCCCCAGGGTGGTGCGGGAAGGCATTTCCAGCACGATGCCGCCACGCATGCGGCCGTTTTGCACATCCATGGCGTAAGCCGCATACACCGGCGAGCGCGGGGGTGGCCCTTGCGTGGTGCTCCACTGGGCCTGGGCAATGTAGGTCCACTGGCCTTCGGGCAGCGTCAGGCTGCGCGGGCCAATGGTGATTTGCTGGTCCAAGATGTCTTTGGCTGGCGGGTTGCCGGGGATTTCAATGGCCAGTGCGCAGGGCAGTAGCGCGGCCAGCCCCAATGCCAGGGCTAGTGCCAGGCTCAGGCGCTGGACGGTTGTAACAATCTTCATGGTATCTCCAACAATTCTATTTTTGTGTAGGTATGGGTAAGTAGCTGGTGCCGCTGTTTAGGGGGCATCGCCGCCAAGGGGCATTTTCACCGCTTCGACCGGGAGGCCCCTATCCCGCACCCACACCACGGCACCGTTGACGGCGTACAGCTTGCATGGGCTTTTACTGACCCGATCGCAAGCCACCACGGCACGCTCTGTGGGATCGGCTGGCAATGTGTCGTCTAGCGGTTTCAATCCATAGCTGGATGCATTGAAACCTGTGGCTGAAATGGCAAACGCCCGGGGTGTGGGCTTGGTCAACCACTCCCGGTAGCGCTGGCGGCCTTTGTCGCCCAGGTAGGGAATGGCATCCACGTCGTCAATGTTGGCGAATCCGGAAGCGGTGTAAGGAATGTGCGCCGATGCCACCGCAGACACAGGCATAGTCTGCTTTGGTGGCCGCGCAGAAAGTGCCTCAGTTGCCCCCATTGCATTGGGCTGCGCCACGGCAGGTGCGGCCACCGCAACGAGGGTATTGGGCCCGCGAGGAGCCAGTTTTTTATCGACGGATGTCGCCGCAGTAGTGCCCGTCAACTCGCTCAAAGTGAGCTCGGCGAATTTGTCGTACAGCCAGTTCATACGCATGCTGTCTTGCCCACCAGCCCAGCCACCTAGTCCGTACGAGGCGTTGACCTTGAACGCGTGCACTGCCCGCCCCTGACCATCAACCACCTGCACCCGCCCGTGGATGGAGTCAGTACCCGCCATCACCCCAAACAGCACTGCCGTTACAGCGGAGCGCACCCGAAACTCCTCTACCGTCACATGCACTTTGTAGGAGGCATCTGGTTGCAGCAAACCATTGCCATCCATGCGCCGCTGCACATAGCCCACCAGCTCTTGCGTGCTGAATTGCGGGTTGTCTGCCTGTAGCTTGCGGGCTTCGTCGGTGAGCACGATTTCTACCTTGCTGTACCGTGCAGCCAACAGTTTTTCCTGCCCGTGGGCACTTCCCATCTCTCGCTGCACAGTACCTGCGCAGCCGCTTATCAACACCAAAACAGCCACTACCGCCAACACTCTGCGCATGCATTGCTCCTGTATAAATAGATAAATCACACCACCCCCCGTAAACCCATGAACGCCACCATACCGACATAGTCGCGGTCGTTCTGGAGCAGATCGCAGTCGTTGCGGATGCACCAAGCCCCCACCAGCAGGTCGATGGGGCTGCGCACGGTAAGGCCTTTGTGGCGCAGGTCGCGGTAGATGTCGGCGGCCAGCAAGGCGATGGCCTCGCCACCGGCGGTGACCACTGGCAAAGCGGCCAGGGCCTGCTTGGCCAGCCGCAGCTCTTGGGGGTGGCGAAAGCCGCGCAGCACCTCCATCAGCACCACGTCCAGCAGCACCAGTTCGTGCGCGCTGTCGTTGAGCACGGCATCCAGCGCCTCGGTGTGCGGGGTGGCCGTGCCTTTGAAGTAGTCGATCCAGATGCTGGAATCGGCGGTGATCACCGGGCTGGGGCCCGAGTGGCTTTGTCGAGGTAGGTAGCGCGGGGCTCCTGCACGCTGTGGCCGTCGCTGGTGGTCCAGTCGCCGTCCAGGCTCCACTGCAGCTTACCGCGCAGGGCACGCAGATTTTGGTAGGCAGCGCGGCGGGCCAGCAGGCGCAGGCCTTCCTCCACCGCATCGCGCTTGGTTTTGAAACCGCCGGCCTGCATGGCGGCATCCATCAGTTGGTCGTCGATGACGATGTTGGTGCGCATACAACGCCCTCATGTGTATTGATCCAAAAAATTATACACACGAAGCGTAAAAAAGCGATGGGGCGGATCGCTCCGTCCCATCGCATGTCCGCCGAGGTTTAAACCACCGCCGCCATCTGCTTGACCAGCGCCATGCGCTTGCTGGTGTGCGGGCCGGTCAGCACAAAGCCGTGCGCGCGCCCGGGTGCGTCTGCTGGGGCGAACCACCATTCGCCCAGCGTCTGCTCGACCCACGCGCCCAAATGGCCGGGTGCAGGCGGGTGCGCCACGATGGGCAGGGCCGGGGTTTTGATGGCCACCGGCATGGCGGCAAATTCCAGCGTGGCATCCAGGCCGCACAGGTTGGCCGCCAGCACCTTGGCCGCCGCCATGATGGGCATCACATAGGGCAAGGTACGGCCGGTGGGCGCGCCGGGGCTGGCCGCGCTGGCGTACTGTGCACCGTCACCCAGCGCCCACACGTGGGGGGCACTGGTTTGCAACTGGCGGTTGACGTTGATACCGCGCTCGCAGGCGATGCCCGCGGCCTGGGCCAGCGCGGTGTCGGCACGCAGACCGATGGCGCTGAGCACGATGTCGGCAGCGATCGCCTGGCCGTTGCCCAGGGTCAGGGACAGGCCTTGCGCAGAGGGCTCCACACTTTGCACGGTGGTCCCCAGGTGCCACTGCACCGACAGGCCGGTCAACGCCGCCTGCAACTGGGCGCTGGCCGTGGGCGGCAGCAAGGCGGCCAAGGGGCGGTCCGCAGGATCAACCACCGCCACGGCATAGCCCGCACCGGCTAGGTCGTTGGCAAATTCACAGCCGATCAGGCCCGCGCCCATGATGGCCACGCGAGCCCCCTCGCCAAATGCGCTGAGGAGCTGGTGGAACACGCAGAAGTCGGCCAGCGAATTGACCGACAGCACCTGGTCCGCCGCTGCGCCTGCCAACGGCACGCGGATAGGCTGCGCGCCGGTGGCCAGCACCAGGTCACGGTAGCCCAACACGCCTGCGCTGGTCTGCACGGTCTGCGCAGCAGTGTCGATGGCGGTGACCTGGGTGTACGGCAACAGGGTGACGTTGAGCGTTTGTGCGATGGTGGCCGCCGGGGTAGTTACCAGCTGTGCCGGGCCGCGCTTCTGGCCAAACGCGTTGGACAGCGTGGGCTTGGCATAGAAGTCGCCCGCGTCCGCAGTGACCAGGGTGATGGGCGTGGTGGTGTCGAGCTTACGGAACTCGCGCGCCGCCTGCCAACCGGCCAGGCCCGCGCCGATGATGAGGAGAGGATGGTTCATGCAAGAATTTTAGACAGGACTTACGCAAGGCTCCTGTGCGCCCAGAGGGCGGCACAGGGGGCGCTGCGTAAATCCTATTAGATCTCGACAGGCTCGAAGTCGGCCTTGGCGACACCGCATTCCGGGCATTCCCAGCTAGCGGGCACGTCAGCCCACAAGGTGCCAGGGGCGATGCCGTCCTCCGGGCGACCCGCTGCTTCTGCGTACAAAAAGCCACAAACGATACAGACATAGGTTTTCATGGTGGGAATCTCGGTTTTATATAAAAAATGCTTCTAACGCATATTCTATCTACGCCATTAGCTATGAAAAGCGTAGTGATTATGCCCATGGTGTCCCAAGGTGCACCCGCTACTCCGCCCGCCGCAGCGCGTCGATCAGCAGGGCAATACTGCTGACCTGCAGCTTTTCGTAAATCGCCTGGATCTGGTTGCGCACGGTGGCGGGCGAACGGTTCAGGGCCTGGGCAATCTCCTTGTGGCTTTCGCCTTTGGCGATGCGCCGGGCGATCGTCCATTCCCGCACATTGAGCAGGTCCGCCAGGCACCGCGCGCGGGCCTTTAAAAACAACAGGCCATGTTCAAAGTAGCGGCGCACTACGAGGGTTCGGCCGACGAAATGTGCGGAGCCTGAAGACAGCAAAGAGGCCATCAGCGCGGTAGGCAATGTGGGGCCGCGCCAGTCACCCCATTCGGCATGGGCCAAGCCCATAAATTGCGGATCGGCGTGGTACAGCACACCCCGGGCATCGGCAATCGCGGAGCCGTAGGGCGACATGGCTTTGTCCGCTTCGTCCAATTGGCCCAAATGCATGACGCGGTTCAACGCCAGCGCCTGCATCACATGCGGGGCGAGTTGGCCCAGCAGCCGGCGGTCTGCGGGGGTGCCCTGCGCGTCCTTCTTGGCTCGGTACAGGCTGATCCAGTGGACAAATTGGGTACGGGGATTGTTGTCCGCCGCAATCAGCATGTTTTCCACCCCAAAACGCTGTGAAAAGTCGCGGTACTCACGTGCCGCATGGCCCGCATAAAAATTTTCGATATTGATCGAATAGGTGACTTCCAACTCGCCCAGCACCATGGAGGCAGTGGCATCCTGGTGCTTCAGCGCTTCATATTCCACCAGCATGTCGGGTGCTATTGCGTGCAGGTGCACGGTATGGATATCGAGACCGTCGGGTCGGGTGGTGGCGGTGCCCCACATCGAAGAGTCAAACGGCAGGATCTGCTTGATCTGCGCCAGCGCTGCATCCTGGAAATGCTGTATCGGCAGCTCTTGCGACAGCCGATACAGCCGCAACAGCAGGGTATTGAAGTCGGTCGGCAGGTCGCGTTGGTCGTGCATGTCGCCCGGGTGTTCCATAGTGCAATTGCACTATTGTGACATTTTGTATCGAGTTGGATACTTTTCAGCAATGCGCCGTCCGGGAGCCCGCCATCCGCGTGTGGCGGGGGAATGCGCAGTGAAAAGTCAGCCAACTACCCAATCAAAAGGATTCTCGATGAACCATCGCATGCCATGGGGCCTGGCCCTCGCTACCGCAACCCTGCTGGGCCTGAGTGCTTGCGGCGGAGACGGAGATAGCGCCTCGCCGGTCGCCACGACCACCATGACCACCTTCTCCGGCACTGCTGCCACGGGCGCCGCGATGGCGAATGCCACTGTCTCCATCACCTGCGCCAGCGGCACCGGCAGCACTACCGCCACGGCCACCGGCACGTATTCGAAAGACATCACCAGCGTCACCCTGCCCTGCGCCTTGCAGGCAGTCAGCGCCGACGGCACCACGCGGCTGTACTCGGTGACCACCGCTACCGCAACCAGCAGCACCAGCCAGGTCGCCAACATCACGCCGCTGACGCAACTACTGGTTGCCAGTCTCACAGGGGCTGACCCGGCCACCTTCTTCAACAACTTCAACGCAACCACCGCCAGCACCGTGACCGCCGCCAGCGTGGGCGCTGCGCAAGCGGCAGTTCTGAACACTCTGACGCAGGCCGGCATCAGCACCACCGGCGTGACCGACCTGATCGGTGGCGCGTTGACGGCAGGCAGCCATTCCGGCTACGACGGGGTGCTCGACGCAGTGCAGACCCAGCTGACCGCCAGCGGCACCACGCTGGCCACGCTGACCACCACCGTGGCAGCGGCATCGCCTGTGGCCAGCACCACGGTAGCTGCGGCCACCACCAACACCCCCAGCCTGCCGGCCGCACAGCTGCTCAAGACGGCCGACAACAATTGCGCTGCACTTCGCAGCGGCGACTACTGGGCCATCACCCCCACCAAGGGCGGTAACACCACGAACCAGTTTGCCAGCGGCAACTACAACGCCAGCACCAAGACCGCCACCAACCTGCTGGGCAACTCGACAGTGCTCACCAACAACGGTGCTTGCCAATACCTGGCGGCAGACAGGGTCAGCAACGTGGTGGTCTCGCAAGCCGGTATCGCCGTGACGCGGTATCTGGACGGTGGCGGCGTATCGCGCCTGGGCCTGGCCATTCCGAAGCAGACCATTGCCGTGTCCGACCTGGCAGGTACCTGGAGTACGCTGAATTTTTCGATGAACGATGCCGGCACCAACTATGTGGCCGAATCCTCCACCGCTACGGTCAGCAGCACCGGTGTATTCAGCAACGTGACGGGATGCAACGGCGCGGTCGCCGCATCCACCTGCGCCGCCGGCACCGATGCCATGAACTTCCAGGCCAACAGCGATGGCGCACTGGACCTGGTCGACACCACCGACCACAGCACCTCGCGGGCTTTCGCCTACCGCACCGGCAGCGGCAGCCTGGTGGTGGTGGTGGTTGATGGGGACGGCAGCCTCACCTTCTTTGCCAAGCAGCGTACCCTGACGCTGCCCGCCGTCGGCACGGTCAACCCCAAGAGCTGGTTCGTGCGCACCAGCAATGTGCTGCTGGCCAATGCCTTGGGGGTGAGCTACACCACGACCGTCACCGGTGTGGACGCCACCGCCGGCAGCTATACCCGCACCCAGAACACCGCCGCCGGAGCTGCGGACTACAGCGAGACCATCCTGATCAACAACCCACGCAATGGCTACAACTTCCGCGCTGCTGCCAGCGGTGTGGTTTCGACCGTGTCGGGCACCACCAACATCCGCGAACGCACCAGCCTGGGCCTGCCCGGCACCGGCCTGTCGGTGCAGTCTGTGCCCAGCCTGGCGGCCTTCCAGGTCAGTATCGACCAGCCGCTGTAAGCGCCGCCAGCCCCATCGCCCCGCGCTGGGGCCTGCGACGACTGCCCCCGTGAATCCATGCTAGATGGGTTGACGGGTGCTTTTTGCGTCAGGCCAGCAATGCCGCCAACTGCTCCATATCCGTGAACGTGCAAAACGCCCCCGCCTCCATCAGCGCCTGCGCGTCCACATGCCCCGAGGTAGCGGGTGCGTAGCCAAACACGGTAGCCCCGGCGGCCACGCCTGCGCGCACGCCGGTGGGGGTGTCTTCCACCACGGCGCAGCGGGCGGGGTCTGCTTTGAGTGCGGCAGCGGCCGCCAGGTACACATCGGGCCAGGGCTTGGTGCGGGGCATTTCATGGCCGCTGAAAACCATGCCTTTGAAGTAGTCGGCCAGGCCCACTTTTTCTAGTTGCAGCTCGATCTTGATGCGGTCGGCCCCCGACGCGCAGGCGATGCGGCCCGCGTAGGCGGTGTGCACTGTGTGCAGAGCGGCGTGGATGCCGGGAATCGGCTCCAGCCGGGTCTGCAGCGCGTGGTTGCGCCGGGCGCGGAACTCCCGCATCCAGGCATCGGTGAGCGGCTGGCCGGTGTGGGCCTCGATGGCGGGGGCCTCGTCCAGCACAGTTTTGCCGACGAACAGCCGCATGCATTCGGCCAAGGTCATGGCCCAGCCGCTTTCGGCCAGCATGTCGCGCAGCACCCCAATGGTCAGCGGCTCGGAATCGACCAGCACGCCATCACAGTCAAACAGCACGGCTTCAAATTGCATAGGCTTTTCTTTCAGTAAATTTATGGATGAATAGGCAGCTAGCGCACATTCTGCCTTGGTAAGCAGCTATCAATACTATAGTTTCATAGTACAGCCTGGTCTTGTTATGCTCTGCCCATGGCCCATTTACTGATTGTGGAAGACGACGATTTGCTGCGCGACGGCCTGGCGGCCCAATTGGGGCAGGTGGGGCACCAAACCACTACCGCAGCCAACGGTGCACTGGCGCAGGAGCTGCTGGAATCCACCCGCTTTGATGGCGTGGTGCTGGACCTGGGTTTGCCCCTGGTGGACGGCATGGCCCTGCTGCGCTGGATACGCAAACGCCTGCTGGCCCTGCCGGTACTCATTTTGACCGCGCGCGACGGCGTAGACGACCGCGTGGAGGGCCTGAACGCTGGGGCCGATGATTATTTAACCAAGCCCTTCAACATGGCCGAACTGGAAGCCCGCCTGGGCTCCATGCTGCGCCGCTCGCGCCTGCCAGCCTTTGGCGGATCGCTGGAATTCCAAGTGGGCGAAACCGGCCGCCTGCGGCTGGATGCCACGCAGCCGCTGGCCTGGCTGGACGACGAGCCGCTGGAGCTGACCCAGCGCGAGTGGGCGCTGCTGTCGCTGCTGGTGACCAATGCGGGCCAGGTGGTCGGCCGAGAAGACGTGCTGAGCGCCTGGAAGACCGACCCCAGCGACCCCAGTGACACCACCAACACCGGCTCCAACGCGCTAGAGGTCTACGTGCACCGCCTGCGCCGCAAGCTGGCCGACTCGGGCCTGAGCATCCGCAACGTGCGCGGCCTGGGCTACATGCTGGAAACCGCCGCGCCATGATGCCCGCGCCATGCCACTAAGCCTGCCGAGCAAGCAGGTCAAGGGCCTGCAGAAAGACAAGGCCCCCGGCCTGTCCCTGAAACGCCAGTTGCTGCTGTGGCTGCTGCTGCCGCAACTGCTGCTGTGGCTGGTGGGCGGGCTGCTGGCCTACCGCATCGCGCTGAACTACGCCGAAAAAGGCATCGACCAGTCGCTGACGCAGTCGGTACGCTCGCTGGCGCGCCAGGTCAAGCCCATGGGATCGGGCCTGCTGGTGGACTTTCCGCGCGCCGCCCGCGACATCCTCGAAGAAGACCCGACCGACCGCGTCAGCTATATGGTGTCGTCGCCGCCCGGCCAGTTTGTGTTGGGCAACAGCCGGCTTCCCGACCCGCTGCTGGATGTCCATGTGCAGCCCGGCGAACCGCTGATTTACGAAACCCTGCTGGACAAAAAACCGGTGCGTATCGCCCTGCTGGAAGTCAACTACGGCGATGCCGACGCGCCCCAGCGCCTGCGCGTGCAGGTGGCCAAGAGCCTGGCCGTGCAGCAGCGCATTGCCCGCGAACTGGTGGCCGACATGCTGGTGCCGCTGGTGCTGCTGGGCGCGCTGATCGGCACCGTGGTGTTCATCGGCGTGGGCCGCGGCCTGCAGCCCCTGAAGCGCCTGGAAGCCTTGCTGGGTGACCGGGCCCACCGCAGCGTCACCACCCTGCTGCCCATCGCGCTGACCCAGGCCCCGCTGGAGGTGCATTCGCTGGCCGAGGCGGTGAACCAGATGCTGGCCGCCGTGCGGCGCAGCATGGGCCAGGAAAAGCGCTTCATCAACGACGCCGCCCACCAACTGCGCACCCCGCTGGCGGGCCTGATCAGCCAGACCGAGCTGGCCTTGACCGAACTCGCCAAGACCGAAACCGACCCACAGGCCTTGAAAGAACGGCTTACCAAGGTGCACGCCGGGGCCAAGCGCTGCGCCCACCTGGTGCACCAGTTGCTGGCGCTGGCCCGTACCGAGGCCGACATCACGCCCCAGCCGCTGGACATGGCCGCACTGGCCCGCGAAGTGGCCCGCGAATGGACACCGCGCTCCATCGCGGCAGGCATTGACCTGGGCTACGAGGGTGAAGACAGCCTGGTCACCCAGGGCGAAAAACTGTTGCTGCGCGAAGCCATCAGCAACCTGATCGACAACGCCTTGCACTACGCGGGCCGGGGTGCCACGGTGACCCTGCGCGTACAGCGCCTGCAAGGCTTTGCGGTGGTGGAGGTAGAAGACAACGGCCCTGGACTGCAAGAGGCCGATCTGCCCCGGGTGTTCGAACGCTTCTGGCGCGCCAGCGAGTTGCCCGGCGGTTGCGGCCTGGGCCTGGCTATCGTGCAGGAAATCGCCCTGCGCCACGGTGGCAACGCGGCGGTGCTGAATGGGGTGCCCCAGGGTTTGTGCGTGCGGCTGAGCCTGCCGCTGCCACTGTTTCCAACCACCTCGGCGGCATTTCGCCATCCCCCCCCATTGCCTGCGGCGGCTTGAATGCGCACTTACCGGCCCTCCCTGCGAGTCGCCATATCGGTGCCCTTTGCGTTGGTCCTGGTAGCCACCGTGGCTTTGCAGGCGCTCATGCAGCAAGACAACACCACCCGCCTGATCAACACCACCAGCGTGCGCATGCTCGGTGCGCTCACGGTCGCCTCCAGCAACCGTTTGGTGAACTTTCTGGAAGAGCCGTTTCGCATCCAGAACGGCATTGCCGACGCGATAGGCCGCCATGGGCTGTACATGCCCCTGGACCTGGGCCCCATCCACCGCCACCTGCGCGGGGTGTACCAGGACCTGTATCGGGACCAAACGCAGATCAGCAGCATGGGTTTTGGCAGCGCCGCCGGCGAGTTTGCCGGTATGCGCCGTGAAGATGCCGGTGCGGGCTTCAGCCTGATGCTCAAGGATGCCTCCACCCAGGGCCAGCTGCGCATTTACAAAGGCGACCACCCGGGCGATGTAGTAGCCGCCTACGACAATTACGATCCGCGCGGGCGGCCCTGGTATGCGCCGATTGCCCAGTCCGGCCTGGCCGGGTGGTCGGCCATCTACACCAACTATGACGAGCGGGCAGAGGTCACCATCTCGGCCTCCACGCCGGTCAAAGCAGGCACCCGGTTTCTGGGCGTGATGTCGGCCGATGTCAAACTCAACGGCCTGAACCAGTTTTTGCATGACGAACCGCTGCGTGGCAGCGGCACCATCGCCATCACCGATATCGACGGGCAATTGGTGGCGTTTTCAGAACCGGGTTCGGTGCTGGCCGATGGCCGCACCCGCACCCCGCGCGGACAGCGCTTGCGCCTGTCGGAAAGTGACAACCCGGTGTTGCGCGCCGCCGCGCAGCCAGTGGCCGATGCGCCCACCGAAAGTGCCACAGACTTTCAGCTGACGGTCGATGGCCGCTTGTACATCTGCCGGGTGGCCCCGTACTCGGATAGCCGGGGGCTGGATTGGCGCATCGTCACCCTGGTGCCCGAATCCGACCTGCTTGGCGGTATCCGGGCCGCCAGCCAGCGCACGATGGTCTGGACCACCGGCTTTTCCGTGTTGGCTTTTCTGCTCGGCCTGTGGGCCATTGGCTGGGTGACCCGGCCCATCCAGCGTACTGCCCAGGCCGCCAACCAGCTGGCGCTGGGCCAGTGGGATACAGAGATCGACCCCGGCAGCGTGGTGCAGGAAACCGACACCCTGGTGCAGGCCTTCAATGCGATGGCGCAGCGCCTGCAGCTGTCGTTCAACGGTATGCGCGACCAGTTGCGTTTTGATAGCCTGACCCAGTTGCTGACGCGGCGTGGTCTGCTGGAAGAGGTGCAGTGGAGCGGCACGAAACCCGCGGTGCTGTGCCTTGTAGGGCTGGATGGATTTCGGGCCATCAACGACAACGTCGGCCACGGCACCGGAGACCGCCTGCTGCAAGCCATTGCCCAGCGCCTGCGCGACCAACTGCCGTCCCAGATGCTGATAGCCCGTGTGGGCGGCGATGAATTCGCCTTGCTGCAGCTAGACACCGAGCGGGCTGCGGCCGACATAGGCGCACGCGTCAGCAGCCTGTTTGCCATACCGTTTGCGTCGGGCGACGACGAGGTCACCGTCACCGCCTCGGTCGGCGTGGTCGCCGGGCATTTACCGGCCGAAGCCCTGCCCGAGTGGCTGCGCAATGCCAGCGTGGCGCTGGGCGAAGTCAAACGCCGGGGCCGCGGTGCCTGCGTGGTGTTCACACCGAGCATGATGGAGCAGTCGCTGGAACAAGCCCGGCTGGCCAATGAACTGCGCCAGGCCCTGGACCGCGACCAGTTTCGGGTCTACTACCAGACCGTCATCGAACTGGCGACCGGCCAGGTCAGCGGTGTCGAGGCGCTGGTGCGCTGGCAAAGCCCGACACGCGGCCTGGTGCCGCCCGGCATCTTCATCCCGATCGCCGAAAGCTCCGACCTGATCCTGGCGCTGGGCGACTGGGTGCTGCGCACCGCCACCCGCGACGTCGCCCAGCACCTGGCGCAGTTACCCGCAAATTTCGACCTGCATGTGAATGTGTCGGCGCGCCAGCTGATCCAGTCCGACTTCAGTGCCACGCTACAGCAAGCCCTGCGAGAGAGCGGGCTGCCGCCGCAGCACCTGACGCTGGAGCTGACCGAATCGGTGCTGCTGGAGCAGGACGGCAAGACCGTAGAGCGGCTGCACGAAATCCGCGCCCAGGGCGTGAAGATTGCCATCGACGATTTTGGCACCGGCTATTCTTCTTTGGCTTACCTGGGGCAGCTGCCGTTTGACTGCCTCAAGATCGACCAAAGCTTTGTCCGCAACCTGTGCAGCTCCCCGCAGGACGCGGCGATTGTGACCGCCGTGCTGCACATGGCCGAGGGCTTTGGGGTCAGCGTGGTGGCCGAAGGTGTCGAGACCCCCACCCAGGCCCAACGCCTGCAGGAGATGGGCTGCCTGCACGCCCAAGGCTATTGGTTTAGCCGCCCCCTGCCCTGGGCACAGGTCCAGTGGGGACCGCATGACCCTGGCGGCAGCGGAGTTTAAATTTAAAGAAAATAGGCCGCTAGCGCATATTCCACCTGCGCAATATGCTATTAAATTAATAGCAAATGCCACCAGCAGTTGGCTCGCATCCAGCCCATGCCGCCATCCGCCACCATCTGCGCCCCCAGGGTAAGAGCAAACCCGTACAACACCAGGTGCAGCACGTTGGCCACAACTGCTTAGTGTGTGCTGCCGCTGCTGTACGCGAATTACTGAACGTCCAGATCAAACACCATCAGCCCCTGCACCCCGCCCTGTGCGGCCTGGACCAGCTTGGCACCGGTGGCCTGGTGGGCAGGATGGGCCTGGTAGGCGGCCAGACCCTGCGGGCCGTCGAACACGGCGATGAAACCGTCGGCAAAGCCGTGGTCCAGGTCTTCATAGCGGGCATTGGCCCCGGCGCGCACCTCCCGCAGGCCGGGCACCTCGCCCACCAGGGCACGCAGCTCGTCCCACAGCCCCTGTTTGGTGGCCTCGGTGACTTCGGGCCGGAAATGGATGAACACACAGTGGTGGATCATGCTGCGGCTCCTCGGTTATGCACCGCCCTGGTGTCGGCCACCGACTGCACGGCAGACACCATCCATTCGCCAGCCATGGTGCCGGCCCCGATAAACGTCCAACGCATAGTGTCTCCTTGTTTTTAAAAATCAAATGATAACGTTTACATTTTGCCAAGTCAAAGCTTGACAGGCAATGTACACGTTTACATAATGAACATCAGGAGACAAGATGCAACCCCGAAAACCCAGCATCACCACCTTGGCCAAAGCCACCGGCCTGTCGTCGGCGACGGTATCGCGCGCCCTGGCCGGGGCTGCCAGCGTGTTGCCAGAAACCCGCGACAAGGTGCTACAAGCCGCCCGCGAACAACACTACGTGCGCGACCGTGCCGCCGTGCACCTGAAAACCGGCAAAACCCACACCCTGGCCTTCATCCAGGACCGGCAGGATGCCACCCAGCTCGGCTTTAAAGACTTCTTGCTTGGCCTGGGCGATGCCTTGCAGGGCACGGACTACCACCTCATCGTGCTGCCGCAAGTCGCCGGGCACAGTGCCCTGGACAGCGTGCAGTACGTGATCGAGCGCGGCCTGGCCGATGGCCTGGTACTGACCTACACCGCGCCGCAAGATGCGCGGGTGCGCTGGCTGCAGGACCAGGGCTTCCCCTTCGTCACCTACGGGCGCACCGCACTGCCCGCACACGACAGCGTGGACTTTGCCAATGAAAGCTTTGCCGCCATGGCGGTCGCCACACTGGTGGCGCAGGGCCGCACGCGTCTGGGCATCTTGCTGCCTGCGGCGGGCACTACGTTTGCGCAGCACCTGGCGGATGGCTTTGCCCGTGCCTGCCAGCAATCCGGAATCGCGGGTGAATGCATTGCGGCCGTCACCCTGGACCACTCCCCCGAAGCCATTTACCAATGGGCGCGTGCGCACGCCGCGGGATTCGATGGCCTGGTGCTGACGCGCGAAGCGCCAGTACTGCCGCTGCTCAGTGCACTAGCCGACAGCGGCCTGCAGGTAGGCCCCGGCCGCCACCTGGAACTGGCCATCAAGTACAGCAGCCCCCTGCCCCAGTACATCCGCCAGCCCTTCTGGGCCTGTTTTGAAGACATGCACCGGGCCGGCCACGCCCTGGGCAGCCGCATGCTAGCGCGGTTTGCGCAGCCCGATCTGCCCGCCAGCCAAGCACTTTTTCCTCCCCCCACCCTGGAGCTATTCCATGCAACAAGCTGACCTCAACCTCGACTTCCAAAGCCAGATCATCGCCGCCAAGCGCCAGCTGCGCGCCCAGATTCCCGACCTGAAGCAACGCTTCGAAGTCCTGACGCGCAACATCGAAGCCCAGGTGGAAACCATCGAACGCGAGCGTGCCCAGGGCTTGCAGCCGGTGCCCGATGTGCAGTTCAGCCAGCTCGACACCCTGGACGCAGCGCAGATCGCCCGTATCAAGCAGCGCGGCTGCCTGGTGATACGCAACGTCTTCGCGCCGGAGCGGGTGGCGCAGTGGAACGCCAGCCTGGCCGACTACATCACCGACAACCACTACCTCGACAAACAGGTGGGCAAACGCGGCATCGACAAGTACTTCAGCGCCCTGGCCAGCTCCAAGCCGCAGATTTACGGCATCTACTGGTCCAAGCCGCAAATGGACGCGCGCCAGTCGGTCGAGCTGGCCCAGGCCCGGCGCTGGCTGAACCGCCTGTGGGACAGCCAGCATGAGGGCCAGCCGATGTTCAACCCCGACCAGGAGTGCACTTATTCCGACCGCGTGCGCCAGCGCGAGCCCGGTGATGCCTCGCTGGGCCTGTCGCCCCACATGGACGGCGGCTCCATCGAGCGCTGGATCGACCCCGGCTACCAGAACGTCTTTCGCCACGTGTTTGGCGGCGACATGGGGCAGTACGACCCGTTTGCCGCCGCCTACCGCACCGAAACGCACGAGATCCCCTCGCCCGCCGTGTGCAGCATGTTCCGTACCTTCCAGGGCTGGACCGCGCTGACCCCGCAGGGCCCGGGCGACGGCACGCTGAACCTGGTGCCGATTGCCAACGCCATGGCCTGGATGCTGTTGCGCGCGCTGCAAGACGACATCGCCGAAGACCAGCTCTGCGGCGCCCGTGCCGGCCGCGCCCTGGTGGCCTCGCCCGAACACCACGCCCTGCTACTGCGCGCCTATGGCCCCATCCCCAAGGTCAACGCGGGCGACACCGTCTGGTGGCACCCCGACACCATCCACGGCGTGGAAGACAAGCACCAAGGCACCGGCTACAGTAATGTGATCTACATCGGCGCCGCCCCTGACTGCGCCAAGAACCGAACGTTCCTGGCCAAGCAGCGCCCCGCGTTCGAGGCGGGCAAATCGTCACCCGACTTTGCGGCGGAAGATTACGAAGTGGATTTTGAGGGACGCTTCACGCCCGCAGACTTGACGCCACTGGGCCGCAGCCAAATGGGATATTAAAAGGAACACCCCCAGGCTACAGCGCTGCGCGTCTTTCGCCCACCCCCTTGCAGGGGGCAACACCAGCGGCCTGGCAAAGCCAGTTCCGCGGTGTTTCTGGAAGGGGTGCTTCCACAGGTAGTTATTGGTCTTTTAGGCCGTTAGCGCAGATTCAATCTACGCCAGAAGCTATTAAATACATAGCAAACCGTTCAGGCGATCAACTGCTCCGTCTGCGCATCAAAGCACACCAGCTTACCCAGATCGACCAGGAACTGAGTCTCCTGGCCCGGTGCCAGCGGCGCGTCGGGTTCGACACGGGCGGTGAATTCGTGGCCGCCCAGATTCAGCACCACCAGGGTGTCGGCACCCGTGGGTTCAATCACTTCCACCCGGGCTTGCACCAGGCGGTGCAGGGCGGTTTCCACGGCACCGTCGCGTGGCAGGCTGATGGCCTCGGCGCGGATACCGGCAATCACGTCTTTGCCCTGGTAGGCATGCAGTGCCGCAGGCACCGACGCCACGGCAATGCGCACCGCGGGCCGGTCGCCTTGCTGCATCTCCAGCACAATGCCGTCGCCCTGCGCCAGCACGCGGGCCTTGGCCAGGTTCATGCGCGGCGAGCCCATGAAGCTGGCCACGAAGGTATTGGCCGGGCGGTTGTAGACCTCGTGCGGGCTGCCCAGTTGCTGCACCACACCGCCCTTCATCACCGCGATGCGCGTGGCCAGGGTCATGGCCTCGATCTGGTCGTGCGTCACGTAGACGATGGTGGCTTTCAGGCGCTGGTGCAGCTTCTTGATTTCGGTACGCATGTCGAGCCGCAGCTGGGCGTCGAGGTTGGACAGCGGCTCGTCAAACAGATACAGCTTGGGCTCGCGCGCCAGGGCCCGGCCGATGGCCACGCGCTGGCGCTGGCCACCGGACAGCTGGCGCGGCTTGCGCTGCAGCAGGTGCTCGATCTGCAGCAGCTTGGCCACGCTGGCAACGCGCTCGGCGCGCACGTTCTTCGCCACCTTGCGCATCTCCAGCGGGAACTCGATGTTCTTGGCCACCGTCATGTTCGGGTACAGCGCGTACGACTGGAACACCATGGAGATATTGCGCTCGGCAGGGGCCACCTGGGTGATGTCCTGGCCGTCCAGGCGCAGAGACCCGGCACTGGGCTCTTCCAGTCCGGCAATCACGTTCATCAGCGTGCTCTTGCCGCAACCGCTGGGACCCACCAGCACCAGGAATTCGCCGTCGGCCAGCGAGATGGTGATGTCGTGCAGGATCTGAACGTTGTCGAAACTTTTTTGGATGTGGACGAGATCTAGCGAAGCCATGTGTTCAACCCTTGACAGACCCGGCCATCAGGCCGCGGACGAAGTATTTACCCGACACCAGGTAGACGATGAGCGTGGGAATCGCGGCGATAAAAGCCCCCGCGAAATGCACGTTGTATTCCTTCACCCCGGTGGAGCTGCTGACCAGGTTGTTCAGCGCCACGGTGAGCGGGAACGAGGTGTAGTCGCTGAAGGATGCGCCAAACAAAAACTCGTTCCAGATGTTGGTGAACTGCCAGATCACCGTCACCACGATGATGGGCGCGCTGTTGGGCAGCAGGATGCGCATCAGCACACCAAAGAAGTTGGCTCCGTCCATGCGCGCCGAACGAATCAGCTCGGTGGGAAACGCCGCGTAGTAGTTGCGAAAGAACAGCGTGGTGAAGCCAATACCGTAGACCACGTTGACAAAAATCAGACCCTTCACCGTGCCCGCCAGCCCCAGAAAACCCAGGGTCTTGGCCATGGGAATCAGCACGATCTGGAACGGAATGAACACCGAGAACAGCATGGCAGCAAACAGCGCGTGGGCAAAGCGCATCTTGAACTGCGTGAGGATGTAGCCGTTCAAGGCACCGATCAGCGTGGAGATCACCACTGCCGGAATCACCAGCAGAAACGAGTTAACAAAGTAGGGCTTCAGCCCCGTGGCCTGCACCCCGATTTGCGCGGTGTTCCAGGCACTGCGCCAGGGGGCCAGCGTCCAATCGACCGGCAGCGCCATCAGGTTGCCACTGCGGATTTCGTCCAGCGGCTTGAGCGAATTCACCACCATCACGTACACCGGCAGGATGAACATCAGCGCCGTACCCACCAGCACGGCATACAGCGCGATGCGCAGAACGCGCGACAAGGTCTTATCCATTTTTGACCTTTCGCATTTCGCCGTACAGATACGGCAGCACCACCACGCCAATCGCCACCAGCATCAGCACCGAGCTGGCGGCACCCACGGCCATTTCGTTGCGGGTAAAGGTGTACTGGTACATGAACACCGAGGGCAGCCAGGTGGAGCGGCCCGGCCCGCCGTTGGTCAGCGCAATCACCAGGTCATAGGACTTGATGGCCATGTGCGCCAGGATCACAAACGCCGAAATGAATACCGGCCCCAGCTGCGGAATGATGATGCGCTGGTAGATCTGCCAGCTCTTGGCACCGTCCAGGCGGGCGGCGTTGATCTGCTCGGAATCCACCCCGCGCAGCCCGGCCAGAAACATCGCCATCACAAAGCCGGTGGTCTGCCACACGGCAGCAATCACCACGCAGTAGATGGCCATTTCCGAATCCTTGATCCAGCCAAAGGCGAAGTTGCTCCAGCCCAGAGTCTGCAGGGTGTGCTCCAGGCCCACGCCGGGGTCGAGCAGCCATTTCCAGGCCGTGCCGGTGACGATGAAGGACAGCGCCATGGGGTACAAAAACACCGAACGCAGGCCGCTCTCGGCGCGCACCTTCTGGTCGATCAGAATCGCCAGCGTCAGCCCCAGCGCCATGGCGATCACGATGTACAGCGAGGCAAACACCCACAGATTCGACAGCGCCACCGACCAGTTTTCCAGGCCCATCAGGCGTACGTAGTTGGCCGTGCCCACCCACTCGTACTGCGGCATCAGCGTCGAGGCGGTGAACGACAGATAAATCGTGAACATGATGTAGCCGTAGACGCACACCAGCACCAGCAAGGCGCTGGGGGTGATCAGCAGCTTGGGTAGAAAACCAGCTTTCATGTGGAACCTTACGAGGGAAAAGGAAAGGCCGACGCTAGCGCGTCGGCCCGCACAAGAACAGGGCGAAAACCCGCTCTGCGAGTAGGTTGAGCCTCTTGTCAACCACCCAACCAAGGCTCAGACGCACGCTTCCCTTCCAGGGATACCGTGGAACCGGCTTTGCCGAGCCACTGGTATCGCCCCCTGCAAGGGGGTTGGCGTAGCGCAGCGAAGCCTGGGGGTGTTCAGCTTTTCGCGGCAGCGGCCAGTTCCACAACGGCTTTCTTCGAGTCGATCTGGCCGTTGAAGTGGCGGGTGATAACGTCGTAGAAAGCGTTCTTGATGGATGCAGGCACGGCGTGGCCGTGCGCCATGGAGCCGACCAAGGTGTTCTTGGCGTTGGCTTCGGCGAAGTCTTTCATGGCCTTCTTGCCGCAGTCGTCAAAGTCCTTGTCGGACACGTCGGTACGCGCAGGCACCGAGCCCTTGACGACGTTGAAGGCCGACTGGAAACCGGGCTCCATGATGGCCGAGGCCAGCTTGGTCTGGGCGGCCACCTTGTCGGCTCCTACCTTGAACATGGCGAACTGGTCGGAGTTGAACGACACCACGCCCTGCGTACCGGGTACGCGGAAGCAGGAGAAGTCTTTGCCCGGCACCTTCTTGGCACCGATGAACTCGCCCTTGGCCCAGTCCCCCATGATCTGGAAACCGGCCTTGCCACTGATGACCATGCCTGCGGCCACATTCCAGTCGCGACCGGAGAAGTCTTTGTCCACCAGCTTGCGCAGCTGCGACATGCGGTCAAAGGCCTTCAGCATGGTGGGCGAGTTCAGGGATTTCGGGTCCAGGTCGATGAAAGCCTTGCGGTAGAAATCGACACCGCCGGTAGAGATCACCACGCCGTCGAACATGGTGGCTTCCTGCCAAGGCTGGCCGCCGTGGGCCAGAGCGATGAAGCCGGCTTTTTGCAGCTTCTCGCCGTCGGCAATGAATTCGTCCCAGGTCTTGGGGTCGGAGGTGATACCGGCCTTGGCCAGCACTTCCTTGTTGGCCCAGACCCAGTTGGTGGAGTGCACGTTGACCGGTGCGGCGACCCACTTGCCGTTGTATTTGGAGAAGCGTTGCAGCGCGGCGGGCACGGTCTTGTCCCAGCCTTCTTTGGCGGCCACGTCGTTCAGGTCGGCCAGCACGCCTTGCTTGGCCCAGTCCTGGATGTCAAAGCCCAGCATCTGCACGGCGGTGGGTGGGTTGCCTGCGGTGACGCGGGCACGCACAGCCGTCATGGCCTGCTCGCCACCGCCACCGGCAACGGGCATGTCGTTCCACTTGATGCCCTGCTTTTCCAGGTTGCCCTTGAGCACACCCAGCGCCGCGGCCTCGCCACCGGCGGTCCACCAGTGCAGCACTTCGACGCTTTGCTGCGCCATAGCCTGACCACTGAAAGCGGCGGCCAGCGCCAAGCCCATGATTGTCTTTTTCATTTTTGTCTCCTGTCATTTTGGTAGTCGAATCACCGGCCAGCCCGAGGTTCTATGCCCCAGGTCCGTGCCGGTGAGGGTGTGGGCGCAGCCATGGCCTTGCCCCCTGCATCCGGGCCTGCAATGCACCACCCAGATTTATTAAGTATTTATTAATTAAAAATAAATAACACCGGTGTTTTCCCTGAAAACAGGGAAGTGACCGGAGGCACTACATACGCACACCGCTTTTCGCATCAAACCAGCTCACATCCGCAGCCGCCACGTGCAGGCCAACGGTGTCGCCGGGCCGGACGCTGACCTGCGGCGCGGTGCGCACGGTGACCAGGCCGGCCTCGGTCTTAACGACCACATAGGTGTCAGCCCCGGTGGGCTCCACCAGGCTGACCTCGCCGCGCCAGCCTGCCGTATCGGCCAGCGCGATGTGCTCGGGGCGCAGGCCCAGCAGCGTGTCCACGCCGGGCAGCGGGCAGTCCAGCGGCAAATGCGCGCCTTGTATAGAAAATTGACCGCTAGCGTCCGCAGTTCCTGCACGGCCAGCTATTAAATTCATAGTGGGCGAACCGATGAAGCTGGCCACGTAGGTATTGGCAGGGCGGCTGTAGATGTCGTCGGGGGTGCCGAGTTGCTGCAGCACGCCATCTTTCATCACCGCGATGCGGCTGCCCAGGGTCATGGCCTCGATCTGGTCGTGGGTCACATAGACGCTGGTGATGCCGCTGACCTGGTGCAGGCGCTTGATTTCGGCCCGCATCTCAACGCGCAGCTTGGCGTCCAGATTGCTCAGCGGTTCGTCAAACAAAAACAGCTGCGGCTTGCGCGCCAGGGCCCGGCCCATGGCCACGCGCTGGCGCTGGCCGCCCGAGAGCTGGGCGGGGCGGCGGTCCAGCAGGTGGGTGATTTGCAGCATGGCCGCTACCTCGTTGATGCGCTTTTCGCGGTCGGCCTTGGGCACCTTGCGCATCTCCAGCGCGAAGCCGATGTTCTCGGCCACGCTCATGGTGGGGTACAGCGCGTAGCTCTGGAACACCATGGCGATGTCGCGCTGGGCCGGGGCCACGCCCACCACGTTGCGGTCGCCGATGCGGATGTCGCCTTCGGTGGGTTCTTCGAGCCCGGCAATGATGTTGAGCAGCGTGGACTTGCCGCAGCCGGACGGGCCGACCAGGATCAGAAATTCGCCCGGGGCCACGTCGATGTCGATGCGCTTGAGCACCTCGACCATTTTGTCGCCGCTGCCAAAGGTTTTGCGGATGCCAGAAATTTTGAGTGCGGATGCCATAAATTAACCTTTCACAGCACCGGCTGTGAGTCCTTTAACGAAGAATTTGCCTGCCAGCACGTAAATGAGGATGGTGGGCAGGCCCGCGATCACGGCAGCCGCCATGTCCACGTTGTAGTTTTTCACGCTGCTGGTGGTGTTGACCATGTTGTTCAGGCCCACGGTGATGGGCTTGCTGTCGGCACCGCTGAAGGCCACGCCAAACAAAAAGTCGTTCCAAATGTTGGTGAACTGCCAGATCAGCGTGACCATGACGATGGGTGTGGACAGTGGCACGATGATGCGGATGAAAATGCGCCAGAAGCCCGCACCGTCGATGCGCGCGGCATTCACCAGCTCTTTGGGAATGGCGGCGTAGTAGTTGCGGAAGAACAGCGTGGTGCCCGCCAGGCCGGCCAGGCAGTGCACAAAAATCAGACCGTACACCGAACTGGAAATGCCCAGCCAGCCCAGAATCTGGCTCATGGGCAGCAGCACCACCTGGAACGGCATGAACACGCCAAACAGCATGAAGCCAAACAGCACTTCACTGCCCTTGAACTTCCACAGACTCAGCACGTAGCCGTTGATCGCGCCCCACAGCGTGGAGATGATCACCGCAGGCACCACGATCAGCACCGAGTTCCAGAAGAAGGGCTGCAGGCCCCGGCAGTCGGTGCCGGTGCAAGCGCTGGACCAGGCCAGCGTCCAGGCTTCGAAGTTCAGGCCGTGCGGCAGGCTGAGCAGGTTACCGCTGCGGATTTCTTCCGCGTCCTTGAACGAGGTGGCCAGCATCACATACATCGGTGCCAGGAAAAACAGCGCAGCGATGAACAGCACGCCGTAGACCAGCACACGGGAAAGGTTCTTACCGATCATGGGGTTTGCTCCGCAGTTCGCTGTACAAATAGGGCACCACGATGGCCGCCACCGTGGCCAGCATCATGGTGGCGCTGGCGGCACCCAGGCCAATCTGGCCGCGGGTAAAGCTCATCACATACATGAAGGTGGCGGGCACGTCGGTGGCGTAGCCGGGGCCGCCGCCGGTCAAGGCCATTACCAGGTCAAAGCTTTTGATGGACAGGTGCGACAACACCATGATGGTGGAGAACACCACCGGCCGCAGGATGGGCAAAATGATGCGCCAGTAGATGCGCGGCAGGCTGGCACCGTCGATCTGCGCCGCCTTGATGATGCTGTCGTCGATGCCGCGCAGGCCCGCCAAAAACAAGGCCATGGCAAACCCGGCCGATTGCCAGATGCCCGCAATCACCACGCAGTAAATGGCGGTGTCGCTTTGTACCAGCCAGTCAAAGCTGAAACTGCTCCAGCCGATGTCGTGCATCAGCTTTTCCAAGCCCAGGCTGGGGTTGAGCATCCACTTCCAGGCCGTGCCGGTGACGATGAACGACAGCGCCATGGGGTACAAATAAATGGTGCGCAGCAGGCCTTCGGCGCGGACTTTCTGGTCCAGCACAATGGCCAGGGCCATGCCGATCAGCATCGCGCCGCCCACATACAGCACGCTGAAGATGCCCAGGTTTTTCAGGGCCAGCCACCAGCGGTCCATTTCGAACAATTTGGCGTACTGGGCCAGACCGACGAATTCGTCGTAGTTGGGCAGCATGCGCGACGCGGTCATGGACAGCACGCCGTTCCAGATCATCAGCCCGTAAATAAAGGCAAAGCCCAGCACAAAGCCGGGCGCAATCACCAGCTTGGGCAGTGCCTGCTCAAAATTTGGTTTCATGGGGGGAGGCTCTCACAATTCACGGCTTAAAAATTAAAACCCCCAGCCCGGCAATGCGGGATGGGGGATGGCTTTAAAAAGCGCGATTTACTTGGTGGCAGCAGCCGCCACGATGTTCTTCATGGCCGCATCGACACTGATCTTGTCGTCGTTCCAGAACTGGCTCACCGCGTCCTTGATAGCACCTTCGGCCGCGGGGCTGACGGCCATGCCGTGGGCGATGGACGGCAGCAGGCTGCCGGTCTTGGCGGTGCTGACAAAGTCCTTGGCCGACTGCTTGGCGCAGTCGTCAAACTTGTCCAGGTTCATATTCAAACGCACCGGGATCGAGCCCTTGTTCAGGTTGAAAATTTCCTGGAACTCGGTGCCCATGATGGCGGCAGCCAGGTCGCCCTGGGCTTTTTGCGCATCGGCGGACTTGAGCTTGAACATGGCGAACGAGTCGATGTTGTAGGTGTAGGCCGTGGCCGTACCGGGGGCGGCCGCGCACAGGAAGTCCTTGCCTGGCACCTTGCCAGCGGCCAAGAACTCGCCCTTGGCCCAGTCACCCATGAACTGGAAGCCAGCCTTGCCCTGCATCACCATGGCCGTGGTGAGGTTCCAGTCACGGCCCGCAGAGGCTGCATCGGTGTAACCCTTGATCTTGCGGAAGGTTTCCAGCGAGGTCTTCATGGTGGGGCTGTTCAACGCCTTAGGGTCGAGCTTGACCAGTGCATCGCTGTAGAACTTGGCACCACCTACACCCAGCACCACCGATTCAAAGGTGGTGAAGTCTTGCCAGTTCTGGCCACCGTGGGCCACGGCGATCAGGCCGGCAGCCTTGATCTTGTCGGCAGCGGCGAAGAATTCGTCGTAGGTTTTGGGCATGCCGGCCACACCAGCCTTTTTCAGCACTTCGGGGTTAGCCCATACCCAGTTCACGCGGTGCACGTTGACCGGTGCCGCCACGTAGTTGCCTTTGTACTTCATGCCATCGGCCACGGCCTTGGGCAGCAGGCTGTCCCACTTCTCGGCCTTGGCGGTGGCGTCCAGGTTGGCCAGCACGCCTTCGGCAGCCCATTCCTGGATGGCCGGGCCCTTGATCTGGGCGGCGGCGGGTGGGTTGCCCGACACCACGCGGCTCTTCAACACGGTTGCGGCGTTGTCGCCACCGCCACCGGCGACGGCGAAGTCTTTCCAAACGTGGCCCTTGGCCTGCATTATTTTCTTCAGCTCAGCGACCGACTTGGCCTCGCCGCCCGAGGTCCAGTAGTGCAGCACTTCGACTTCACCGGCGTGCAATGCACCCGCCGACACCACAACAGCCATGGCCAGCGCCACTTTGGAAAGCTTCATCATCAATCTGTCTCCTGGATTTGCCGCCTCACAAGTTTGGGAGGCCTGGGCAAAGGTTGGGTTCAGCGCAGCACCATGCCGCGTTGAGAGTAGTAATTTTTCATTAATTAATAAATTATGAATACTAGGGCTTTCCCTTGATTTGTTAGAAAATACTACATATTTCATAGCTAAAAGTGCAGATAGACAGTGCGCCAGAAGCACTTTTTATACATAAAACGCGGGTCGAGTCACCCTGCCCGTCTATCATCGCTGCCATGCTCGCCAAGTTCACCAGTTTCATTTTGTTAGGCATCGTGCGGCTGCTCACCGGGGCCCAGGCCCGCTGGTACGGCTGCCCGCCCAAGGCCGAGCAGCGTATTTATTTTGCCAACCACCAGAGCCACGTCGACCTGGTCCTGATCTGGGCGGCGCTGCCCACCGAGCTGCGCAGCATCACCCGCCCCATCGCCGCCAAAGACTATTGGGCCGGGTCGCGCTTCAAGAAATGGCTGACCAGCGCGGTGTTCAACGCGGTGTACGTGGATAGGGTGCGGACTGGCGAGCAAGACCCGTTGGAGCCACTCGTGGACGCGCTGGAGAGCGGTGACTCCATCATTCTGTTCCCCGAAGGTACGCGGGGCTTTGCGCCCGAACCCCAGCCCTTCAAGGCCGGGCTGTTCAACCTGGCGGTGCAGTTTCCGCAGGTGGTGCTGGTGCCCACCTGGATCCACAACGTGCAGCGCGTCATGCCCAAGGGCGAGGTGATTCCGGTGCCGGTGCTGTGCTCGGTGACCTTTGGCACACCGATGCAGGTGCAGCCGGGTGAGGAGCGGCGGGCGTTTCTGGACCGGGCGCGGCTGAACGTGATTGCCCTGCGAGACATATGAACCAGTTTCTACGTGCGCTCAGTGGCAGCCAGCAGGTGGCTGCGCTGTTTTTGCTGGTGTTTGGCGTGCTATCCCTGGCCAGCGCCGCGCTGCTGCTGGTGTCGCTGCGCGAACGCGACGACGGAGCCTTCAAGGCCGCGTTTGGCTCCAACCTGAACGACCTGCGCCGGGTCATGAAAAACACCTGGTTCATGGCCGCCACCTTCTGGCTGGGCTGGGTGCTGGGCGGCTGGTTTGCCATCACCTTGTTTGGCCTGGTGGCGTTTTTTGCGCTGCGCGAATTCATCACCTTGTCGCCCACCCACCGGGGCGACCACCGCAGCCTGATCCTGGCGTTTTTTGTGGTGCTGCCGGTGCAGTTCTGGCTGGTCGGCGGGCGGTACTTCGACCTGTTCACGGTGTTCATCCCGGTGTATGTGTTTCTGGCCCTGCCGCTGGTAGGCGCGCTGGCCGACGACCCGCACCGCTTTCTGGAGCGCAACGCCAAGATGCAGTGGGGCATCATGGTCTGCGTGTACGGCACCAGCCACATCCCGGCGCTGGTGAGGCTGGAAATCCCCGGCTACGCCGACAAAAGTGCCTTTTTGGTCTTCTTTTTAGTGCTGGTGGTGCAGACCTGCATGCTGGTGCAGCACTTGGCCTCTCGCAAGCTCCAACGGCCACCGCGCGCGCCGCACATCAGCCAAAGTTTCAACTGGACCAGCTGGGGCATGGGCGTAGCCGCCGGTGGCCTGGTAGGGGGCTTGCTGGCGGGCATCACCCCCTTCAAACCCGGCCAGGCCCTGGCCATGGCGCTGATCGCCTGCGTGGCGGGCACCGCTGGCCACCTGGTGATGAAAGCCCTGAAACGCGACCGCGGCATCACCAACTGGGGCACCGAGGGCCAGTCCATCACCGGTGCCAGCGGCCTGCTGGACCGGGTGGACGCACTGTGCTTTGCTGCGCCGATCTTTTTCCACTCGGTTCGGTGGTTTTTCAGGCTGTAGCGCATACTCTACTTGCACAATCAGCTCTCAAATAAATAGCATGCGACTTCTCGGCATCGACCCTGGCCTACAGACTACAGGCTTCGGCATCATCGACGTGGATGGTTCCAACCTGGGCTACGTGGCCAGCGGCACCATCAAGACCACGCACCTGGACCTGGGGCAGCTGCCTGCGCGCATCAAGATTCTGTTTGACGGGATTTGCGAGGTCTGTACCCGCTACGAGCCGGATGCCGCGTCGGTGGAAATCATCTTTGTGAACGTCAACCCGCAGTCCACCTTGCTGCTGGGCCAGGCACGCGGGGCCAGCCTGGCGGCGCTGGGGCACAGCAATTTGCAGGTGCACGAGTACACCGCGCTGCAAATGAAAAAAGCCGTGGTTGGCCATGGCCGGGCCGACAAGACACAGGTGCAGGAAATGGTGAAACGGTTGTTGAAGTTGCCCGTGCTGCCCGGCAAAGATGCCGCGGATGCCCTGGGCATGGCCATCACCCACGCCCATGTGGGGCATGCGATGGCCCGGTTGGCGCAGGCCACACCACTGACCCGCAAGACCAGCGGCATGTACCGCGACGGCCGGATTAATTAGTACACCCCCAGGCTGCAGTGCTTCGCATCTTGCGCCAACCCCCTTGCAGGGGGCAACTGCAGCGGCCTGGCAGAGCCAGCTCCGCGCCGTCCACGAAGGGGCTTCGCTACGCTGGCCTTTGTTAAGCCAGGCGTTCGAGAATTAACACCGTGAAGAAACCAAACGCCGCCAGCAGCGTCCATTTCAAAACCACCCAGCCCCAGCGCAAGTAACGGCGGTCGCGCGTGCCGACATAGAAGGCGAAGGACACACCGGCGCCCAGCAGCAGGAACAGGATGGCCCAGCGGAACAGCAGCATGGAGCTACCAAGCCCGGGCGAGTTGGGCGAAGCCTGCGGGGGCCTTGGAGGCATCGTCAAACGTGACGATTTCCCAGGCCTCGGTGTTCAGCATCAGCGCGCGGATGAGTTTGTTGTTCAGCGCGTGGCCAGACTTCATGGCGCTGTAGCTGGCCAGCAAGGGCTTGCCCAGCATGTACATATCGCCCATCGCGTCCAGCACCTTGTGCTTCACGAATTCATCGTCGTAGCGCAGACCGCCCGCGTTGAGCACCTTGTAGTCGTCCATCAGGATGGCGTTGTCCATGCCACCGCCCAGGCCCAGGCCGTTGGCGCGCAGCATCTCGGCATCGCGGGTGAAGCCGAAGGTGCGGGCGCGGGCGATGTCGCGGGTGTAGGAGTCAGATCCCAGGTCGAACTCGACATGCTGGCCGGTGGAATCCACTGCGGGGTGGTCAAAAATGATGTCAAAACTCAGCTTGTAGCCGTGGTACGGCTCCAGCCGGGCCCACTTTTCTGCCGTGCCCGTGCCTTCGCGCACTTCTACCGGCTGGGTCACGCGGATGAAGCGGCGTGGGGCTTTTTGCAGCTCGATACCCGCCGTTTGCAGCAGGTACACAAAGGCCGCAGCGGAGCCATCCAGGATGGGTACTTCTTCAGCGGTGATTTCCACAATCAGGTTGTCGATGCCCAGACCCGCGCAGGCCGACATCAGATGCTCCACCGTAGACACCTTGGCCGTGCCGCTCGACACCGTGGTGGCCATGCGCGTATCGGTCACCGAGGTGGCCGTCATGGCAATGTCTACCGGCACCGGCAGATCGGTACGGCGAAACACAATGCCGGTATCGGGTGGCGCCGGGCGCAGCGTCAGTTCGACCCGCTGGCCGCTGTGCACGCCCACACCCACGGCTTTGGTAAGGGACTTGAGGGTTCGTTGCTGAAGCATGGAGCGATTTTAGTTGGCAGGCCTATCGCCCACGATCAGCAATGTTGATGGCTGAGATCGAGAAAAGGCATTCCCGCCGATCCCGCCACAGGTGCGAGATCGGTGGGTGAAGACCCTTAATCGGCTTGCTTACGGAGGAAAGCGGGGATCTCGTAGTCGTCCATGCCGCCCGACGAGAGTGCGTCCACCCGGGCGCTGGCCTGGGTGCGGTTGGGCGTGCGCCACACCGCTGGGCCGCGCAGCGACTCGTAGTCGGGCTGGCCGTTGCCCATGCCCCCCATGCCGTTACTGTTGCCTTGTACCGGCAGGGTGAAGCCTACGTTGTCGGTGCCGGTGCGCTGCACCACCACTTGCAGCGGGGCCGCTACACGGCGTTTGCTCAGGCCTGTGGCCACCACGGTCACGCGGATTTTCTCGCCCAGGCTGTCGTCGTAGGCCGTGCCGTAGATCACATGCGCGTCCGGCGATGCGTAGGCGCGGATGGTGTTCATGGCCAGCTTGGATTCGTTCAGCTTGAGCGAACCCTTGGCGGCGGTGATCAGCACCAGTACGCCCTTGGCACCCGACAGGTCGATGCCTTCCAGCAGCGGGCAAGCAACTGCCTGCTCGGCGGCGATGCGGGCGCGGTCAGGTCCGTCGGCCACGGCGGTACCCATCATGGCTTTGCCGGGCTCACCCATCACGGTGCGCACGTCTTCGAAGTCGACGTTCACATGGCCGGGCACGTTGATGATTTCAGCAATACCGCCGACAGCGTTTTTCAGCACGTCGTTGGCGTGGGCGAAGGCTTCGTCCTGCGTCACGTCGTCGCCCAGCACTTCGAGCAGTTTCTCGTTCAGCACCACGATCAGCGAATCCACATTGGCTTCCAGCTCGGCCAGGCCGTTGTCGGCATTGGCCATGCGTTTTGGGCCTTCGAAGTCGAACGGCTTGGTGATCACGCCCACGGTCAAAATGCCCATTTCCTTGGCCACGCGGGCAATCACAGGTGCCGCGCCGGTGCCGGTGCCGCCACCCATGCCGGCGGTGATAAACAGCATGTGCGCGCCAGCAATAGCGGCGCGGATGTCGTCCACGGCCAGTTCGGCGGCTTCACGGCCCTTGTCAGGCTTGCTGCCTGCGCCCAGGCCGCTCAGGCCCAGCTGGATGGTCTTGTGCGCCACGCTGCGGCCCAGGGCCTGCGCGTCGGTGTTGGCGCTGATGAACTCCACGCCCTGTACGTTGCAGCCAATCATGTGCTCCACGGCATTGCCGCCGCCGCCGCCGACACCGATCACTTTGATCTGGGTGCCCAGGTTAAATTCTTCGACTTCAATCATTTCGATAGGCATGTGGTTCTCCTTCATGGTGTCAATGGGGTGCTGTTGTTGCAAGATTCAAAAAACGAAACGGGGTTGACCGGGGACCAGGGTGGATGGCAAGTTCGCCATCGCCACAAGGCCATGGGTGCTGGGCTGCCACGCGGAAAGGAGTGGGGGGTGTGGGTAGTACGCATGGTCAGAAGTTCCCTACAAACCAGTCTTTGACGCGGCCCACCGCGGTCTTCATGGAGCCGTTTTTTTGCGCCACCTTGAAGCCGCGGGCACGGCCGATGCGGGCCTCTTCCAGCAGGCCCATCACGGTGGCGGCGCGGGGCTGCGAGACCATGTCGGACAGCGCACCCCGGTATTTGGGCACGCCACGGCGCACCGGTTTCAAAAAGATGTCTTCGCCCAGCTCGACCATGCCGGGCATGACCACGCTGCCGCCGGTGAGCACGATGCCGCTGGACAGCACTTCTTCAAAGCCCGACTCGCGGATGACCTGGGCCACCAGCGAATAAATCTCTTCTACCCGCGGCTCGATCACCCCGGCGAGTGCCTGGCGGCTCAGCATGCGCGGGCCGCGGTCGCCCAGGCCGGGCACTTCCACCTGGGCTTCCGGGTCGGCCAGCAACTGCTTGGCGTAGCCGCTTTCGACCTTGATGTCTTCCGCGTCCTTGGTGGGCGTGCGCAGGGCCATGGCGATGTCGCTGGTGATCAGGTCCCCGGCAATCGGGATGACGGCGGTGTGGCGGATCGCACCGTTGGTGAAGATGGCCACGTCGGTGGTGCCCGCGCCAATGTCCACCAGGGCCACGCCCAGTTCGCGCTCGTCTTCGGTCAGCACCGACAGGCTGCTGGCCAGCGGGTTCAGCATCAGCTGGTCTACATCCAGGCCGCAGCGGCGAATGCATTTGATGATGTTCTCGGCGGCGCTTTGCGCCCCGGTGACGATATGCACCTTGGCCTCCAGGCGGATGCCGCTCATGCCGATGGGCTCTTTCACGTCCTGCCCGTCGATGATGAATTCCTGCGGCTCCACCAGCAGCAAGCGCTGGTCGGTAGAGATGTGGATGGCCTTGGCGGTTTCCACCACGCGGGCTACATCGGCAGCGGTGACTTCGCGGTCTTTCACCGCCACCATGCCGCTGGAGTTGATGCCGCGGATGTGGCTGCCGGTGATGCCGGTGTAGACGTGCGAGATCTTGCAGTCGGCCATCAGCTCGGCCTCTTTCAGCGCCATCTGGATGCTCTGCACGGTGGCGTCAATGTTCACCACTACACCGCGCTTGAGGCCGTTGCTGGGGGCCACGCCAAAACCGGCCAGCTTCAGCTCCCCGCCCGCCAGTACCTCGGCCACCACCACCATCACCTTGGCGGTGCCGATGTCCACCCCGACGACTAAATCTTTGTACTCTTTTGCCATAGTGCGTCCTGTAATTCAATGTCCTGTTGTCTTGGTCTTGGGCACCGGCAGTGGTGCGGCCAAGGTGGTCACGCCGCGCAAGCGCAAGGCGTAACCTTCGGTGTAGCGCAGATCGGCCTGCTCGACGGCATCCACCGTACGGCCATATTCCTTGGCCACCTGGGCCACGGTGCCGATAAAGCGCTGCACGCGCTGGGTAATTTCTTCGGCCGTGCCACGGCCCAGTTCAACCTCGCCACCGGCATCGGTCTGCATGCGCCAGCCGCCGCGTTTGGTCAGGGTCAACTGGTCCAGCGCCATGTCCAGCGGTGCCAGCAAGGGGGCTAGCGTGTGGTACATGCCCAGAATCTGGCCCGCCTGCTCCACCGGACCGTCCAGGCGGGGCATGTCGTCGTGGTCTACCTCGCCCACGTTGGCCTCGAACACTTCGCCAAAGGTATTGAGCAGGCGCGACTCGCTGTCGTCGCCCCAGTACGCAGCCGCCTGCTGCTCTTGCAGTACCACCCGCAGGCGGTTTGGGAACTCGCGCCGCACCACCGCCCTGCGCACCCAGGGCACGGCCTCAAAGGCAGCCTTGGTGGCGTTCAGGTCCACGGTAAAGAACGTGCCCTTGATCTTGCCGCCCAAGTTAGCGCGCAAAGTGACATCGTTGTTGTGCACCACATCGCCCACCACCGAAATCCCACGGATGGCAAACAGCGGCTGGCGTGCCGTCCATTGCACCAGCGCCACCAGCCCGAGGACGAGCGCGCCCAGGAACAGCACCGTAGCGGTGGCGTTCATGAGTTTCACGTCCATGGGGGGGGCGACTTTTTGCATGCTCAGGCCGTCGGGGTTCCGTAGTCCAGCGCCGCGGTTTGCAGCAGGCGCACGCACAGGGCTTCATAGCTGATGCCTGCGGCGCGGGCCGACATGGGCACCAGCGAATGGCTGGTCATGCCGGGGGCGGTGTTGATCTCCAGCAAGTAGGGCTTACGGGTGGCGGCGTCGATCATCACGTCGGCACGGGCCCAGCCGCGGCAGCCCAGGGTCAGAAAGGCTTTGCGCACCAGGGCCTGGATAGCGGCCTCTTCGCCCTCGGGCAGGCCGCAGGGCACCAGATACTGGGTGGTGTCGGTGAAGTATTTGTTCTGGTAGTCGTAGTTGCCTTCTGGAGCCACTATGCGCACCACCGGTAGCGCCTCGGTCTGGGCGCCGGTGCCCAGCAGCGGAATGGTGACTTCGTCGCCGCGGATGAACTGCTCGCACAGCACCGCCGGGTCGAGCTGCGCAGCCAGCGCGTAGGCGGCATCCACTTGGTCCAGCGACAGCACCTTGGTCAGGCCGATGGTGGAGCCTTCGCGGGCGGGCTTGACGATCATGGGTGCACCCAGCGTGGCGAACGCTGCACGGGCCGCGGCCGCGCTGTCCACCTCGAACCAGCCGGGGGTCGGCAAACCTTCAGCACGCCAGATGCGCTTGGTCATCACCTTGTCGATGGCAATGCTGGAAGCCATCACGCCCGAGCCGGTGTACGGAATGCCCAGCAGCTCCAGCGCGCCTTGCACCGTGCCATCTTCGCCGAAGCGGCCATGCAGGGCGATGAAGCAGCGGGCAAAACCCTCGCGCTTCAAGTCGCCCAGATCGCGCTCCGACGGGTCAAAGGCATGCGCATCCACACCCTGGCTGCGTAGCGCGGCCAGTACGCCGGTGCCCGACATTTTGGAGACTTCGCGCTCGGCAGAAGCTCCACCCATCAGCACAGCCACTTTTCCTAATGTTGCCCCCCCGCTTGTCGCTCCGCGTACTACGCTGCCCCCCCGGGGGGTGTTCACGCCTTGGGGCGGCCCTGAGTCGCTCATATTTAAAAAATTTAGAGTCATAGCGCTTATTCCACCTGCGTAAGCAGCTCTTTTTTCGATAGCAAATCAACCACCTTGCCCGGCACGGCACCGATGGAGCCTGCACCCATGCACAGCACCACGTCGCCGTCTCGGGCGATATCGGCAATCGCCTGCGGCATGGTGGCGATATCGTCCACAAAAACGGGCTCCACCCGGGCCGCCACGCGCAGGGCACGGGCCAGCGCCCGGCCATCGGCCGCAACGATGGGGGCCTCACCGGCGGCGTAGATTTCGCCCAGCAGCACCACATCGGCCTCGCCAATCACCCGCACAAAGTCTTCAAAGCAGTCGCGGGTGCGGCTGTAGCGGTGCGGCTGGAATGCCAGCACCAGGCGGCGGCCCGGAAACGCGCCGCGCGCAGCCGACAGCGTGGCCGCCATCTCGACCGGGTGGTGGCCATAGTCGTCTACCAGGGTGAAGTTGCCGCCGTCTTTGGCAGGCTGCTCGCCGTACGGTTGGAAGCGGCGGCCCACGCCTTCGAACGTTGCCAGCGCGCGCTGCACGGCGGCATCGGGCAGGTCCAGCTCGGCGGCGATGGCAATGGCCGACAGCGCGTTCAGCACGTTGTGGCGGCCTGGCAGATTCAGCACCACGTCCAGGTCGGACAGCACCACGCCATTGCGGCGCTGCACGGTGAAATGCATCTGGCCGCCCACGGCGCGCACGTCCACGGCCCGCACCTGGGCGCCTTCTTCAAAGCCGTAGCTGGTGACGGGGTTGGTCACCTGGTCCACGATGGCGCGCACGCCGGGGTCGTCGGTGCACAAAATCGCCGTGCCGTAAAAGGGCATACGGTGCAGAAAATCGACGAAAGCTTTTTTGAGGTTGTTGAAGTCGTGGCCGTAGGTTTCCATGTGGTCGGCATCGATATTCGTCACCACCGCCATCACCGGCAGCAGGTGCAAAAAGGACGCGTCCGACTCATCGGCCTCGACCACGATGTAGTCGCCGGTACCCAGGCGGGCATTGGCCCCGGCACTGTTGAGGCGGCCACCGATCACAAAGGTGGGGTCCAGCCCGGCCTCGACCAACACGCTGGCCACCAGGCTGGTGGTGGTGGTTTTGCCGTGGGTTCCGGCGATGGCAATGCCCTGCTTCAGGCGCATCAGCTCGGCCAGCATCAGCGCGCGCGGCACGATGGGCACCTTGTTTTCGCGCGCGGCCAGCACTTCGGGGTTGTCGGCCTTGACGGCGGTGGATGTGACGATGGCATCCGCCCCGGCCACGTTCTCGGGCGTATGGCCGATGAAGGTGGTGATGCCCAGGTCACCCAGGCGGCGCAGGGTGGCGCTGTCGCTCTGGTCAGAGCCAGAAACCACATAGCCCAGCTTGTGCAGCACCTCGGCAATGGCCGACATGCCGGAGCCGCCGATGCCGACGAAGTGGATGTGGCGTACGGCGTGTTTCATACCAGTTCCTCACAGGCAGCGACTACGGCTTCGGTAGCGCCTATTTTTTGCATCTTTTTGGCCTCTAGCGCATATTTCACCAGTGCATGCCGCTCTAATTTTTGTAGCATTTGGGCTAAACCCTGCGCCGTTAGGTCACGCTGCTGCACCAGCATGCCGCCGCCTGCCTGCACCAAAAACTGGGCATTGGTGGTCTGGTGGTCGTCCACCGCCGCCGGGAAAGGCACGAACAACGCGGCCACGCCCACCGCCGCCAGCTCGGTCACGGTACTGGCACCGGCGCGGCAAATCACCAGGTCGGCGTGCGCGTAGGCGGCTGCGGCATCGTCGATAAACGGGGTCAAATCGCCCTGCACTCCGGCTGCCGCATAGCTGGCGCGCAAGGCCTCCATCTGCTTGGCTCCGCTTTGGTGGCGCACCTGGGGCCGCTGCGCAGTGGGCAGCAAGGCCAGCGCCTGGGGCACGGTGTCGTTCAAAGCCTTGGCCCCCAAGCTGCCGCCGACCACCAGCACCTGCAAGGGCCCGGCTCGGTTGGCGAAGCGGGTGGCCGGGTCAGGCTGGTGCAGGAATTCGGACCGCAGCGGGTTGCCGACCCACACACCGTGGGGCAACACATTTGGAAACGCCGTAAACACCCGTTTGGCCACCCTCGCCAGCAGCTTGTTGACCAACCCGGCGACCGAGTTTTGCTCGTGCAGTACCAGCGGCTTACCCAGCAGCCAGGCCATCAAACCGCCAGGAAAAGCGATGTAGCCACCCAGGCCCACTACCACATCGGGTTGGACGCGGCGCAGCACCTGCGCGCTGTGCCAGCAGGCTTGTGCCAGCCGCAGCGGCAGGCGCAGCAACGTGCCCAGACCCTTGCCGCGCACGCCGCCAAATGCAACCGATTCAAAGGCAAAACCACGCGGTGGCACCAGTTGCTGCTCCATGCTGCCAGGCACGCCCAGCCAGTGCACGCGCCAACCTTTGGCGCGCAGGGCCTCGGCAACGGCCAAGCCGGGGAAGATGTGCCCCCCGGTGCCACCGGCCATCACTAGTGCGCAGCGCTGCGTCATACACGGGCTCCATGCATGAGTTGCCTGTTTTCGTAGTCCACCCGAAGGACGACGGCCAACGCCACCAGGTTCCACAAAATTGCCGACCCGCCAAAGCTCATCAGCGGCAGCGTCAGCCCCTTGGTGGGCAGTGCGCCCAGGTTCACACCCATGTTGATGAAGGTCTGAAAGCCCATCCACAGGCCTACGCCCTGCGCGACCAGCCCGGCAAACAGGCGGTCCAGCGCAATGGACTGGCGGCCGATGTGCATGATGCGGCGGATAAGCCAGAAGAACAGGCAGATCACCGTGATCACGCCGACCAGGCCGAACTCTTCGCCAATCACGGCCAGCAAGAAGTCGGTGTGCGCCTCGGGCAGCCAGCTGAGTTTTTCGATGCTGCCGCCCAGGCCTACGCCAAAGATCTCGCCCCGGCCGATGGCGATCAGCGAGTGGGTGAGCTGGTAACCCTTGGCCAGCGCATTGCTGTCGCTCCAGGGGTCCAGATAGGCAAAGATGCGCGCCCGGCGGTAGTCGTTGAAGGCAATCATCATGCTGAAGGCCCCCACCAGCACGGTGGCGATCAGGAAGAACATGCGGGCGTTTACACCACCCAAAAACAAAATGCCCATGGCGATCACGGCGATCACCATGAACGCGCCCATGTCGGGCTCGGCCAGCAGCAGCACGCCGATGGTACCCACCGCTGCACCCATGGGCCAGACGGCGCGCCAGAAGTTCTCTTTCACGTCCATCTTGCGCACCATGTAGTCGGCCGCGTACACCACCACGGCAAACTTGGCCATCTCGGACGGCTGAAAGTTCATCACCCCTAGGGGCAGCCAGCGCCGCGCGCCGTAGACCACCTTGCCCACGCCCGGAATCAACACTGCGATCAACAGCAGCAGCGAAACGATAAATAGCCACGGGGCCCAGCGCTCCCAGGTGCGCATCGGTACCTGGAACGCGATCAACGCGGCCACAAAGGCTACGCACAAAAACGCGGCGTGCCGGATGAGGAAGAAATTGTGGTCGTACTTGGCGAAGCGGGGGTTGTCGGGCATGGCAATGGATGCCGAATACACCATTACCAGACCCCAGGCCAGCAGTGTCACCGTGACCCACAGCAAGGGCTGGTCGAAGCCATGCACCCGCTGCGGCTGGCTGGGCGTGCGCGAAAAGCCGCTGGCCCCGAGCTTGACCGGCAAGGCATCGGCCGCCGCCTTGGGCAGGCCCTTGAACCAGTCGCGGAACCGCGCAGGCAGGCGCAAAGACAAGGTGCTCATGCCTCGCCCTCCCCTGCATCGGCCAAGGCCATGACAGCTTCAATGAAAACCTGGGCGCGGTGCTCGTAATTTTTGAACATGTCAAAGCTGGCGCAGGCGGGCGACATCAGCACGGCATCGCCCGGGTGGGCGCGCTGGCTGGCCAACTGCACTGCCTGGGCCATGCTGTCGGCATCGACCAGGGCGACACCCGCATCTGCCAGTGCCGCGCGGATCTGCTGCGCATCGCGGCCGATCAGCACCACGGCGCGGGCGTAGCGCGACACGGGTGCGGCCAGCGGCGTGAAGTCCTGGCCCTTGCCCTCTCCGCCCAGGATGGCAACGATGCGGCGCTCGGCCCCCAGGCCATTCAGCGCGGCCACAGTGGCTCCGACATTGGTGCCCTTGCTGTCGTCAAAGTATTCGATCTCGCGCACGGTGTCGACGGATTCGACCCGGTGCGGCTCGCCCCGGTATTCGCGCAGGCCGTAGAGCATGGGGGCCAGCGCGCAGCCTGCTGCCGTGGCCAAAGCCAGTGCGGCCAGGGCGTTGACGGCGTTGTGGCGGCCCCGGATGCGCAATGCGTCGGCGGGCATCAGGCGCTGGATGTACAGGTCGTCTGCGGCTTCGCTGCGTTTGCGCTTGGTTTCATCCGCCTCCAGGGCACGCACCAGCCACGCCATGCCGTTGACCACTTCGATGCCGAAGTCGCCAGGGCGCTGGGGCATGTCGCCGCCAAAGGTGGTGTGGCGGCGCAACTGGGGCTTTTGCAGGCGCACGCGGATCGGCTCGGGCAGCATGGCCATCACACCGGGGTCTTCGCGGTTCAGCAGCATCAGGGCATGCTGGCCAAAAACACGGGCCTTGGCTGCGGCGTAGGCTTGCATGCTGCCGTGCCAGTCCAGGTGGTCTTGGGTAAGGTTGAGCACGGCAGCGGCGGTGGGCTCAAAGCCCTGGGCCGCGTCGAGCTGGAAGCTGGACAGCTCCAGCACCCAGACTTCGGGCAAGGTGTCTGCGGCCATATGGGCCGCCAGCGTATCCAGCAGCGTGGGGCCAATGTTGCCGGCCACCGCCACGGTTTTACCGGCGTGGGCCACCAGTTGGCCGGTGAGCGAGGTCACCGTAGTCTTGCCGTTGGTGCCAGTGATGGCCAACACGGCGGGCTGGTAACCCAGTGGTATAGCGGGTGCGGCGATGGCCGCGGGGGCTTCGTCGTCTTCCGACGGCAAGACCTCCTCGTCCTCCCGCTCAGGCTGCAGCTCTGTAGCAGGTGTATCGGGTGCGACCTGGCGCATATCGGCCAGCGCCCGGGCAAACAGGGTCAGCTCACCGCCGACAGGCACACCCGCGCGCTGCGCCTCGGCCAGCACCGGGGCCAGTACTTCGGGCGACAGGCCGGGCGAACGGTACACGGCGCGCACACCCTGCGCCAGGGCCGCGTTGAACGGACCGGCGATGAACTGCGCGCTGGGCACTTCGGCCTGCAAAGTCGCCAACTGGGGCGGGGCCTCGCGCGTGTCGGCCACCGTGACCTGCGCGCCATGCCGGGCACACCAGCGCGCCATGGCCAGGCCGGACGCACCAAGGCCCAGGATCAACACGGGGAGGTCTTGCAAGTGCCGCATGGTGCTAGCGCAGCTTGAGGGTAGACAGGCCCACCAGGCACAGCAGCATGGTGATGATCCAGAAACGCACGACGACTTGGGTTTCCTTCCAGCCGCTTTTCTCAAAGTGGTGGTGCAGTGGAGCCATTTTCAAAATGCGCCGACCCGCGCCGTATTTCTTCTTGGTGTACTTGAACCAACTCACCTGCAGCATCACCGACAAAGCCTCAACCACGAAGATGCCGCCCATGATGGACAGCACCACTTCCTGGCGTACGATCACTGCCACGGTACCCAAAGCCCCACCCAGCGCCAGTGCGCCGACATCGCCCATGAAGACCTGGGCCGGGTGGGTGTTGAACCACAGAAAAGCCAGCCCGGCGCCGGCCATGGCCGTGCAGAACACCAGCAGTTCGCCCGCACCCGTGATATGCGGCAAAAACAGGTATTTGGAATACACCGCACTGCCCGTCACATAAGCAAACACACCCAGCGCCGAGCCCACCAGCACCACCGGCATGATGGCCAGGCCGTCCAGGCCGTCGGTCAGGTTCACCGCGTTGCTGGAGCCCACAATCACCAGGTAGGTCAACACCACAAAGCCGAGCACACCCAGCGGATAGCTGACTTCTTTCAAAAAGGGCAGTTGCAGGCCGGCCTTGGGCGGCAGGCTCAGGTCAAAGCCGGACTGGACCCAGCTGAAGAACAGCTCCAGCACGCGCATATTGGAGTTTTCGGAAATGCTGAACACCAGGTACAGCGCAGCGACCACGCCGATCAGCGACTGCCACATGTACTTCTCGCGCGAACGCATGCCTTCGGGGTCTTTGTTGACCACCTTGCGCCAGTCGTCCACCCAGCCAATCGCCCCAAAGCCCAGGGTGACCAGCAGAACAATCCACACGAACCGGTTGCTTAAATCCACCCACAGCAGGGTCGAGATGGCGATGGACAGCAGAATCAACACGCCTCCCATGGTGGGCGTGCCCTGCTTGGCCAGGTGGCTTTCCATGCCGTAGCCGCGGATGGGCTGGCCAATCTTCAGCGCCGCCAGGCGGCGAATCACCGCCGGGCCTGCAGCCACGCCGATCAACAACGCCGTCATGGCGGCCATCACCGCACGGAACGTGAGGTACTGGAACACGCGAAAAAACCCGAACTCGGGTGACAGGGTTTGCAACCACTGGGCAAGACTAGGCAGCACGGGGGGAATCCTCGGAATGTTGTTGTTTTTGTACGTATGCGGCGATGAAGGCCACGACCCGTTCCATCTGCATGGAGCGCGAGCCCTTGACCAGCAGGCTGGCCGTATGCGGCAACTGGGCTTGCACACCGGCCAAGAGCGCGTCCATGCTGTCGAAATGCCTAGCCCCAAACGGGGTCAGGTATTTGGCGAGCGTGCCCAAAGTCAAAACCTGCTCGATGCCGCAAGCTTGCGCGTAGGCACCGGCTTCGGCATGGAATTGAGGGCCCTGCTCGCCCACCTCGCCCATGTCACCCAACACCAGCAGGCGCGGGCCGGGCAAAGCGGCGAGTACGGCAATCGCGGCCTGTACCGAATCGGGATTGGCGTTGTAGCTGTCGTCCACCACTGTCAGGCTGCGGCCTTCGATCTGCAAGGCCAGCGCCTTGGAGCGACCTTTGACTGGCTCGAACGCTGCCAGCCCTGGGGCGATGGCGGCCAGGGGTACACCGGCGGCCAGGGCACAAGCGGCAGCCGCCAACGAATTCTTCACGTTATGCAGGCCTGCGATGTGCAAGGCGTAGTCCAACGACCCGGCAGGGGTGTGGGCATGGACTTGCCAAGCGCCATCGGCCCACAGCGGGGTGGCGGCGGTCACGTCTGCAGCATCCAGCGCAAATTGCAGGCGGCGACGCGGAGCGCTGAGCACCTGCCACAGGGGGGTGAATGCGTCGTCCGCCGGAAACACGGCCACGCCGTCAGCGGCCAGTGCCGCCAGCACACTGCCGTTTTCCTGGGCCACGGCTTCCACCGTCTGCATGAATTCCAGGTGCTCGCGCTGGGCGTTATTGACCAGGGCCACCGTGGGCCGGGCCATGGTGGCCAGCAGCGCAATCTCGCCGGGGTGGTTCATGCCCAGCTCGACCACGGCCAGCCGGTGGTGGGCGCGCAGGCGCAGCAGCGTCAGCGGCACGCCAATGGCGTTGTTGTAATTGCCCTGGGTGGCCAAAAAGGCCTCGGGCTGGGCAGCGCGCAGGATGCTGGCCACCATTTGCGTGACGGTGGTTTTGCCGTTGCTGCCGGTCACCGCTATCAGCGGCAGGTGGAACTGGGCGCGCCAGCCGGTGGCCAGCGTGCCCAGTGCGGCCAGGGTGTCTGCCACCTCGATGCACGGCAGACCGGGCAGCGCGTAGCCGGAGTGGCACAAGGCGGCCACGGCACCACTGGCTTGCGCCTGGGCCAGCAGGGTGTTGGCATCAAAGGTGTCGCCCTTGAGAGCCACAAACAGGTCGCCAGCTTGCAGGCTGCGGGTATCGCTGTGCACACGGGTGATGGCAACCGTGCTGTCACCCACCAGCCGTGCGCCTGGCAGCAGAGCCAAGGCTTGTTGCAGCGTCATCATGCGGCGGCTCCTTTGGCAGGGCGGCGCGCCAGGGCGGCTTCGGCATGGGCTTTGTCCGAGAAGGCATGCTTCACGCCCGCCACTTCTTGCGTTGTTTCATGACCCTTGCCCGCCAGCAGCAGCACATCGGCGGGTGCTGCCTGGGCGACGGCTTCGGCGATGGCCTGGGCGCGGTCGGCCTGCACGTGCACGCAGGCGTTGTGGCTCAGGCCCAGCAAAATCTGGCTGATGATGTGCTCGGGCTTTTCGCTGCGCGGGTTGTCGCTGGTGACCAGCACCAAGTCGGCATGCTTCTCGGCCACGGCGGCCATCATCGGGCGCTTGGAGGCATCGCGGTCGCCACCGCAGCCAAACACGCACCACAGCTTGCCACCACGCGCCTGCGCCAACGGCTGCAAGGCCAACAAGGCTTTGTCCAGCGCGTCGGGAGTGTGGGCGTAGTCGATGGCCACCAGCGGCTGACCAGGTGGGTTGATGCAGTCCATGCGCCCCGGCACCGGCAGCAGGCCATGGCAGGCCTGCACAGCCTCAGCCAGCGGCACGCCCACGGCGCGCATGGCACCGATCACGCCCAGCAGGTTGGCTACGTTGTACTGGCCGATGACGGCGGTGCGCAGGCTGTGGCGTGCGCCGCCCTCCACCACCTCAAAGCACAGGCCTCCGGCTTCGTAGCGGATGTTGTCGGCCTGCAGGCGCGCGCTATGGCTGCAGGACAGCGTCCACACATCCAGGCCGCTAATGTCGGTAAGGGATGCGGCCAACTCCGCACCTTGTGGGTCGTCTACATTCACCACGGCGGCCTGCAGACCCGGCCAGCGGAACAGCTCGGCCTTGGCTTGCCAGTAGGCTTCGGTGCTGCCGTGGTAGTCCAGATGGTCCTGGGTGAAGTTGGTAAACACGGCGACGCGGATGCGGGTGCCGTCCAGGCGGCGCTCGACCACGCCGATGCTGGATGCCTCAATGGCGCACGCGCCCAGGCCCAGGTCCACAAAACCGCGGAAGGCCTGCTGCAAGCGCACCGGGTCGGGCGTGGTCAGGCCGGTGGCCAGCACGTCGGGCGGAATTCCAATGCCCAAAGTGCCCACTACCGCACAGGGAGTATGCGCATATAGCTCTGTTTTTGATAGCGCCTGTGCCAACCACCATGCAGTGGACGTTTTGCCGTTGGTACCGGTCACGGCCAGCACGTCCAGGCTTTCGCTGGGCTGCTGGCAGTAAGCGGCGGCAATCAGTCCGGTGCTGGCCTTGAGGCCGGCATAGCTGGCGACCGCATCGCTGGTAAAGCCAAAGGCCTCGCTACCTTCTTGCTCCACCAGGCAAGCGGCCGCACCCTGGGTCAGGGCGGCCTGCACAAACTGGCGGCCATCGGCAGCGGCACCCGGCCAGGCGATGAAGCCATCACCGGGTTGGATGGCGCGGCTATCCACCTGCAGGCTGCCGATGACCCGGCTGCGCAACCAGGCCACGGCCTCGACGGGGGTATGGAGTTGCAACATCAGAACGACTCGTCGACCGCTTTGGAGACCACCTGGGCTTTTACGTCCAGGTCGGGCTGCACACCCATCATGCGCAGGGTTTGCTGCACCACTTCGCTGAACACCGGGGCCGCCACGATGCCACCGAAATAGGAGCCTGCGCTGGGTTCGTCCACCATCACGGCGACGATGATGCGCGGCTTGTTGATCGGGGCCATGCCGGTAAACCAGGCGCGGTATTTGTTGCTGGCGTAGCCTTTGCCGACCTGCTTGTGCGCCGTGCCAGATTTGCCGCCCACCGAATAGCCCACGGTCTGCGCCAACGGGCCGGTGCCGCCAGGGCCTGCGGCCATTTGCAGCATTTTGCGGATGGCGGCGGCGTTTTGCGCCGAGAACACCCGCACGCCCACCGCCGGTTCGTCTGTCTTGAGCATGGTGGCCGGGATGATTTCGCCGTCGTGGGCAAACACGGTGTACGAGTGGGCCATTTGGAACAGGGACGCCGACAAGCCGTAGCCGTAGGACATGGTGGCCTGCTCGATGGGCCGCCAGGTCTTCCAGGGCCGCAGACGGCCCGACACCGCGCCGGGGAAGCTGATTTGCGGCTTCTGCCCAAAGCCGACGGCGGTATAGGTGTCCCACATTTCGTGCGGGGTCATGCGCTGGGCGATTTTGGTGGCGCCCACGTTGCTCGATTTCTGGATCACGCCCTCTACCGTCAGCGCACCATAGTTGTGGGTATCGGTAATGGTGGAGCCGGTAACGGTGTAGCGCCCCGGCGAGGTGTCGATGACGGTTTGCGGCGTGATGCGGCCCGCCTCCAACGCCATACCCACGGTGATGGGCTTCATGGTGGAGCCTGGCTCGAAGGTGTCGGTCAGCGCGCGGTTGCGCAGTTGCTCGCCGGTCAAATTCTTGCGTTTATCAGGCACATAGCTGGGGTAGTTGGCCAGCGCCAACACTTCGCCAGTGATGGCATCAAGCACCACCACGCTTCCAGCCTTGGCTTTGTTGGCCAGCACGGCATCACGCAGCTTCTGGTAGGCAAAAAACTGCACCTTGCTGTCGATGCTGAGCTGGATTTCGCGGCCATCCACCGGGGGCACCTGGTCGCCAATATCCTCTACCACCCGGCCCATGCGGTCTTTGATGACACGGCGCGAGCCGGGCTTGCCGCCCAGATCCTTGTTGAAAGCCAACTCGATGCCTTCCTGGCCGTTGTCTTCCACGTCGGTGAAGCCCACCACGTGGGCAATCGCCTCGCCTTCGGGGTATTGGCGCTTGTATTCCTTGCGCAGGTAAATGCCTTTGATGCCGAGCGCCGCCACCTCCTGGGTGATGGGCTCGTCCACCTGGCGCTTGATCCACACAAAGCTCTTGTCTTCGTCTAGCTTTTTCTTCAGGTCGGCCAGCGGCATCTCCAGCAGCTTGGCGAGTTTCTTGATTTTTTCGGGGTCGTTGTCCACGTCCTCGGGAATGGCCCAGACGCTGGGTGCGATCACGCTGGAAGCCAGAATCAGGCCATTACGGTCCAGAATGCGGCCGCGGTTGGCCGGCAACTCCAACGTGCGGGCAAAACGCACTTCGCCCTGGCGCTGAAAGAACGCATTGCCAATCACCTGGATGTAGGCGGCGCGCGCGGCCAAGCCGACAAAGCCGATCGCAATGGCGGCGACCACCAGCTTGCTGCGCCAAACCGGCGTTCTGCTGGCCAGCAAGGGGCTGGACGTATAACGGACGCTGCGGCTCATGGTGCCTTCCCTGCGGCCGTGCTGGCGGAGTTGGCGGAAGAGGCGGGCGCGGCAGCGACCGTCACGTACTGGGTGATGGCCGGGGTGCTGGTGCGCATTTGCAGTTGCTCTTTGGCCAGTTTCTCCACGCGCAAAGGCGTGGCCTGGGCGCGCTTTTCGACCTGCAGGCGCTCGTTTTCAATTTCCAGCTTGTGCGACAGCGCAATCGCCCGGTCTACTTCGACAAACAGGCTGCGCGAGTCGTACTGCACCCGTACCAGGTACAACGCACTGGCGATCACCGCAAGCATCAACACCAAGTTCAACCGCGTCATAGCGCGGCCGTCCTGCGTGCCACACGCATTACCGCGCTGCGCGAGCGCTTGTTGCCCGCCACTTCGGCCGCGCTGGGTTTGACCCGGCCCAAGGCCTCCAGCTTCATCTGGGTGGTGCCGCCCAGCATCCAGCTCGGAGCCCGACGGTCCACCACCTCGCGCGCATGCTTGGCAATGAATTGCTTGACGATGCGGTCTTCGAGGGAATGGAAGCTGATGACCACCAGACGCCCCCCCGGCTGCAGCACCCGCAGACTGGCGTTCAGCGCGTGTTGCAGCTCCTCCAGCTCGGCATTGATGAAAATCCGAAAAGCCTGAAATGTCCGCGTTGCAGGGTTTTGGCCCGCCTCGCGGGTTTTGACCGTGCCAGCCACGAGCTCGGCCAGTTCAGTGGTGGTTGATAGAGGGCCGCGTTCTTGTCGGCGAGCAACAATCGCCTTTGCAATGGGCCCAGCAAACCGTTCTTCACCGTAGTCACGTACCACCTCTGCGATCTGTTGAACCTCGGCTGTTGCCAGCCACTCGGCCACACTCTCGCCGCGCGTGGGGTCCATGCGCATGTCCAGTGGGCCGTCGAATCGAAAACTAAAGCCACGCACCGGGTTGTCGATTTGCGGCGAACTGATACCCAGGTCCATCAATACCCCTGCCACACTGGCGTCGGGCAAGGTGTCCAGATGGCGGAAGCCCTGGTGGCGGATGGAAAACCGCGGGTCGGTAATGGTCGCCGCCTCGGCAATGGCTTCCGGGTCGTGGTCGAAGGCGATCAGACGATCTTGGGGGGCAAGCTTGGACAGCAGCAGGCGCGAATGCCCGCCGCGACCGAAAGTAGCATCGACGTAAGTAGCCACAGCGCCATCGGCGCTGTGGGTTGAAGAGTCCGGCTTGTCGAGAAGAGCATCAACTGCTTCATCCAACAAGACGGTGGTATGTTTCCACAACGTATCCACCGTAGGGCCTTAGAAAGAAAAATCCTTGAACACTTCGGGCATCTCGCCTTCCATGGCTTTGGCTTCTTGCGCGTCGTAGGTGGCTTTGTCCCACAACTCAAAGTGCCGCCCCATGCCCAGCAACACGGTTTCGCGCTGGATACCCGCGCCTTCGCGCAGCTCCGGCGACACCAGCACACGGCCGGTGCTGTCCAGCTCCACATCCATGGCATTACCCAAAAAGATGCGCTTCCACCACTGGGCAGACATGGGCAGCTCGGCAATGCGCTCGCGGAATTTCTCCCACTCGGGACGCGGGAACAACATCAGGCAACCATGGGGATGTTTAGTGATGGTCAGTTGGCCACCAGCTGTCGCGCTCAGCACGTCACGGTGCCGGGTCGGCACCGAGAGCCGACCCTTCGCATCCAGACTGAGAGACGAAGCCCCTTGAAACACAACAACTGCCCACCCTTGCTATTGAGCGACAACCAAATGGGCGATGCGAAGGCACTTTTCACCACTTAATTGCACTTTTTTGCACTGTATCAGGAAAAAAAGACTGCGCCCACCGGCAGCGCAGTATTTTTTCAATCAAATCAATGACTTAGCCTCATTGTTGCATGTTGATTTGCACAAAAAACGTTAAAAATTAAGGACTTAGAAAGGTTTATGAATGTGCCGAATGAGGCTACGGCATCAGGTGTAACAAAGATGAGCAATCACCTGCGGCAGAACGCGCAGCCTAGAACTTTTACAAGATATACCGCGACAGGTCTTCGTTTTTACTCAGTTCCTTGAGGCGGGTGTCCACGTAGGCGGCATCAACGACCAACGTTTGCCCGGCCAACCGGGCGGCATCAAAGCTGATGTCGTCCAACAACCGCTCCATCACGGTCGACAAACGCCGGGCACCGATGTTTTCGGTACGCTCGTTCACGTCAAACGCAATATGCGCCAGCCGGGTAATGCCTTCGGGAAGAAATTCCAGCGTCACGTTTTCGGTGGCCAGCAGCGCCTGGTACTGCTTGACCAGCGAGGCATGGGTTTGCACCAGAATTGCCTCAAAGTCTTGCACTGACAGCGACTGCAGCTCCACCCGGATCGGAAACCGGCCTTGCAGTTCGGGGATCAGGTCGCTGGGCTTGCTCAAATGGAACGCGCCCGAGGCGATGAACAGGATGTGATCGGTCTTGACCGTGCCGTACTTGGTGGACACCGAGGTGCCTTCGACCAGCGGCAACAGGTCGCGCTGTACCCCCTGGCGCGACACCTCGGCCCCGCTGCCTTCGCTGCGCGAAGTAACCTTGTCGATTTCGTCAATGAAGACGATGCCGTTTTGCTCGGCATTGAAAATGGCCTGGGTTTTGATCTCTTCCTCGTTGACCAGCTTGGCCGCCTCTTCTTCGACTAGCAGCTTCAGGGCTTCGCCAATCGGCAGCTTGCGGGTTTTGCGCTTGGTCTGGCCGATTTGACTGAACATGCCGCGCAGTTGCTCGGTCATTTCCTCCATGCCGGGCGGGCCCATGATTTCCATCTGCGCCTTGGTATCGGCCAGGTCCAGCTCGATCTCCTTGTCGTCGAGTTGGTGTTCACGCAGCTTCTTGCGAAAGCTCTGGCGGGCCGCGCTGTCAGGTGTATCCGACGGTTGGCCCTGCCCTTCCAGGCTCCGCGCAGTGGGGATCAGGATGTCGAGAATGCGGTCTTCGGCAGCGTCCTCGGCCCGGGCACGCACTTTGCGCATCTCGGTTTCGCGGGTTTGCTTGACGGCAATGTCGGCCAGGTCGCGGATGATGGCATCCACGTCTTTGCCCACGTAGCCCACTTCGGTGAACTTGGTGGCCTCGACCTTGATGAACGGCGCATCGGCCAGGCGCGCCAGACGGCGGGCAATCTCGGTCTTGCCTACGCCCGTGGGGCCGATCATCAAAATGTTCTTGGGCGTGATTTCATAGCGCAGCGGCTCTGCAACCTGCTGCCTGCGCCAACGGTTGCGCAGGGCAATGGCCACGGCCCGCTTGGCCTGGTGCTGGCCGACGATGTGCTTGTCCAGCTCGGCAACGATTTCTTGGGGGGTCATGGAGGACATGGGTCAGTCCAGGGTTTCGATGATGTGGTTCATGTTGGTATAGATGCACAGCTCACCCGCGATCTCCAACGACTTTTTGACGATCTGGGAGGCCGACAACTCGGTGTTGTCCAGCAACGCCTTGGCCGCCGAATGGGCATAGGCACCGCCCGACCCAATGGCGACAATGCCATGCTCGGGCTCCAGCACATCGCCGTTGCCGGTAATGATCAAGGACGCGGTCCTGTCGGCCACGGCCAGCATGGCCTCCAGGCGGCGCAGCACGCGGTCGGTGCGCCAGTCTTTGGTGAGCTCTATGGCGGCGCGCACCAGATGGCCCTGGTGCTTTTCCAACTTGCCCTCAAAGCGCTCGAACAAAGTGAAAGCATCGGCAGTTGCACCTGCAAAGCCTGCCAATACACGGTCGTGGTGCAGCTTGCGGACCTTGCGGGCCGTGCCTTTGATAATGATGTTGCCCAACGTGACCTGGCCGTCGCCGCCAATGGCGACTTGCACGCCGTTGGGGGTTTGGCGGCGCACGCTGATGATGGTGGTGCCGTGAAATTGTTCCATAGGGTCTAGGTAAGGGTGGGGGCCATAAATGCAAGCGCAGCACATACGCCGCCAGGGCAGCAGGTCAATTCCGACGCGGAATGACGGTAGCGTTTTCGTTGATGCCGATCACGTTGAAGAAGATGGCGGCCAGGCGGTGCAACCCTGTAAATTGCACCTGGCGGCCCGCAGCATGCTGGTCTGCAGCCCAGTTGAGCACCGAGCCCGCGGCCGAGAAGTCGATACGCACCAAGGTGTCGCAAGCCACCACCAGCAAGTCGCGTCCACTGGCCTGGGCATCCACCAGCGCCAAAGCAACCGAGGCATCGCCCAGCACAAGCCCCGACAAAGCCCCCCGAGACACCAAGGCGGTAGACAGGTCTGGCGGCAGCGTACGCACGCCAGTATCTGAGTCTTTGAAGTCGGAAGATCCAAATGTCGAGACGGCCACCGCATCCCGCAAGACCCCATCGCTGTGTGCATCCAGCACGGCGTATCCGCAATGTGCCGCCTGCCATGCCGGTGGCGACACCTCGTAGGTAATGCAGTACTCCAACGCCACCATGTCAAAAGCATCCTGGCTTTGCAGAATGCGCAGCAGCGCCAGCCGCACGCGCCACCAGTGGGGATGGGCAGTTGCATCGCCCGACACGGTATGGCTTTTAAGCACGTCTTGCAGATGCCCCACATCGGCAAAAGTCAGTTGCACCACCTGGTCGGCCCAGGCCTCAAAAACGTCGCCCAGGGCTTGCACTGCGGTGCTGTCGATGATCCCCAGGCTGGCCCAATCGATCTGCACCGATGCCGGTGCCCGCAATTGCAAGGCAGCTTGCAGGCTGGCCACGGCTGCTGCGCTCAAAACCGCCGGACACATCCAGGTAAAACTCCCCCCCTGGCCTGCGGCCGCGCCAGGCAACACATGGGCCGTCAGCGACAGTCCGGCCTGGTCTGGAATCGAAAACCAGGCTGGTGCGGTACGCCCAAAACGGCCGGCGAAATCAATGGCCACAATGTCAAACCGGTCTTGCTGGTTAGTGGCGCGGTACAAATCAAACAGCGCCACCCACACCTCGGAATGGACCGATGGCACCGGGCTTTGCTGCAGCAAGGCTTGCAAAGCCGCTTCGGCACCGGCTACATCGCCATTGGCAAAACGGATGGCGGCCTCTTCAAGGTCAGGGTTGTGCTCGTACACACCCATTTCCAGGTCGGGCAAATCCAAATCCAGAGAAGCGGGCTGGGCCGCCTTTTGCGCGGGCACGCCAAAATCAAAATCCAGGTTCAGGTTGTGGTCCAGCGCAGCCAGCATGTCCACCATCGGCTCGCTACTCGGCGTGGGCACGCTCCACGGCCGTTCATCGCGCAACGGCGATATGTCGGTGGGCGCAAACGCATTCGCATGGTGGGCAGCAGCCTGGGTGGGCAACGCGGCGGGCACGGTGGGGGCGTAAGCGCGGGTATTGCCCAGCGGATGGGCTTCGGTAGCCGGCAAACCGGCATGACCCGACAGGCGCACGGGCTGGCTGGCACCGGCATCCTTGGCTTTCCACCACTGCTTGGACATTTGCGCTTCGATGTCGTCGATCTTTTTGATCGTACCGGCGCGGTCGTCCAGCTTGGACTGCATGCTGCTTTGGAAGAAGGACGGCCGCTCCACCGCATCAGACGAGGGCTGAACTTCCCGTTGGCGCAATTTGCGCAGCTGGTCAAACTCGCGGCGGCGTACAAAATCGTTGCGCTTTTTACGCTCAATCATCTCCTTGAGCATCTGCTTGCTGTACTGGCTCTCCTTGTCGAGCTCGGGCTGGTCCAGGTCAGACCAGTTCGTCGTCGGATTGCGGACAAACTTGACGACCTTGGACAGCAGACCCGAGGGTTCGTTAGGTGGCATGGTGGCAGCGGCGCAAGCAGCGGGGTTAGATGCGAACTATCAATCGCCAAACATTTTTTGTTTCAGCTCGCGGCGCTGCTGGGCTTCCAGCGACAGCGTGGCCGTGGGGCGGGCCAGCAACCGGCCTACGCCGATGGGTTCGCCGGTTTCGTCGCAGTAGCCGTAATCACCCGCGTCAATGCGGTTGATGGACTGCTCAATTTTCTTGAGCAGCTTGCGTTCACGGTCGCGGGTGCGCAGCTCCAGCGCGTGTTCTTCTTCGATGGTGGCGCGGTCGGCCGGGTCGGGCACGACCACCGTGTCTTCGCGCAGGTGCTCGGTGGTTTCACCGGCGTTGTTCAGCATGTCCTGCTTAAGCACCGTGAGCTTGAGGCGGAAGAAAGCGGTCTGCTTTTCGTTCATGTACTCGGAGTCGGGCATGGCGATGACTTCGGCATCGGTCAGCTTGTCGGCCGGGGTGGTCTTCCAGTTGTTCGCCAGCTTGGGGTCTTTTTTGGCGGCCACGTGGGGCGGAGGCGCAATCATGGGCTCGGGCGCGTTCTGCATGTAGCTGGACTTGGCCGCAGTGGATGCGACAGCCGGCGCCATGGAAGGCACAGTCAACTGCGCCAAACGCGACGAAGGACGCACGCTCTTGGCCGGAATCGACGTGTAGCGGGGGCTGGTCTGCACCGCCGGGGTGGCTTCGGTGGCAGCCGCCACGGGGGCGGGGGTGGGCTTGGGCGCTGTGGTCACTTGGGTAGTACTCATGGTTGGCGCGGGGCTTTAGCGTCCCGCAATCGTCACTATTTCTGTTCTGGGCGTCACACCAAACACTGTTCCATGCCTTGCAAAAAGATGTCCTTGGGCAAATCAATGCCTATAAACACCATTTTGCTGCCGCGTTTTTCGTCTGCAGTCCATTCCGGGCCCAGGTCACTGCCCATTAACTGGTGCACACCCTGGAAAATGACTTTACGCTCGGTGCCTTGCATATTCAAGACACCTTTGTAGCGCAACATGCGCGGGCCGTAAATGTTGACGATGGCGCTCAGGAAGTCTTCCAGCTTGGCCGGGTCAAAAGGCCGGTCGGACTTGAAGACAAAGCTCTTCACATCGTCGTCGTGGTGGTGATGGTGCCCGCCTTCGTGTCCATGGTCGTGGCCGTGCTGGTGCGAGGGGTGGTCGCAATGCTCGCCCTCGGCATGGTCGTGGCCTGCGTGGTCGTCTTCTTTCAGGAAGTCGGGGTCAATGTCGAGCTTGGCGTTCAGATTGAAGCCGCGCAGGTCAAACACTTCGCTCAAGGCTACTTCGCCAAAATGCACGGCTTTTTGCGGCGCCCGCGGGTTCATGTGCTTGAGGCGGTGCATGAGCGCATCGACTTCGGCAGGCTCGACCAGGTCGGTCTTGCTGATGAAGATCTGGTCGGCAAAGCCCACCTGGCGGCGGGCTTCCTGGCGGTCATTGAGCTGGGTGGCGGCGTGCTTGGCATCCACCAGGGTCAAAATCGAGTCCAGCAGGTAGCTTTCGGCGATCTCGTCGTCCATAAAGAAGGTCTGCGCCACCGGGCCGGGGTCGGCCAGACCGGTGGTTTCAATCACCACGCGGTCAAAGTCCAGCAGGCCCTTGCGCTTTTTGGCGGCCAGCAGGCTCAGGGTGGCACGCAGGTCTTCGCGGATGGAGCAGCAGATGCAGCCGTTGTTGAGCTGGATGATTTGCTCGCCCGGCTCGGACACCAAAATCTCGTTGTCGATGTTTTCTTCGCCAAACTCATTCTCGATGACGGCGATTTTCTGGCCGTGGGCCTCCGTCAGCACGCGCTTGAGCAGCGTGGTTTTGCCGGAGCCCAGAAAGCCGGTCAGGATGGTGGCGGGGATGAGTGCCATAGGTTCTTTCATTGCTAACTTTGCACCGGGAGCCGCGCGGCCCACCCGATTTCGTGGAAATTAACAGGTGGGGAGTGTAGCGGCCAATTCAATCGGCATCTGTACAGGCTCATTTACGCAAAATCACCAACCCTTTGAGGTATTCGCCCTCGGGGAAATTGACTGTCATCGGGTGGTCGGGCGCACCGCCCAGGCGCTCGCTGATATAGCCATCCACCCCCGCGTCGATACCGGCCGAGGCCACAATCTTATGGAACAGGTCGGCGTTGATGCCACCCGAGCAGGAATAGGTGAACAGCACGCCGCCCGGCTCCAGTATCTTGAAGGCCAGGCGGTTGATGTCTTTATAAGCCCGGGCCGCACGGTCGGCGTGGGCGGCAGTAGGGGCAAACTTGGGCGGGTCCAGCACGATGCAGTCGAAGGTCTGGCCCCGCACGGCAAACTGGCGCAGCGAGGCGTTCACGTCGGCATCCATAAAGGTGACGCACTCGGGCGCAAAGCCGTTCAGCGCCACATTGGCCGCTGCCCGCTCCAACGCGGGACCCGACGAGTCAATCGAGGTGACGTGGCCCATGGCTCCCCCGGCGCGCATCCCTGCCAAAGCGGCCACGGTAAACCCACCGGTGTAGCTGAAGCAGTTCAGTACCCGCTGGAACTGCAGGCGCTGGGCGTAGCGGGCCATCTTCTGGCGGCTGTCGCGCTGGTCCAGGTAGAAGCCGGTTTTGTGGCCTTCGGCAATGTCCAGCGTGAGCCGCCAGTCGTGCTCCTGGATGGTCAAGTCGGTCGGGCCGTCGCCGCGCAGCCAGCCAGTGGTGGGCTCCAGGCCCTCCAGGGCGCGGGTGCTGGCATCCGAGCGCTCGTAGAGCTGGGTCAGGCCGGTGGCGGCCAAGATGGCATCGATGAGCACGTCTTTCCAGCGCTCCACCCCGGCAAACAGAAACTGCGCCACCAGCGTGTCACCGTAGCGATCAACGATCAGGCCCGGCAAACCATCGGATTCGCCGTGGATGAGGCGCATGCCGTCGCTTTTTACGTCAAATCGGGCTCTAGCGCTTATAGCGCTTGCAACAGCAGCTACAAAAAACGTAGCATCAATGCGCTGAGCCTCGTCAAAGCTCCAGGCGCGGGCCCGTATCTTGGAGGTGGGGCTGAATGCCGCCCAAGCCAAGAACTTGCCTTCGCTGGACTCGACACGCACGGTTTCACCCGCATCGGCACCGCCCCGGGCGATGGCAGATTCAAAGATCCAGGGGTGGCGGCGCTGCAGGGAGCGCTCTTTGCCTTCACGTAAACGAATGGTTTTCATAGGGCCGGATTGTGGGGCCTTCCGGCCTGCTTTCCTGCTTACTTTGCGCCGGGCAGCTTGGCCCGGGGGTGGGCCTTGTCGTAGGTGGCCGCCAGGTGCTGGAAGTCCAGCCGGGTGTAGACCTGGGTGGTGCTGATGTTGGCGTGGCCCAGCAGCTCTTGCACCGCCCGCAGGTCGCCGCTGCTTTGCAACACGTGGCTGGCAAACGAGTGGCGCAGCATGTGCGGATGCACCGGGGTGGCGGTGCCCGCCAGGCGGCTGCGGCGGCGCAGGCGCTGCCACACCGAAGCGGCAGTCAGGCGGGTGCCGTAACGGCCCAGGAACATCGCCGCCGATACCTCTGTGCCCTGCCCTTCGGCGCGTATTTCCAGCCATTTTTCAAGCGCCGCCACGGCAGTTTTGCCGATGGGCACAATCCGCCGCTTGCTGCCCTTGCCCAGCACATGGGCCTCGCCCGCGGCCAGATCGACCCAGCCTTTGGCCGAGGCGTTGGGTGCCGCGTCCAGCCCGGTCAGTTCGCCCACCCGCAGGCCGCCACCGTACAACAGCTCGACCATGGCCGCGTCACGGGCTTCCAGCCACGGGTCGTCGGCTTCGTTTTCAAAGTCGGCAAAACCCACAGCCTCGTCCAGCCCCAGGGCTTTGGGCAGGGGTTTGGCGGATTTGGGGGCGCGCACGTCCTGCACCGGGTTGCTGGACACCCGACCCTGGCGGCCCAGCCAGACGTAAAACCCGCGCCAGCCCGACAAGATCAGCGCAATGCCGCGCCCGCTGCGCCCCTGGCTGTGCATCTGCACCACCCAGCGGCGGATGTGGTGGTGGGCCACATCGGTCAGCGCCACCCCGGCGGACTCGGCCTGGGCGCTCAGTTTGGCCAGGTCCAGCGCGTAGAGCGCCAGCGTGCGCTCAGCCAGGCGCTTTTCAAAGCGCACGTAGTCGAGGTACTGGGCGACCAGCGCGGAGGAATCGCTGGCACCGGCCATTTACACCCGCAGACGCGACAGGGCCGCCCCGGCCAGCTCGGCGATGCGCTCCAGAAAGTCCGTACCCATGGCCGACTCGAAGCGCTGGCCGTCGGGCGAGGCCAGTACCAGCATGCCAAAGGCCGGACTGGGGCTGTTGAGCACGCCGGTACGCAACGGCATCAGGGCAATCGACATGGCGGCGGCGGGGTTGGCCAGCCAGCTGACAGCCTCAAAGCCGGAATTCACACCGCAAAACGGCGCGGTCAGCGACGAGGCAAAAATCTTCGCGTCTTCGCTCACGCCCTGGGCCCAGGCAGCGTGGGCGTATTCGTCCGACACGCCCCAGACCTTGATGGCCACCTGCGGCACCGCAAACTGCACCTCGATCTCGTGGGCGATGCGCTCGGGCAGGTCGCCGGGCGCGCGGGTCAGCAGCAGGCTGCGGGCCCAGCGCTGCAGCTTGTCGGCAATGATCACGTTTTCGTTACCGTTGCGCACCATGTCCATGATGCGGTGCTCCAGGCCCTTGATCTTCTCGCGCAGCATCTCGGCCTGGCGCTCTTGCAGGCTGACCGCCCGGTTGCCGTGCGGGCTGGTGAGCTGCACCGAGGCCAGCACCTGCGAATGGCGCTCGAAGAACTCGGGCGTATTGCTCAGGAAGTTGGCGATGTCGTCTTCGGTGATGGGGTTGTTGGTGTTCATGTTCATAAAAGGTTTAATCTGGAAGGGTGATGCTGCCGTCGAAAACGGTGGTGGCCGGGCCGGTCATCAGCACCGGCTGGTCCATGCCCGCCCAGGCAATGCTCAGGCGGCCCCCAAAGGTGTCCACATCGACTTGTGCGTCCAACAGGCCCAAGCGGATGCCCGCCACTACCGCGGCACACGCGCCAGTGCCGCAGGCCAGGGTCTCGCCCGCGCCGCGCTCGAACACCCGCAAGCGGATATGGCTACGGGACACCACTTGCATAAAGCCCACGTTGACCCCGTTGGGAAAACACGGCAGGGCTTGCACCAACGGACCGGTGGCCAGCACCGGGGCGGTATCCACATCGTCTACCAGGTGCACCGCATGCGGGTTGCCCATGGACACGACTGCTACACTAAAGATAGCTACTTGCGCAGACGCTACCTGCACCAGAGGCCATTTTTGCCAATTATTTACCGCTTTGGGCTGCAGGCCTTGTGGATCGAATGGAATCTGCGCCAGGTCAAACACCGGCAGCCCCATGTCCACGGTGACGCGGTCGTCAGCCTGCATGTGGAGCTGCAGCACGCGCTCCATGGTCTGCACCCGCACGCTGCGCTGCGTGGTCAGCCCCCGGCTGTGGACAAAGCGCATGAAGCAGCGCGCGCCGTTGCCGCAGTGCTCCACCTCGCCGCCGTCGGCATTGTGGATGGCGTATTCGAAGTCGATGCCCGGTGCGCTGGCCGCGCGCACCGACAAAATCTGGTCTGCGCCCACGCCGAAGTGGCGGTCGGCCAGAAACCGGTACTGCGCCTGGGTCAGGCCCAAACGGCCCTGGGTCTCGTCGAGCACCACAAAGTCGTTGCCCGCGCCCTGCATTTTGGTGAATGGGATGTGCATGGGGGAATTATCCGCGCAAGAGGGTGCGCCTTGAAACGCAAACGGCCCGTCGCACGCTGCGACGGGCCGTGGAGCCTGTGAAAGCGGGGGCCTGGCTTACACGCCGTGCTCTTTCAGCCAGTCCAGCGCCAGCTTGGTGGCATAGGTGGCGGCGGTTTTGTCGTAGCTGGGGCGGTAGTCGGCGTTGAAACCGTGGTTCACATTAGGGAACACCACGATCTCCGAGCCACTGCCCGAGGTGCGCAGGCCCGCCGTCATGCGGTCGATGGCGGCGGGCTTGATGAAATCATCCAGCCCGGCGTACATGCCCAGAACCGGCACCTTCAGTTCGCTGGCGAAGTCCACCGGGTCCTGCGGGCGGATGTCGGCCTGCATGCCGTCCAGCAGGCCGTAGTACGACACGGCGGCCTTCAGCTTGGGATTGTGGCGGGCGTACACCCAGGCGACGCGGCCACCCCAGCAGTAACCCACCAGACCGACGCGGCTGGCATTGGCGTGGCCGCTGGCGGCGGCAAAGGCCACGGCCGAGTCCAGGTCTGACACCACCTGGGCATCGGGCACCTTGGAGACCACGGTGGACAAAATTTCGCCGATATCGGTGAGCTTGGACACATCCCCCTGGCGCGCATACATCTCGGGTGCGATGGCGTAGTAGCCCAACTTGGCAAAGCGGCGGCACATGTCCTTGATGTGCTCGTGCACGCCGAAGATTTCTTGCACCACTAGCAGCACCGGGTGCTTGCCGGGCTTGGCAGGCATGGCGCGGTAGCCGGGAATTTTGCCGTCGGCCACGGGAATGCTGACCTCCCCCGCCACCAGGCCAACGGAGTCGGTAACGATGGCCTGGGCCAGCACCGGGTTGGACGCGACCGCAAAGCCGGTGGCCAGCGCGGTCACGGCAAAGCCGCGGCGCGACAGGCCGTCCGACGGCGTTTGCACGGTGGGGTTTTGAAAATCGATGGGCTTCAAGCCGTAATCCATTAACTTCATGCTGCATCCTTGGTTAAAAGAGCTAGAAATTATCTGTGGCCCCGATAGCCCGCGGTGGTTGCGGGGTATGGCGCATGGATGCTATTGAATAAATAGCTACTTGCGAAGGTGGAATATGCGCTAGAGGCCTATTCCACATATAAAAGTGTGAAGCCCACCGATAAGCCGGATTCTGTGCGCGAAGGTTGCCCTTCGTGTGACCGCCATTAATCTGGGCCGGGGATCGCTCGCCCGGCTCGGTGCTACCTACCCGCCAACTCAGGGGGCCCCGTCAACGTTGGCCTATTTGGTATTGCTGCGCGTAGAGATTGCCCGTTTCACCCTTTGCGGGCTCTGTCCGCAAAGGGTGCTGTGCTATCCACGGCTTGCGCCGTGGGCGTGCGGCTTACGCCACCCGCGTGCCAGCTTGCGCTGACACCGCACAGACCACCCGCGGGGGTTGCCTGCAAAGACTCGTCTCTGTTGCTCTAATCCTCACCTCACGGTGGACAGCCATTAGCTGCTACGCTGCCCTATGCAGTCCGGACGTTCCTCCAGTGCCTGGTTTCCCAGATTGCACCAGCGGCGGTCTGGCGGGCTTCACCCCCCGATTATGCAGTGCGCCACAATGGCAAATTTCCGTCCACTTCCGAGGAGACCTATGAAAACCGAAACCATCCTGCAGACCATTGGCAACACCCCGCACATCCGTATCCAGCGGCTGTTTGGCCCGGGGGCCAACGTCTGGATCAAGTCCGAGCGCAGCAACCCGGGCGGCTCGATCAAGGACCGGATCGCCCTGGCCATGATCGAGGACGCAGAAAAATCCGGCGTGCTGCAGCCCGGCGGTACCATCATCGAACCCACCTCGGGCAATACCGGCGTGGGCCTGGCGGTGGTGGCGGCAGTCAAGGGCTACAAGCTGGTGCTGGTGATGCCCGACAGCATGTCTATCGAGCGCCGCCGTCTGATGCTGGCCTACGGCGCCACCTTTGACTTGACCCCGCGCGAAAAAGGCATGAAAGGCGCCATCGCCCGCGCCCAGGAGCTGGTGGCGGCCACGCCCGGCAGCTGGATGCCGCAGCAGTTTGAAAACCCGGCCAACATCGCGGTGCACGTGCGCACCACGGCGCAGGAAATTCTGGCCGACTTCCCCGACGGACTGGACGCGCTGATCACCGGCGTAGGTACCGGTGGCCACATCACCGGCTGCGCCCAGGTGTTGAAGGCGGCCTGGCCGAATTTGAAAGTGTTTGCAGTCGAACCCACGGCCTCACCGGTGATCTCGGGCGGCGCACCGGCGCCGCACCCGATCCAGGGCATTGGCGCGGGCTTCATACCCAAGAATCTGGACGTGTCGCTGCTGGACGGCGTCATCCAGGTAGATGCCGAACCGGCCCGCGAATGGGCCCGCCGCAGCGCCCGCGAAGAAGGCATGCTGGTGGGCATCTCCAGCGGTGCCACGTTGGCGGCGATTGCGCAAAAACTGCCCGAACTGCCCCCAGGCGCACGGGTGCTGGGCTTCAACTACGACACCGGCGAACGCTATTTATCGGTAGACGGGTTCTTGCCCACCTGAACCCCTGGCGCAGGCAGGCAGCCCGTGGCCTCGATTTCCATCAGCAGGTCGTCTCGGCACACGTCGGCCTGCACGTAGACGCGCACGGCGGCAGGCGGCAACTGCGCGTCCAGCACCGCCCGCACCGCTTCAAAATCTGCCGCGTGGCGCACGTACACCTTGTACTGCACGGCGGCCTGGGTCCAGTCCTGGGCATCCTCTGCCCGGTTAGCCTGGGCCAGCAACACGGCGATATTGCGCAGGGTTTCTTCGGTTTGTGCGCGCACATCCCCGGCGTGCAGGGTCTGGTGGCCGACGATGCTGGCGGTGCCGCTGATGAACAGCCAGCGCTGGCCCGGCAGCGTCGCCAGTGCCGCGCGTGAAAATGACGGCGTGCGCGGCCCGTATTGGTCAGGGTAGAAGTAGGCGCTGACTTGGCGCGGGTTTTCCAGCGCCAGCGGCGGTACTTTAGCGGCCAGAAAATACACCTGCAAGCCGCCGCCATGGGTGCCCAGCGCACAGGCCGCCGGGGCATCGGCCAGAAACGGCCGGACCATCTTGCGAAAAGCATCTTGCCGCCCGATGTTGAACTGCAGGTAGCGCTCCATACCCCAGGTCTCGGCGTTGATGGCCGAAAAGTAATTCCAGACGCGCAACAGGTGCGGGTAGCCCAGCGACTCCAGCGCGGCAAACACGGCCAGGTACGCCTGCTCGGAAGCCTGTTGCAGCAACGACGGACGCAGCGGGTCGTAGCCGCCGCCGGGGTACTGCGCCACATCGCTGTCGGTGTCCGCAATGCAAATTGCGCCGAACAGTACGTCGTCCGACATGGCGTAGTGCAGCAGGCCCTGGGTACCAGTGCGCACCGGCTGGCCGGTGTGCCACAGCTCACGCACATCTCCGGCCTGACCGAGCACCGGGGTGGCGATCTCCAGCGACGAGGCCTGCAGCGTGGTGCCACCAAACCGCACGGCACCCAGGGCCGCCGGGTGCGGCCCGGTGCCGCAGGACAGGTAGTGCAAGGACAGCGGTGGGGCAATGGGTGCCAGACCCAAGGGCATAGAGGACAAAGCGTTTTCGGTCTAAATAGAGATGGAGAGGGGTTTCTACTTTCCATAATAAACGCATTCCAGGCCACGTTTTCCTGGCGGAAAACGCACCAAACGCAGAGAAATGGCGGGCGGTGTGGCAAGTAAAATCTGCAACTTCCTGATTCGGTCGTTGCCCGTCCGGGCCCCTGTCATCCCTGCTCTTTGAAGGCCGCCCCATGACCGAAACAAACCCTGCGACATCTGCGCCCACCCCCACCGCCTGCGATGTGCTGGTCATCGGTGGCGGCCCCGCAGGCTCCACAGCCGCCACCCTGCTGGCCGAGCGTGGTTACTCCGTGGTGCTGCTGGAAAAAGCCCACCACCCGCGTTTTCACATCGGCGAATCCCTGCTGCCCGCCAACCTGCCCCTGCTGGACAAGCTGGGCGTGCTGGAACAGGTGAAGGCCGTGTCGATGGAAAAGTGGGGAGCAGAATTTGTCTCGCCCTGGCACGCCCAAAAAAGCTCCACCTTCCACTTTGCCGACGCGTGGGACAAGACCATGCCCTTTTCCTACCAGGTACGGCGCTCGGTGTTTGATGAAATCTTGATCCGCAACGCCGCCACCAAGGGCGCCGAGGTCATCGAGGGCTGCCGCGTGCGCGACGTGGCCTTTGCCCCCGACCATAGCGGTGCCACCATCCACGCCGAGCACGACGATGGTCGCCAGGGCGCATGGCAAGCCCGGTATGTGGTGGACGCATCCGGGCGCGACACCTTTTTGGGCAAAAAATTCGCCTCCAAAAAGCGCAACCCCAAACACAACAGCTCGGCCATTTACGGCCATTTCACCGGTGCCAAACGCCACGACGGGCAGGACGCGGGCAACATCACCATCTTCTGGTTCGACCACGGCTGGATCTGGTTCATTCCGTTGGCCGACGGCACCACCAGCGTGGGCGCGGTGGTCTGGTCGTACTACCTGAAAACCCGCAACCAGCCGGTGAAAGACTTCTTTCTGGCCACTGTGGCCATGAGCCCGGCGCTGTCCGAGCGCCTGGCGGGGGCCACGCTGGTGTCGGATGTGGAGGTGACCGGCAACTTCTCGTACAGCTGCGACCAGACCCACGGCCCCAACTACCTGCTGCTGGGCGACGCGTTTACCTTTATCGACCCGGTGTTTTCGTCGGGCGTGATGCTGGCCATGCATGGTGGCTTCGTGGGGGCCGAAACCGTAGACACCTGCCTGCGCGAGCCCGCCCGCGCGGCCCAGGCGCTGCGCCACTTTGACCAGCAAACCCGGCTCGGGCCGAAAGAGTTTTCGTGGTTTATCTACCGCGTGACCAACCCCACCATGCGCGACCTGTTCATGGGGCCACGCAACGACTTCCGCGTCAAAGAGGCCCTGCTGTCCATGCTGGCGGGCGACATCTTTGGCAAAACCCCCATCTGGAACTCGCTGCGCCTCCTCAAGGGCATTTACTACACCGTCTGCGCGCTCAACTTCAAACGCACCTGGCAGGCCATACGCCGCCGCAAGAGCAACATCCGCGTGCTGGATACGGGGAGCCTGTAGCCTTTGCCGACCTCTCGTCTTTTACGCGGCATCCGCCACGGCGTGGACGCGCTGCGCCTGCGCCTGGGCTTGCTGCTGTTTGCCATGGTGTGCATGGACTGGACGGTGCTGGCCCTGCCCCTGTACTGGCTGCTGCCGCGCGCGGTGGGCACCTGGGTCGGGCGCTGGGGCATCACACTGGTGTTTCGGGTGTATTTACGGGTGCTGGCGTGGATGGGGGCCTGCCAGTTTGACCTGTCGGCCCTGGATGCCTTGCGCGGCGCGCCGGGCATGGTGATTGCGCCCAACCACCCCTCGCTGCTGGATGCGGTGCTGGTGATCTCGCGCCTGCCCCATGTATCGTGCGTGATGAAGGCCGAGCTGATGGACAACCTGCTGCTGGGCTCAGGCGCCCGGCTGGCGCGTTACATCCGCAACGACTCGCTGCGCTCCATGGTGCAACTGGCGGTAGCTGATGTGCGCAAAGGCAACCACCTGCTGCTGTTCCCCGAGGGCACGCGCACCACCCAGCTGCCGGTGAACCACATCCAGGGCACCGTGGGGCTGATCGCCAAGCAGGCCCAGGTGCCGGTGCAAACCGTGTTCATCGAGACCAATTCGCCGTTTCTGGGCAAGGGCTGGCCGCTGCTGCGCCGCCCAGCCATGCCCATGGTTTACCGGCTGCGGCTGGGCCAGCGCTTTGACCCGCCGGACAATGTGGAGGTATTTGCCCGCACGCTGGAGCAGTATTTCCACACCGAGCTGGCCAGCGCCATGCTGCCCGTGACCGAACATTCCCGCTAAATGACTTCCGCCTCATCCACCCACCTCGTGCTGATCCCCAGCTACAACCCCGGCATCAAGGTGGCCGACACCGTGCGCGCGGCCCGCGCCCAATGGACGCCGGTGTGGGTGGTAGTGGACGGCAGCACCGACGACAGCGCCGCCCTGCTGCAAGCCATGGCCGCCGCCGACCCCGGCCTGCAGGTGCTGGTGCTGCCGCACAACGTGGGCAAGGGCGCAGCCGTGCTGCAGGGCCTGGACCAGGCCGCCGCGCAGGGCTTCACCCACGTGCTGACCATGGACTCCGACGGCCAGCACCCGGCGGAGTTGATCCCGTCCTTCATGGCCACATCGCAACAGCAGCCTGCCGCCATGGTGCTGGGCGTGCCGGTGTTTGCCGCCGACGCGCCGCAACTGCGCGTGCAGGGCCGCAAGATCTCCAACGGCTGGGCCAACCTGGAGACGCTGTGGGCCGGCATTGGCGACTCGCTGTTTGGCTTTCGGGTCTACCCCATCGCGCCGCTGCGCCAGGTGATGCAGGGCCAGCGTTGGATGCGGCGCTTCGACTTCGACCCCGAGGCCGTCGTGCGCATGAGCTGGCGCGGCGTGCCCGCCATCAACCTACCCGCCACGGTGAAGTACTTCACCGTGGCCGAGGGCGGCGTGTCGCACTTCAACTACCTGCGCGACAACTGCCTGCTGACCTGGATGCACAGCCGTTTGTTTGCGGGCTTTGTGCTGCGCCTGCCGCTGCTGCTGGCGCGGAGGCTAAAATTAATAGCCTTTTAGGCCTCTAGCGCATATATAACCTGCGCCAGCAGCTATCAAAACAATAGTGTTCTGGTTTATGCCGCTACGCCAGCAGGCACGGGCAGCGCATGCCCCACCTGGGGTAGCCAGCGGCGCAGTAGCGGCGTGGTGATGACAGTGCTGCCAATCGCCATGATCACCAGCATGGTGAACATGTTTTGCGAGATCACGCCCAGGTCAAAACCCACGTTGATGATGATCAGTTCCATCAGCGCGCGGGTGTTCATCAAAATGCCCAGGATGCTGGCCTCGGGGTGGTTCAGGCCGGTAGCGCGGGCGGCGAGGTAGGCCCCGCCAAACTTGCCCAGCGTGGCCAGGCCAAACACCAGCGCGCACCAGCCCCACAGCGCCAGGCTGTCCAGCCCGCCAATGTTGGTACGCAAGCCGGTGTAGGTAAAGAAGATCGGCAAGAAGAACACCAGCACAAATGGGCTGACCCGCGCCTTCCAGGCCCGCACAAAGGCGTGCTCGTCGTGCAGGACCACGCCCATCATGAAGCCGCCAAAAATCGCAAAAATGCCCAGCTTGTAGGTGGCCATGCCCGACACAAACACCATGGCCAGCGCAACCCCCAGCAGGTGCGGGTGCAGCTCATCACTGCCCGCCGCCTGGCCGCGCTCGAAGTGGCGGATCACACGCTTCATCAGCGGCCGCACGCCCCACTGCCACAGCAGCAAAAAGCCCAGCACCAGCGCCACTTTCACGGCAAAGGTCAGCGCGTCAAAGTTGGACACTGCCAGCGTGCTCACCAGGGCCAGCAGCAGCCAGCCCACCACGTCGTTGATGGCCGCGGCGCTGATGGCAATCACACCCAGCGGCGTGCGGGTCATGTGGAACTCCATCAAAATGCGCCCCAGAATAGGCAGCGCGGTGATCGACAAGGCCGTACCGATGAACAGCGACGACACCAGCGCATCGGCCTGCGGCGACAGGATGGGCGCGCTGATCCAGCCCAAGCCCACGCCCAGCGCAAACGGCAGCACCATGCAGGCGATGCTGACCCACACCACGGTGCGGCGGTTGCGGCGCTCGGTCAGGTGGCCAAAGTCAAACTCCAGCCCGATCTGGAACATCAGCAAAATCAGCCCGATCTGCGACAGCATCTGCATCGGCTCACCCGAGGCCGACTTGAACACCGTGGCAAACACGTCCGGTGCCAGCAGCCCAAACAGCGATGGCCCCAGCAAAATACCCACAATGATTTCCCCCACCGCCGCCGACTGTCCCCAGCGCGTGGCCAGCGCCCCGCCCATGCGCCCGGCCAATACGATCAGCGTAAGTTGCAGCAGGGTAAAAAATAGCAGCAACTCGGCCTTGTGGACCGAACCAGCGGCCGCCGCAGCGTGGGTTAAAACGGTCATGCCATGCCTCCGTTGATCGAAATAATTTGTCCGGTGATGTAGGCGGCCCGGTCGGATGCCAAAAAGCTCACCAGGTCGGCCACCTCCTCGGGCTGGCCTGCGCGCTTCATGGGCACCATCTGCGCAATGCGGGTGGCATCGAACGCGGCTTCACTCATGGCGCTCTGGATGATGCCCGGGGCCACCGCATTCACGGTGATGCCCCGGCTGGCCAGCTCTAGCGACAGCGACTTGGTGGCGGCGTGCAAAGCCCCCTTGGCCGCCGAGTAGTTCACCTGGCCCCGGTTGCCCATCAGTGCTGCCACCGAGGTGATGCTGATGATGCGGCCCCAGCGGGTGCGGATCATCGGCATCATCAAAGGCTGTGTGACGTGAAAAAAGCCGTTCAGCGACACATCCAGTACCCGCTGCCACTGCGGCAGTTGCATGCCGGGGAACACCACGTCCTCGTGGATGCCCGCGTTGTTGACCAGCACCTGGATGGGGCCGTCGGCCAGCAGCAGGTCTAGCGCTGCGGTGGTGGCGACCGGGTCGGTGATGTCAAAGGCCACGGCCTGGGCCTGGCCGCCGGCCAAGACGATGTCATCCACCAGCGCCTGCGCAGCCGCCACGCCGCGGTGGGCGTGCACCACCACCGCAAAGCCATCGCGGGCCAGTTGGCGGCAAATGGCCGCGCCAATCGCCCCGCTGCCGCCGGTGACCAGCGCGCGTTTTGTATCCGTCATGGGGAATCCTTGAATAGCGTGGCATCCAGCACCACGGCGGCCCGGCCCGTCAGCAAGGTCTGGCCGTCGGCGGCCACGGTGAACCAGTAGAGGATGTTGTTGGCATCGCCGGTGATGCGCTCGGCGGTGATGGTGAGGTCACCCGCCAGATCGTCCAGGCGCGGCACCCGCAGCGCCACCGCGCGCAGGCTGGCCAGATAGCCCACGCGCGGCGCACTGTCGGCTTGCGCCAACAAAGAACCATGCACGGCCATCGCCTGCGCGGCGTATTCCACGCCACAGGCCGCACCCAGCCGCCCATGGGCCCGCAGTGGGTTGTCCAACGCGCGGTGGCTGCTGGCGGTGCAGACGATGGTGGTGTCATCCCACTGCGTAACAAAGTCCAGCAGGCACATGGCACCGTGGTGCGGAATGCGCCGGGCGATGTCGGCGGCGTTCAGCACGGGGTGAACTCCAGTTCCAGGCGGCAGCCGTCCAGGTAGTCCAGCCGCACCATGCCTGCCTGCTGGCGCACCAGCGCGGCCAGCAGCGGCAGGCCGCGCGCGGCGGGAATGCTCTGGCGCTGGCCTTCCAGCACGGTATCCACCAACACGTCGGCGGGGCCAGGACTGAGGTAGCGGCCAGGGTGCAAACTGATCTGGCCCAGGCTGTGGGCGCTGCGCACCGGCGACAGCACCAGCGCCAGACCAAAGGTGTCGGGCACCGGGCGGTAGCTGCGCAGCGGCTCGGGGTAATCGGTGTCAAAGGCCACCAGCAGCACCGGCTCGGCCTGCACCACCGCCTGGGTCAGGGCCTCGACCAGCCCGGCGGCAAAGCTGCCATCGAACGCACACAGGGCGGTAGATGCCGCCATGGCACCAGTGGCAATACCCCAGTAGCCCGAGGCGGCGTTGTGCACCGAGTTGTGGAAGCGGGTGGGCGAAATCAGGCGGTCGTCGGAGGCCAGCTGGCTGCAGATCTCATGGCAGTTGACCCCGTCGCCGCCGGAGGAAGTGAACACCGACACCAGGCCCTGCGGCGTGATCCCGGCGGCCGCAATCGCCTCGAAACCCACGGCTTGCGAAACCCGGATGACGGCCCCGGAGCGGCGGCGCTCGGCAGGCGGCAAATGCGCGGGTGCGGGCAGCACGGTTTTCAGCCACTGCCCCGGCGCACGGCCCGCCAACTGTTCCTGGCCCTGCGCCCAGTCGGCAATGCCGGGCCCGAGCAGGCCCACGCCGTCGATAAATACGGTGAGCGCGCTCACGGTGCGGTCCCCAGCACCAGGCTGCAATTGGTGCCACCAAAACCAAAGGAATTGCTGAGCACGCGGCGCAGCGGCCGGTTTTGGCTGTACAGCCGGTAGTCCACGTCGAGGCGCGCATCCAGCACCTCGGTATGCACGCCGCCGGGCAGCAGGCCGTGCCGCAGGGCCAGCGCGCAGAACACAGCCTCCAGCCCGCCAGCAGCGCCCAGTGTGTGGCCGGTGGCACCTTTGGTGGAACTGCACGGCGTGGTGCGCGCACCAAACACCGACTGCACCGCCAGGCCTTCGGCGGCATCGTTGCTCTGGGTGGCGGTGCCGTGCAGGTTGATGTAGTCGATGTCGCCCGGCACCAGCCCGGCGCTGCGCAGCGCCTGTTGCATGGCCAGGCGCGCGCCCAGTCCTTCGGGGTGCGGCGACGACATGTGGTGCGCATCGCTGGACTCGCCCAGGCCCAGCAGCAGCACCGCGTCGGCGGGCAACCGCTCCGGTGCGCGCTCCAGCAGCACAAAGGCTGCGCCCTCGCCAATCGAAATCCCGCTGCGCGCCGCATCGAACGGGCGGCATGGATGGCTGGACAGCAAGCCCAGCGAATTGAAGCCGTACAGCGTGGTCAGGCACAGGGTGTCCACGCCGCCCACAATGGCCGCGTCGATCAAGCCCGCCGCCAGCATGCGCTGGGCCGAGGCAAACACCTTGGCACTGGACGAGCAGGCGGTGGACACGGCCATGGCCGGGCCGGTGAGCGCGCAACTGCGGCGCACAAAGTCGGCCACCGAATACGGGTTATGGGTTTGCGGGTAGCAAAAGTCGGCAGGCAATGCGCCGGTAGCCGCATCACGGTGCTGGTAGGCCAACTCGGTCTGCAAAATACCGGCGGTGCTGGTGCCTAGAAACACGCCCACCCGCTGCGGCCCCACGCGCGCCGCCACGGCCTGCACGGCGGTAAAAAAACCGTCCTGGCGCAGGGCGAGTTGTGCCAGCCGGTTGTTGCGGCAGTCAAAGGCCTGCAAATCTGCAGGCATGGCCTCGTCGTCCACCACGCTGACACGGCCTATCCAGGTGTCCAGCACGGCAGACCCGAAGTCGCAGGGCGTCAAACCGCTACGCTGCGCCCGCAATGCGTCCAGCGTCGGCACCAGCCCGTGGCCGATCGCGCTGGTGGCGGTGAAGTGGGAGAGGAGAAGTGCTTGCACAGGGGAGAAGGAAAAAGCTTAGCTAATTTTAAGGATGCGCCGTTACTACGCACACGCATTCGAACGGCAGAACGTCGGCCCCTCAGGGATACCGTGGGACCGGCTTTGCCGGACCACTGGTATCGCCCCCTGCAAGGGGGTCAGCGTAGCCTGGGGGTGAGCCATTACATTGGGCCACGAGCAGCACATTGGCGAATAACGTGCCCTGGCTCATGGGTTGCGGCGTGACAGTGAAACCCAGCGCCTGCAAGGCTGCCATCCAGTCGCCCAGCGGGCGGCAGTGCAAAGCCCCCAGCCGGTGGCCGCGCAAGGTGGTGACCACAAAGTCCACCCAGTTGCTGAAGCGAAACGGCCAGCCCGCGCCCGCGTCGCCGATGCGCAGCAGCAGCACCCCGCCAGGGTTCAAGGCGGATTTGACGCGGCGCAGCACCTCGTCTTGCGCAGCGATGGGCACGTAGTGCAGCACGTCCAGGATCACCACCGCATCGACCGGCGCAAAGTCGGAGCGGCACATATCCCCGGGCAAAAAGCTTACGCGGCCCGCCAGTACCGCCTCCGGCATGGCCGCAAGCGCACGCCGTACGTCGTGCGGCATTAGCTCGATGCCCTGGATGTGCTGCGGGTTGGGAGCCGCCGCCCAGCCAGACGGCCAGCGCCCTTGCGCCGCCAGTTGCCGGGCCGACAACAGCCACGAAGTCAGCAGACCCTGGCCGCAGCCGATGTCCAGAATGCGGGAGCGCCCGGCCAGAAAGCCCTGGGCCAGCAGGTGCACAAACACCGGGTCGCCCCCCAATTTACCGGCGGCAAAGCGCCAGGCGTACTGGCCCGCAGCCCGGTAGGGCGCAGCGGCCTGGGTGATAAGGGTGCGCACGGTCATGGAGAGGGTCATAGCAGGGCCGAACGCAGGGTGACGGGTTTCAGATGGGCGGCCTGGATGGCGGCCAGCAGCAAGGGCAGTACCTCCAGAATCACCGGCACACCTTGCGGGGTGGCGGCGGCATGGCGGTCGTGCAGCAGCAAGATGTCGCCCGCGCGCAGACCACGTGTGAGGATGCGGGCTACCGCGGCGGCATCGCCATTGCGGGTGTCAAAGCCGCGCCGGGTCCAGCTGGCCAGTTGCAGGCCCAGGCGTTGCAGCACCGGGTCCAGAAACGGGTTGCGCAACCCAGCGGGTGCCCGAAAGAAGCGCGGCGGCGTGCCGCTCAAACGGCCCAAGGTATCTTGCGCCGCCTGCAGTTCACGCTGCAGCTTGACCGTGCCGAGCAGCGAAAAATTATGCCGGTGCAGTTGGCTGTGGTTTTCGATGGCGTGGCCCCGGCGCACGATGTCAAAGCACAGATCGGGGTGTAGCGCGGCCTGCGCGCCGATGCAAAAGAAGGTGGCGCGGGCTGCGTGCTGGTCCAGCAAGTCCAGCACCAGCGGTGTGACCAGCGGGTCGGGGCCATCGTCTATCGTCAGCGCCACCTCGCCGCGGGCGGCTGCGGCGGCGGGCAAGCGCGTCCAGTTGGAGCCCAGCAGCGTGCAGCGCGGCAGCAAACCGGCCAGCGTCAGCAAGGCATGGTTCAGCACCAGTGCCCCCACGGCCCATCGCCATAGCGCGGGCTGCCACACCAGCAGCCCCAGCACGAGCACATGCCAGGCCAAGCTCAGCCACACCAGGGGCGCCAGGCGTACGCGCATCAAACCGTCTTTGGGGTCTGCGCCCACACCGCCGAGAAGCAGAGGGCCAGAATCGCCCCCGGCCCCACCGTCAGCCCAATGGCTTGCAGCACCGGCAGCTGCGAGAAGCCCAAAATGCCAAAGCCCGCCACCGTGGTCATGTTGGCAAACAGCAAAGAGGCCAGTGTGCGCGGCGTGATCTCACCCTGGCCGGAGCTGAAAAACAGCGCGTAGTTGGAGCCCACGGCCACAATCAGCAGCAGCCCCACCAGGTGCAGAATCGTCAGGCTCTGCCCGGCCGACACCAGCGCCGCCGCCACGCACAGCACCGCGCCCACCAAGGGAGCCAAAACGCGCAGCACAGCCATGGGCGAGCGCAAGGCCACGGCCAGCAGCAGCACGATGGCCAGCAGCCCGGCCCCCGACAGCAGCACGGCTTCGTGCAGATAGCTGCGGTACAGACTGTCGGTTTCGCCCTTCATGTCTACAAACAAGGCACCGGTTCCGGCCAGCAGCGGGCGGATGCGGACCGGGTCGATATCGCCCGATGCAGCAGCGTGCAGCGGCAAAAACACGCTCCAGCGCGGCGTGCCATCGGTGGACTTTTGTTGCAGCAACATGCCGTCCACCGCCAGCGCCAAAGACGTACCGGCCAGGTCGGCCCGCTGCAAGGGCGGGGCCAGCCGCGCCGCCTCGGCCTCTTGCACAAACGGGGCCAGGCGCTCGGCGCGCAGCGGCATGCCGGCCAGCGCCTCGGCCAGCCGCGCCTGCAGCTCGGAGCTGGCGGGCAGGCTGGCCTGCCGGGCCTGTTGTGTGGCCAGGCTGGGCAGCAAGCTGGTGGGGCTGTCTACCCCGGCAATACTGTGGTCGTCCACCAGCGGCTGCAGGCGGGCGACGACTTTTTCAGCGCCCTGCAAAACTTCTTCCTGGCTGGCCCCCGACACCACTACCAGGTAGCGCACATCGGGCGCACCCAGGTCGGCGCGCAGCGCGCCGTCCAGGGCCATGTCGGATGCCGACACCGGGCTGAGCGCCGACAGCTCCTGGTTCCACACCGTGTTGCGCTGCACGGCCAGCGCCAGCGCCGCCACCGCGCACAGGCCCAGCACGGCCCAGCGCAGGGTCGCAGCCCGCCGCGCCACGACGGCCAGCCGCGCGCCCAGGGCCGATACATCGCGCACCTTGAAGCTGCGGGGCAGCAACTGCGGCAGCACAAACCGGGTTACCAGAGCCGCGGCCACCAGCCCGGATATGGAATACAGACCGAGTTGCGCCAAGCCCGGAAAGCCCGACAACAGCAGGGACGCAAAGCCGCAAATCGAGGTCATCACCCCCAGCCGGATGGTGGGCCAGAAGCGCTTCACCCACGCGCTGCGGTCCCGGTCGGTGGTGGCCGCGTCCGACTGCACAAAAAGGTAGATGGAATAGTCCACCGCCTCGCCGATCAGCGTGGTGCCAAAGCCCAGCGTGAGGCCGTGCACCGTGCCAAAGCCCAGGCTGACCGCCGCAATGCCCGCCACGGCCCCCACCAGCACCGGCAGCAGGCCCAGAGCCAGGGTGCGCAGCGAGCGGTAGATCAGCCAAAGCAAGAGCACGATCAAACCCAGACTGATGATGGACAGGCGCGTGACCTCGGACTCGATGGTGTTGCGCACGTTCACACCAAACACGCCAGGGCCGGTCAGCACCATGGTGGCAGTGGCCGCAGAACCTTTCTGGGCGGCAACGGCTTCCGAAAACGCTGCGCGTATGCGGTCCATGGCCTGTTGCTGGCCATCGGTATCCGAACCCGCCGCGCGGGTTTGCAGCAGCAGCAAGGCACGTTCGCCGTCGCGCGATGCCCACACGCCGTCGGCGTTGCGCGGGCCGGTGCCGCCACGGCCTAAATTGTCCAGCAGCAGCGGCAATTCGCCGGTCGGGTCGCGGGGCAGCAGCGACTTGACCAATAGCCCAGCGGGCGAAGCCAGCAGGTCCAGCGTGTCGCCCAGGGCCGCACGCAGGCCGTCCACCGTGAAGTGCGCGGGCACCATGGCCGGGCTGAGCTGGTAGCGGTGCGCCATCAAAAACGCCTGGTCGCGTTCCAGGGATACCGATTCGCCGTTGCTGACGCTGCTGAATTGCGGCTCGGCGCGCAGCTTTTGGGCTACGGCTTTGGACAGGGCGGCGCGGGTCGGGCCGTCACCGCCCTCCAAACCCACCAGCACCAGTCGCGACACCAGGCCGTCGCGCAACTGGTCTACCAGCAACTGCTGCTCGGGGGTGGGGGCCTGGGGCAAAAAGGCCGACATGTCGGAGGTAAACCGGGTTTGGTGCACCACGGCGCCGCCCAGCAACAGGGCCACCAGGGCCAGCCACACCGGCAGGAAGCTGCGGCTGAAAATGCGCTGCTTCATGTGTTGCTCTATGCCTTGCGTCATGGCGCGGCGGCGTTGTCGATGCGCATCACCGAGCGGTCTTTATCGGCCTGCTCCACCTCGATGCTGCGCAGCTCGGCGCGTTCGCCCTGCATGGTGATGCGCTGCACCACGGCCAGCATCTTGGGGTTCAGTGGGCGCAGTACCAAGGTCCAGCGGGCTTCGCTGCCGTCCAGCGTCAACTGGTACAGGCGCTCCAAAGAGGCCCGGTCGCCCGCCAGCGTGCCGCGGATGCTCTCCACAAACACGCCCAGCTCGGGGTAGTCTTTGACGCGCAGCACGTACTGGCGCTTGCCGCGCTCCACGGTCACGGTGTCGCCGTCCAGCACCAGGGTTTCGGGCTTGGGCAGCAAGGTGCGCTTTTCTAGTCGATCCGGGGCGGTGTAGAGCAGCTCGCCGGACGACAGCACGGGCTTGTCCAGCAGGGCGATAAATTTTTGTTCGGTAAACGTGGCCCGGCCCGAGGTATTGCGGGCCAGGGATTGCATCAGTTGCGCCAGGTCCCACGCGTGGGCCGACAGCGCAGCGCAACCCAAGGCCAGGGCCGCAAGCGATCGAAAGAATGGGGGCATCATGTGCTCAGGATGGGGGTGGCCGGGGGTTGCCAGAAATCAAAGAAGTTGAACCAGTTGGTCGGCGCGGCGTGGCAGTATTTTTCCAGCAATTCCACATACCGCGCCATGGCGGCCTGCACGGCGGCTTCGCGCCCGCCCGCCGGGATCTGCGAGAAGTCGGCTACGGTTTCAAAGTGGATGTCGTAGCGGTTGCCGCCGCCGTACAGGCCGACCATGAACAACACCGGGCGGCGCAGGATCGCAGCCATGCGAAACGGTCCCACCGGCAGCGCCGCCGCAGCGCCTAAAAACGGCAGGCTGCGGGTGCTGTCGCTGCCCAGCGAGCGGTCGGCCAGAATGCCCACCACCGCGCCCGACTCCAGCAGCTCGTGCACCACCATCATCGAATCCACCTTGCCCAGCGGCACGATGTGGCTGTGGGCGGCGGGGTTGATGGCGTGTAGCAAAGCGTTGATCTTGCGGGCGTTTTCTTCGAACATCACCATCGCCAGCCGCAGGCCCGGCTGCTGCTGGCCCACGGCGCGCAGCACCTCGAAGCTGCCCAGATGGGCCCCCAGCATGAACGCGCCCCTTTTCTGGTCCAACACGCTGTGGACCAGTTGCTGGCCATGCAGGCGGATGTCGTACAAATCAAACCGGTCGTTGACCAAGTAGACCCGGTCGTGGATCACCGAGGCAAAGGCCATGAAGTGCTGGAACTGCAGTCTCCAGCCAACCCGCTGGCCGGGGTGCACCCGGCCCAGGTACTGCCGCGATGCCCGCCGCGCCGAGGGCGACAGCAGCAAAAAATAGCCCGCAATGCCGTACAGAATGCCACGCGCCATGCGCCGCCCCAGCCGCAGCGAGATCCAGGTCATGAGTCGCAGCATCGGCATATTGCTGCGCTCCGGACGCTGCTTCCAGTGGGTAGACGGGTCGCTCATGGCGGGGCACCAGCAGTCAGCGCCAACTGGCCCGTCGCCACCTTGCGGCCGCCGCAGGTAATGTCAAAGCGGGCGCTGCCCGGCGTGGTGGACTCCAGAATCATGTTCAGCACCTCGCCAGGGCGCACCGGGCTTAAAAACTTGGCGTTGCCAATAGTGCCCGCCACGCTGTCGGTCACCGTCTCGGCCCACAGCAGCACCGCGTCCAGCAGCAGCACACCGGGCAGGATGGGCGCGCCGGGGAAGTGCCCGGCAAACGCAGGGTGGTCTGGCGCGACAGCCCAGGTGGTTTCAAACAGCATGCGGGGGTCTTTGGAGGTGGTTTGCCAGCGCTTGCAAGGCCTCGCGCGGCAGCTTGCCGGTGCTGTTGCGGGGCAACTCACCCAGCAGCAGCAGCGGGCGCGGCAGAAAAATCGGGTCGATGCGCTCGCGCAGTGCGCCCAGCAGAGCCGCCTGCGTCAAACCCGGGGCCACTACAAAGGCCATCAGCCGGGTCACGCCCTCAAAGTCGCGTTCTTCGGGCATGTAAAAAGCGCCGTCCTGCACCCCGGCAATCGCGTTGAGCTGGTGGTCCAGGTAGGCCAGCGAACTGCGTTTGCCCGCAATATTGACCAGGTCGGCAATCCGCCCGTGCAGCAGGAAATGCGTGGCGCTCAACGGCTCCAGCACGTCGCCCATGGGCACCGGCTGCTCCACATGGCCGCCCGAGACCCAGGTGCCGCCGTCTTGCGCGGTCAATTGCACCCCGGGAAACAACTGCCATTCGGCCCCGTGCGCAGTGCGCCGGGTGGCGACCTGGCCAGTTTCGGTGGAGCCGTAAATCTCCAGCAGCGGCATGTGCAGCGCGGCCTCGGCGGCCTGTGCCAACTGCGGTGACAAGGGCGCGGTGGCCGACACCACCAGGTCCAACGCCGGAATCTCCAACCCCGCATCCAGCAAGGCGCGCAAATGCACCGGGGTGGTGACCAACACACGGGGCCGGTCTACCCGGGCCAGCGCACTGCAGATGTCGGCGGGGTAAAACGGGTGGTCGGCGCTGAACACCGAGCCGCCTTGCCAAGCCACCAGCAGGGTGGATTCAAAGCCGTACATGTGCTGCGGCGGCACGGTGCCGACGATGCTGTGCACCACCCCATCCACCAATCCCAGCCGCTCGGCCTCGGCCCGCACATTGCGCACCAAGGCCCCCCAGGTCTTGCGGTGCGGCACGGGCAGGCCGGTGGAGCCGGAGGTAAACACAAAGGCCACGGTCTGGTCGGCCGGAATCTGCGGCACGGCAGCCACCGGTGCATCGGGGGCCACCCAGGCCGTGGGATACACAAACTGCGGCAGATCGATGGTGCAAGGGCCGTCGCTCAGGCAGAACACGTCGGGGGCAAACACCCGCATCTGGCGCACCATCTCGGGCGTGTGGGTGGACGGCAGCAGGCTGGTCTTGCGCGACACCATGGCTGCAGCCAGGCCGACGGCGAAGTGGTAGCGGTCGGCGCAGGCGTTGAGCACGTGGTCGCCTACGGGCAGCACGGCCACCAGCTGCGCCACGTCGGCCACAAAGCGGGCCACGGTGATGCGGTGATGGTCGGTGCTGCTGAAGCGGCGGGTGGCCACCACGTCGCTCAAATGGGCGTGCGCCACCAGGGGGAAAGTCAAAACGGGCTCCATCAGTGCAAGGGCGGCGTGCCCACTTGGCGGTAAGCCTGCACGGCCTGCCAAATGCCGGTGACCTGCTCGGGTGGCAGCACGCAGCGGCGCACCAGGTAGTCGCCTACAAACATCAAGGCCATCAAGGGCAGGCCCAGCAGATTCGCAAAGCCCGACCACCAGGCCATGGGTGCAAAGCTAAACAGCAGCACCGACAGACTGGCCATCAGACCAAAGTACAGCGTCCAGGCCCAGGTGACCCCACGGGTGTAGCGCTGCAACGGCGGCGACAGCGGGCCGTGCACCACGGTGGCAAAGCGCGACACCAGGGGCGTCTGGCCCGCAGCCAGTGTGCGGCCAAAAGCGATACACAGCAGGCTCTGCATGCCTGCATGCTCCAAAAAGAAAAGCCAGTGGTAGTGCAGCCGCAGCCAGTCACCCATGCTGAGCAGCATCGCAGCCCCGGCCACGCAAAGGGCCAGCATCGGCCAGCGGTGCGCCGAGCGCCAGGCTAGGGACACGGCCAGCACCAGCACCAGAAACAGGGCTGTCAGCACCTGCCATACGCCGGGCTCCGGGTGCACGCTGGCCAGGTGCGCCAGCAGCGAATAGGCTAGGCACAGCGCCACGCCCCCGGCGACTTTGCCCCAGCGCATCCAGCGGGCAAAGGTCGGCGCAATCACTTGGTGCGCTGGGCCGCAATATGGTCGGTCAGGCTGCGCAGGGAGCTGAAAATCTGGGCGTTGTCTTCGTGGTCGGCGCGCAATTGCAAGCCGTATTGCTTGGACACGCTGAGCGACACCTCCAGGATGTCGATCGAATCCAGGCCCAGGCCGTCGCCGTACAGCGGGGCATCGGGGGCGATATCGGCAGCGGCCACTTCCAGGTTCAGCGCAGTCACCACCAGCTCGGCCACTTCCCGCAGCAGGGCGGCATCGCCGGTGGCCAAAGAAGTTGCGGGCGCGGCTGGGGTAGGTAATGCAGACATGGGGAGTTTTGGAGAGAAGGGCTGCGTGCCCATCGGGCACACGCTAAAACCCTTGAGTTTAACTGGCTTTAGGGTCCTGCCAGGCGGGTAGCCCCAGCGCACAGGGCGCACAAACCGGCAGCTGTGCGGTGGACGGCACGTTACTATTCCCGCATGGAAAGTCTGGATTTACGCGTTTTGGGCGATGCCCTGGCTTGGCGGCATGCCGGACATGCCGTGTGCTTGTTCACCGTGGTGGAAACCTGGGGCAGCGCCCCCCGCCCGCCAGGAGCGCTACTGGCCTTGCGCGGCGACGGACTGGTGAGCGGGTCGGTGTCGGGCGGCTGCGTCGAAGACGACCTGCACACCCAGCGCTTGCCCGCCTCGGCTCTGCCCAGCCTGCTGTCTTACGGCATAAGCCATGCCACCGCCGCCCGGGTCGGCCTGCCTTGCGGCGGTAGCCTGCGACTGGTGCAAGAACCGCTGACCGACACCGGCTGGATCACCACGCTGCTGCAACGCACCGCCGCCCACCAGTTGGTCGCCCGCACGCTGGACCTGGCCACGGGTGCCGTGCAACTGCACGCCGCCACGCGCGGCCAGACCCTGGCGTTTGACGGCCAGACCCTGACCACCCTGTTCGGACCGCGCTGGCGGCTGCTGCTGGTCGGCGCCGGGCAGCTCTCGCACGCCGTAGCCGCCATGGCTACCGCGCTGGACTTCGAAGTGCTGGTCTGCGACCCGCGCGATGCCTATGTCCAGCCGCTGCCCCCCGGCGTGCGGCGCGTGGACGGCATGCCCGACGATGCCGTGCGGTCCCTGCCGCCCGATGCCCACACGGCCATCGTTGCCCTCAGCCATGACCCCAAGCTAGACGATATGGCGCTGATCGAAGCCCTGGCCTCCGACGCCTTCTACGTCGGCGCGCTAGGCTCGCAGCGCAACCAGGCCAGCCGCACACAGCGCCTGGCCGACCACTTTGGCCTGGGTGCCGCGCAGCTGGAACGCCTGCACGGGCCGGTCGGCCTGCGCATCGGCGCGCGCACCCCGGCGGAGATTGCGGTGTCCATCCTGGCGGAGATCATCCAGGTCAAAAATGCCGTGGCCGCACCCCATGGCACGGCCCATGGCTGAATCCATCGCTGAGCCCATCGCTGAGCACTTGCCGGTGGTGCTGGTGCTGGCCTCCGGGCGCGGCGAGCGGTTTACAGCCTCCGGCGGCAGCGGCCACAAACTGCAGGCCGACCTGGGCGGCACAAGCGTGCTGCAACGCACCCTGGCCGCCGTACGGGCCAGTGGTTTGCGCTGGCATGTGGAGGACGCAGGCCACCCCGGCATGGGCGACAGCATCGCCGCTGCCGTGCGGGCCACGCGGAATGCGCCGGGCTGGCTGGTGCTGCCAGGCGATTTGCCGCTGGTGCAGGCGCAAACCCTGTGGCACGTCGCCACAGCCCCCATGCCGACGGAGATGCTGGTGCCGGTGTTTGAAGGACAGCGCGGGCACCCGGTACGCTTTGCGGCGGCCTGCGGGGAGGCGTTGGCCAATTTAAAAGGAAATCGGGGTGCAGCGCATATTCTGCCTACGCAAGCAGCTACAGAAATCGTAGTACTGGACGCGGGGTGCGTGCTGGATGTGGATACGGTGGAAGATTTGGCGCGGGCGCGGGGATGTCTAGAGAAGCGTCAAACCACGCCTTGGCGCAGGTAATAGGGCAGGTGGTGGGGCAGTGCATCACGCGACGGCTGGTGAGTCGCTGAGAAATTCTAAGAAAATACGGCTCCAGCGCATATTCCACAAGCACGAGTAGCTACAAAAACTGAAGCATCGAATATGTATGCAAGCCCCATGCCGCCCGGCGGGCAGCGCCCTCTCTGGCAGTAAACTGCCAGAAATAAAGGGAAATTCCAATTGGCAAAAGTGTCCACGATTCGCGATGTTGCCGAGCATGCGAACGTCTCCGAGGCAACGGTTTCGCGGTATCTGAACCGCAGCCTGACTTTGCTACCGGAAACCGCAAAGCGCGTCGATGAAGCCGTGGTCGCGCTGAACTACCGGCAAAACAGCCTGGCCCGCCGCCTCAGCCTGGGCAGCAGCGAAACCATTGGCCTGGCCATGCCCGATGTGGCGAACCCGTTTTTTGCCGAACTCGCCGACGAGGTCGAAGAAGCCGTCTCCGAGGCAGGTTACGGCCTGGCGCTGTGCATCACGCGCAACAAGCTGGAGCGCGAAAAACTCTACCTGCGCTGGCTGGACACCCAGCATCTGGACGGGCTGGTCTTCGTCACCAACCGGCCCGACGATGGTTCGCTGCGCAACCTCATCAGCGGCCGCAGCAATATTGTGCTGATCGACGAGGACGTGCCCGGCGCCGACGTGCCCAAAGTGTTTGTGGACAATGTGGGCGGCGGCTACCAGGCGACCCGGCACCTGATTGCGGCGGGCCACCAACGGATTGCCCACGTCACCGGTCCGTCCGAGCTGTTCAGCGTGCGCGAACGCCTGGCAGGCTACCAGCGTGCCTTGAACGAAGCCCATATTCCCTTCGATACCAAGCTGGTGTGGTTTGGTACCTACGACCGCAAGTTTGGCCAACAGGCCGCCGCTGAGCTGCTGGCGCTGGCCCAGCCCCCCACCGCCGTGTTTGCCGCCAGCGACTATCTGGCTGTGGGCATTCTGGAAACCCTGCGCGACCGGGCGCTGGACGTGCCCGGCTACATGTCGCTCATCGGGTTCGACGACATGGAATTTGCCAGCCTGCTGATGCCGCCCATCTCCACGCTGCGCCAGTCGGCCCGGGATATGGGACGCACCGGCGTCGGCATGCTCATCAAGATGCTCTCCGGCCAGGCCAGCCCGGCTTCGCTGCGGCAGCCCGCCATCCAGCGTTTGCCGATCCAGCTGGTACAGCGGGCCTCGGTGGGGCCGCCGCGCACCGCACCCTAGTCCTGGTCCTGGCCCACCTGCGGCATGGCGGGAACGAACGCCCAACACTTTTATTTTGCATGTATTGACGCACGAAAAAATTTCCCATAAACTTTTAGTAAACCGGTTTACTAAATAGGTAAATGTGGTTTGGGTGGCCTCCTTGGGGAGGTTTTTCGGTCCATGCAAAGGGCTCCACTGGCGGCGCAAGCGCCCGGAGGTGGGCCCGTCCAACACAAAGGGGTAGGTGATGCGTTTCATTCTGAATTTCCGTCAGATCGCCGTGCTTGTATGCACGGCCGCCATGCTGGGTACGACCGTGGGGGCGGTCGCCGCAGAGAAGAAAAAAATCGCTCTGGTGCAGATCAACCAGGAGGCGCTGTTCTTCACCCAAATGAACCAAGGTGCCAAAGATGCCGCCAAAGCCGCCGGTGTGGACCTGACCATCTTCAACGCCAACGACGACCCCACCGCCCAAAGCAACGCGATTGAAACCTACATCCAGCAAAAGGTGGACGCGATTCTGGTGGTGGCCATCGACGTGAACGGCATCAAACCCGCCATCACCGAAGCCAAGAAGGCCGGTATCCCGGTGATCGCCATCGATGCGGTCATCAACGGCGACAACGCGGTGCAAGTGGGCGTGGACAACAAGCAGGTGGGCATGGACATTGGCAAGTACACGGCCAACTACGTCAAAACCAACCTGGCGGGCAAAGCCCAGGTCGGCGTGGTCGGTGCGCTGAATTCGTTCATCCAGAACCTGCGCCTGGACGGCTTCAAGGCCGGTCTGGCCGATGCCCCAGGTGCCACCGTGACCGCCACAGTAGACGGCAAAAACGTGCAGGACCAGGCCCAAACCGCGGCTGAAAACCTGATTTCCGGCAACCCCGGCTTGCAAGTGGTGTACGCCACGGGAGAACCGGCCTTGATCGGCCTGGTGGCCGCCACCGTGGCACAAAACGCCACCCAGCGCGTGAAGATCATCGGTTGGGACCTGAGCCCCCAGTCCATCAAAGGCCTGGATGCCGGTTTTGTCACCGCCGTGGTCCAGCAAGATCCTGCCGGGGAAGGCAAGGCCGCCATCGACGCTGCCGTGAAGATTTTGAAGGGCCAGCCTTTCGAGAAGAATATTGCGGTGCCAGTGACCATCGTGACAAAAGCCAACGTGGGCAAGTACCGCGCGGCATTCAAGTAAACCGATCCCCGTGCCAAACAGCCACAACCCAGCCACAGCCTAGCCCTGGCTACGCGGCACGGTATATGCCTCACCTGGCGGTAAACAAAGGAACACCATGGACAGCACGGCAGTGCCTGCACGCGTACGCATGCACAACATCACCAAAAGCTACGGCGCCATCCGATCCCTGCGCGGGGTCAACCTGGAGGTCGCGCCGGGGGCGGTGCTGGGCATCGTGGGCGACAACGGGGCGGGTAAATCCACCGTCTCGAAAGTGCTGTCGGGTGCCGTGATCCCGGACACGGGCCAGATTGAAATCGACGGCCAGGCGGTGCGCTTTTCCGACCCCGGCGATGCCCGTGCACACCAGATTGAAATGGTCTACCAGGACCTGTCGCTGTGCGATACGGTGGACGTGGCGGGCAACCTGTTTCTGGGCCGCGAACCGGTGCGCCGGGTGTGTGGCGTGCAGGTGCTGGACCACGCCAAAATGCACCACGATGCCCAGGCCATGCTCGACGGGCTGGGTATCCGCATCCCGAACACCCGGCTGGCGGTGGAGCATTTGTCCGGCGGGCAGCGGCAGGCCATTGCCATCTCGCGGGCAGTGTCCTTCAACCCCAAAGTGCTGATCATGGACGAGCCCACGGCCGCCCTGGCGGTGGCCGAGGTGGAGGCGGTGCTGAAGCTGATCCGCACCATCAGCGCACGCGGTGTCAGTGTGATTTTGATCAGCCACCGGCTGCAAGACCTGTTCCTGGTGTGCGACCACATCACCGTGATGTACGAAGGCCAGAACATCGCCGACCGGCGCATTGAAGACACCAACCTGGAAGAGATCGTGAACCTCATCGTGGGCCACAAATTCATGGCCCGCTCGGCCCAACCGCTTGTCGCACACTGACCATGGACACGACCGCTGAAATGACCGCCGAAATGCCCCCTGCATCCGATGCCCCCCAGAAGCGCCCGCACCCGGCCCTGCAACTGCTGCTCGGCCAGAACGCAGGCGTGGCCAGCATTGCCGCGTTTTTTCTGTGCTGCACGCTGGCCTTTACGCTGTCCACCGACACGTTTTTGACCTCCGGCAACCTGCTCAACATCCTGCGCCAAAGTGCGCCGCTGCTGATCGTGGCCACCACCATGACGCTGGTGATCACCACCGGCGGGATCGACCTTTCGGTCGGCTCCACCCTGGCGCTGGTCGGTGCCTTGTCGGCGATTGCGCTGCAGGCAGGTGTGCCCGACATGGTGGTCATCGCCGGGGGCCTGGCCCTGGGCATCGCCGTAGGCGCCATCAACGGCTACTTCATTGCCTATGCGGGCATGCCGGCCTTCATCGTCACACTGGGCACCTTGTCGGTGGTGCGCGGCATTGCCTTGCTGGTCACGCAGGGCTACTCGGTGGCGGTGGACAGCACGGGCTGGTTCGTCGAACTCGGCCGGGGCAAATTACTGGGCATTCCCCTGCCCGCACTGGTGGCCGCCCTGGTGCTGTTTGCGGGCTGGGTGGCGCTGCGCCACACCCGCTTTGGGCGCTACGTGGTGGGCATTGGCACCAATGCGGAAGGGGTGCGCCGGGCTGGCGTGGATATCCGCAGCGTAACGCTGAAGGTCTACATGCTCAGCGGGGCCGCAGCGGCCCTGGCGGGTCTGATCATCACCGCCCGGCTGGGCAGCGGCTCGTCCAACCAGGGTGTGGGTTTCGAGCTGGCGGTGATTGCGGCGGTGGTACTGGGCAGCACCAATCTGTTTGGCGGCAGCGGCACCATCCTCGGCTCCTTGCTGGGCGCACTGACCATCGCCGTGCTGGGCAACGGGCTGATCCTCATCCATGTGTCGCCGTTCTACACGCAGATCCTCCAGGGGGCCATCATGCTGCTGGCGATCTGGCTGAACACCCGCATTTTCACGCCCCAACGGCGCAGCCAAGGCTAAACCATGGCCGACTCTATTTTTCGCAGTGGCGCGGTCCTGCCCATCGGCGTGGACAGCGGCCAGGTGATGACGGTGCTGGGGCCGATACCAGTCGGGGACATGGGTGTCACGCTGATGCACGAGCACATACTGATCGACGCGGCGGGCAAATGGGTGGCCCCCACCTGCTGCAGCGACCGGCATATCGGCGAGCAAAAAGTGCACATGGGCATCCTCGGTGCGCTGCGCATGAACCCGCTGATGAACCGCGACAACTGCCAGCTCTTCGATGCCGATCTGGCCGCAGAGGAGCTGATGCTGTTCCGCGAACTAGGCGGCAACACCGTGGTAGACCCGACCAACCTGGGCATTGGCCGCGACCCGCTGGCCCTGCAACGCATCGCCCGGCGCACCGGCTTGAACATCGTCATGTCCACCGGCTTCTACCTAGAGCCATCGCACCCAGCCTACGTCAACCGCCAGTCGATTGACGAACTGGCCGAGCAACTGGTGTTCGAGGTCGGCGGTGCCAGCACCCAGCCCGCGGTGGTGGCCGGCCTGATTGGCGAAATCGGCGTGTCCGCAGCCTTTACCGCCAACGAAGAAAAATCCCTGCGCGCCGCCGCGCGGGCCAGCGCTGCCACCCAGGTGCCCTTGTCTGTGCACCTGCCGGGCTGGGCGCGGCTCGGGCACCGGGTACTGGACATCGTGGAAGCCGAGGGCGCAGACCTGAACCACACCGTGCTGTGCCACATGAACCCCAGCCACCGCGACACCGCCTACCAGCACGCGCTGGCGGCGCGCGGTGCCTGGCTGGAATACGACATGGTCGGCATGGACTACTACTACCCGGAAGAAGATGCGCAATGCCCTTCGGACGAAGACAACGCCCACGCCATCCACGCGCTGATCCAGGCCGGTTGCATCCACCGGGTGCTGGTCTCGCAAGATGTGTTCCTCAAAACCATGCTGACGCGGTATGGCGGCCATGGCTACGGCTACATCCTCAAACACTTTCTGCCCCGCTTACGCCGACACGGCGTGACCGAGGCGCAACTGGAGACCCTGATAGTCCACAACCCGGCACGGGTGTTCTCGCGCCAGACCTAGTGCTGGCTGGCACTAGCAAATGCTGGCAAGCACAATTTTTTGACACAAGGCCTGCACAGACTGTGCTGCATGGCCCCATCCACAGGAGAAAACAATGGTGAAATCCGTACTGCTGGCAGGCGAAACCTGGACCAGCACCGCCACCCACATCAAAGGCTTTGACCAGTTCCCCACGGTCACGTACCACAACGGCGCAGAGGCCTTTCTGGGCTGCCTGGTCGACAGCGATTACCGCATTACCCACATGCCCAGCCACGAGGCACAGGAAGACTTCCCCCTGTCTCTGGAAGACCTGATGGCCTACCAGGCCATCATCCTGTCCGACATCGGAGCCAATACCCTGCTGCTGCACCCCGACACCTGGGCCAAGAGCCAGCGCACGCCGAACCGCCTGAAGCTGCTGCGCGAATACGTGCGTGCCGGTGGCGGGCTGATGATGGTGGGCGGCTACCTGAGCTTCCAGGGCATCAACGGCAGCGCCCGCTACCGCAACACGCCGGTGGAAGAAACCCTGCCGGTGGCCTGCCTGCCCTACGACGACCGTATCGAGGTGCCCGAAGGCTTTACGCCGCAGATCGTGGCACAGCACCCCGTGGTGGCCGGACTGGGCAGCGACTGGCCGCACCTGCTGGGCTACAACGAGGTGCTGGTCAAGCCCGGTGCCAGCGTGCTCGCCAGCGTGCCCGACACCGGCCACCCGCTGCTGGTGGCCGGAGAATTTGGCCAGGGCCGCACGCTGGCCTGGACCAGCGACATGTCGCACCATTGGCTGCCGCCCGAGTTCTCTAGCTGGCCAGGCTACCGCCAGCTCTGGATCAACAGCCTGGACTGGCTGACCGCGCGATAGCACTCCCCACCCATTCCACCTATTGCAAGGTACCGCCATGCAGTCCATCGACCCGGTAGAACTGACCCGCCAACTGGTGCGTTTCAACACCGTCAACCCGCCTGGCGACGAAGAGGACTGCGCGCGCTTTCTGGCCCAGTTGCTAGAGGCGGCCGGATTCGCCACCCAACTGCACCGGTTCGGCGCGCAGCGCTTCAACTTGCTTGCCAGCGTGGCCGGGGCCACCGGCGGCGCGCCCTTGGGCTTTACCGGCCACCTGGACACGGTACCGCTGGGCACCGCCGCCTGGACCCACGACCCCTACGCTGGCGACGTTGCGGACGGCAAGCTCTACGGGCGTGGCACCAGCGACATGAAGGCGGGCATTGCAGCCTTCATCGCCGCCTGCATCCCGCGGGTGGATGCGCTGCGCCGCAGCCACGGCCTGCAACTGATCCTGACCGGTGGCGAAGAAACCGGCTGCGACGGTGCCAAGGCCCTGCTGGCCGACCCCGCCCTGCTGCGCCCCCTGGGTGCGCTGCTGGTGGGCGAACCCACCGGCAACCGGGTACTGATCGGCCACAAAGGGGCGCTGTGGCTGCGCGGTACGGCGCGCGGGGTCACGGCGCACGGTGCCATGCCGCACGAGGGCATCAACGCCATCTATCTGGCGGCCGAGGCGCTGCAAAAAATCCGCCAGTTCAGCGTCGGCGAGGCGCATCCGGTGATGGGCGCGCCCACACTGAATGTGGGTACCATCCAGGGCGGTCTGAACACCAACTCGGTGCCCGACCGCACCGACTTCAGCATCGACATCCGCACCGTGCCCGGCATTGCCCACGCCTGCCTGACGCAGCGTTTGCACCAGCACCTGGGCAGCATCGAACTGTCGCCTTTGATAGACCTGCCGCCCCTGTACTCCGACCCCACCCACTCCTGGGTGACCCGGATGACCCTGCTGGCCGCCACCTACAACGGCCATGCCACCGGCCCGCGCACGGTGCAGTACTTCACCGATGCCGCCGTGCTCACCCCCGCCACCGGCTACCCGCCCACCATCATCCTCGGCCCCGGCGAGGCCGAAATGGCGCACAAGACCGACGAGTACTTCCGCATCGACCGGCTGCACCAGGCGGTCGACCTGTACCGCGCCATCCTCGACGACTGGGTGGCCACCTCCACTCCGGCCCCATGACCATACCGACCGTGCAGGTCTGCGTAGTGGGCAATGCGGCCATGGATCTGCTGCTGTCGGTACCCCATCTGCCCCGCGCAGGCGAAACCCTGCTGGTGCACAGCAGCCTGCAAGACTTTGGCGGCAAGGGCGCGAACCAGGCCGTCATGGCGGCCCGCAGCGGGGTGCCGGTGCTGCTGTTTGCCGCCCTGGGCCAGGACGACGCGGGCCATCGGTTTCTGGCCCAACTGGCCGCGGAGCACATCGCGACGCAACACATCACCCGCCTGGATTGCGCCACCGACCTCTCGGTCATCACCGTGGACCCGCAGGGTGAAAACACCATCGCCACCCGCAACACCGCCGCCGCCCAGTACCGCCCCGACCTGCAGGCGCTGTTGCGCGCCACCCAGGTGGGCGACTGGGTGCTTCTGCAAGGCAACCTGGGAGCGGACATTACCGTGCAAACCCTGCGCCACGCACGCCAGCACCAGCGCCGCACCCTGTTCAACCCCGGTCCGGTGCACTTCGATAGCCGCAGCATGCTGGGCGATGTGGATGTGCTGGTGGTCAACCGCGTGGAAGCCGCAGAGCTAACCGGCAGCAGCAGCCCCGAGGCCGCCACCGAAGCCCTGTACCGGGCCGGCGCGCGCACCGTCTGCACCACCCTGGGGGCTGACGGCGTGCTGCTGCGCCACAGCACCGGCACACAGCACCTGCCCGCGCTGCCCACCCAGGCCATCGACACCGCCGGTGCGGGCGACGCGCTGTGCGGCACCCTGGCCGCCACCCTGGCACGCGGCTTCTCCCTGGGTGATGCACTGCAATGCGCGCAGTGGGCCGCCGCGCAGACCGTCACGCGCAGAGGCACGCAGGCCAGCTTCCCGAGCCGGGAGGAGATGCAGGCCTGGTTTGCGGTTGACCGGGTGCGGTAAAGCGCGAAGGGCTGCTGTACGCGCACCTGGCGCAATCATTTGAATGCAATCGTGCTCTAGCGCAATGGATATCTGCACTATTAGTTATAAAAATAAGAGCACCCAGTCCACGCGCCTGTAACGCTACGGGCCCCGCACCCGCGCCACCGCCTGCGGCAGATCCGCCCACGCGGCCTTGTCCGGCGCAAAGCGCTGGCGCATATAGCCCGCCAGCTCGGCCACCTGCGCGTCCGACAGGCTGTGGCGAAAGGCGGGCATGAAGCCGACATCGCGGCCCGCAGGCTCCTGCACGCCGTTCAGGATGGTTTGCAGCAGGTTGTCTGGGCGGTCGCTGTGCAGATTGCTGTTCAGCGCCAGCGGCACGTTGACACCCAGCAGGCGCGGGCCGTCGCCGTCGTGGTGGCAGGCACCGCAGGCACCGGCGAACAGCCGCTGGGCGGCACCCGGCAAGGGGGCGGCCTGGGTGGCTTGCTGAACGACAGCCTGGGAATTCGTTTGGGGTGTGGCCTCGGTCTGGAAGCTAGCCAGATAGCCCGCTATGGCGCGGATGTCGGCATCGGGCACAGCTGCCAGCGCGCGCACCACCGGGGCCATGGGGCCTGCGGCTGCGCCGTGCTCGGGGGTGTGGCCCTGGCGCAAGTAGCTGTAGAGCGCGTCGGCGCTCCAGGGCACGGGCGCTTTGGACAGCGCGGTCAGGGCCGGGGCCTCCCAGCCGTCGACCAGCGCCCCGGCCAGGTAGGCGCTGCCGCCCCGCTCTGCGCCCAGGGCGTTGCGCGGCGTGTGGCAGGCACCGCAATGGCCCAGGCCGTTGACCAGGTAGGCACCGCGGTTCCATTCGGCGCTTTGCTGGGGCTGGGGCTGGTAGGGCGTGGCATCGAGGTACAGCGCGTTCCACCCGGCCATCAGCGGGCGCAGGTTGAACGGGAAACGCATCTGCGCGGGTGGCGTGGCGGCCTGGACGGCGGGCTGGGCCTGCAGGTAGGCGTAGAGCGCAGTCAGGTCTTCGTCGCGGGTTTTGGCGAAGGCGGTGAACGGAAAGGCGGGGTAGAGCTGGCGGCCATCGCGGCCAATGCCCTCGCGCATGGCGCGCTGGAAGGCCGGATACGACCACTGGCCAATGCCGGTTTGCGGGTCGGGCGTGAGGTTAGTGCTGTAGACCGTGCCAAACGGCGTGTGTATTGCCAGGCCGCCCGCGTTGGGCTGGCCGCCGGGTGCAGTGTGGCAGCCCACGCAGTTGCCCACGGCGGCCAACTGGCGGCCGCGCTCTATGGTGGCTGCGGTGTAGGCGGATGGACCGGTCTGCAGGCTGGGCGCGATGGCGGCGCGGCCACCGAACAGCGCCGCGCCCAGGCCGACCACGCCCGCCAGCAGCGCGCCCGCGCTGGCCCACAGCGCGCGGCGTGGGGGCCAAGGCAGGCGGGCTAGTTCGGCAGCATTTACTCCTGAATTAATAGCAACAGGCGTGGGCGGAACATGCGCCGGAGGCACATTTAATGCCAAACGCACGGTTTCGGGGGTAAACGGTGGCTCGCGAAAGCGCACGCCGGTGGCATCAAAAATGGCGTTGGCAATCGCCGCCGTGCCGGGCACCGACGAGGATTCGCCCGCACCCAATGCGGGTTCGCCGGGGCGCGGCATGTGCAGCACCTCGATCACCGGCACTTCGCGGAAGTTCAGGATCGGGTAGCTACCCCACTCCTGGTTGGCCACGGTATTGGTGCCGGGGCTGAACTGCACTTTTTCCTTCAGTGCGCGGCTGGTGGTTTGCAGCACGTTGCCGTGGATCTGGTGATCGACACCGGCAGGGTTCACCAGCAGGCCGGCATCGTGCCCCACCACCACACGGCGCACATGCACCTCGCCGGTGGCGCGGTTCACCTCCACATCGGCCACCCAGGCGGCCCAGGCCGAGCCGTAGCCCGGCCATTTGCTGTGGTTGTAGCGGGCGTAGGCGAAGCCCTGGCCGGTAAGCCAGTCGCCCTGCGCGGGCTGCAGCTGCGGCTGGGTGTGCGGCTTCCAGCCGGCCTTGTCGGCAGTGGCGCGCACCAGCTCGGCGGCGCGCGGGTCGTGGAGGTAGCGCAGGCGGTAATCCACCGGGTCCACACCGGCGGCGGTGGCCAGCTCGTCGATATAGGACTCGTGAGCGAACGAGTTTGGCAATGCTGACACGCCGCGCAGCCAGGAGGCGCGCACGATGGGCGGCATGTCGTGCACGCTGACGCGCAGGTTGTCATAGCTGTACGGCGGGCGCGCCGTGCGGTCGCCCATCTCGAAGGCCTGGGCCACCGGCTCGATGCTGCGCGTCAGCAGCAGGGCCAGAGTGGGCGCGCCGTTGGACGGATACGAGGTCTGGAAATCGTAGGCGGCAGGCGAGCCATCGGCATTCAGACCGCCCTGCACTTCCATCAACTGGGCCGCGCCCTTGGGCTCCCACAGGTGTTCTTGCTCGCGTGTCAGCTGCACCCGCACCGGCGCGCCCACGGCACGCGACAGCAGGGCTGCATCGGCCGCCACATCGTCGGCGCCATTGCGGCCATAGCAACCGGCGGCTTCCATGCGGATGACGTTGATGGCCACGTCGGGCAGGCCCATCAAACGCGACAAATCGAAGCGCAGCACATGCGGATTTTGCGTGCCGGCCCAGACGGTGAGCTGCGCCCCCTGCCAATCGGCGACCGCACACGACGGCCCAATCGACGCATGCATCTGGTACGGCCAGACGTAGGTGCGCGGCATCGACTGGGCGGCTGCCGCCAGCGCCACATCCACATCGCCCTCGTCCACCAGCGTGCGGGTGGTGCGCGGGTTGTTGCGGATGGCCTGCTGCACATCGCGCAGATCCGGCATGCCGGGCCAGGGCTTCCAGTGCACGCGCAGTTCGCGCAGGGCCTGCTCGGCCTGTTCCTCGCGCTCGGCAACGATGCCGACGAAGTCGCGCAGCACCACCACCGCGCGGATGCCGGGGATGTGGGCGATGCTGGATTCGTCTACCGACTGCAGCGTGTTGCCGATGAAGTCGCCATGGTCGGCCCCTGCATACGGCGGGCGCACCACCCGGCCGTGCAGCATGCCGGACACCCGCATGTCATGCACAAACACCAGTGCGCCGGTGAGCTTGTCCAGCATGTCCACGCGCGGGACCGACTGGCCGACGGTGCGGTAGTCCTTGGGGTCTTTGACCGGCGCGTGCAGGTCCAGCAACAATTGCACATGCTGGCCTGCCAGCGCCTCAAAAATGCTGGGCGCGCCGCGCTGGGCCAGCCAGGCCTTGGCCTGGGCGGCGGCGCGGCGCAGCGGCTCGGCATGGATTTGCAACGAGGCGCTGGCGATGGTGGCACCCTGGTTGGGCGCGCGCGCCGTGTCGCCCAGCACCATGTGGATGCGCTCCATGGGCAGGTCCAGCTCTTCGGCCACCACCTGGGTGAGCGCGGTACGGATGCCGGTGCCCAGATCGACGTGGCCATTGAGGGCGGTGACGCTGCCGTCGTCCCACACGGCCAGCAGAATCTCCACCCCTTCGGCCGGGTTGGCATGCACCGCTGCCGGTTGGCCGGGTGCGGGTGGCGGCACCGGCGGCGGGTGGCGCACCACCAGCAGCACGCCGCTGGCCGCATGGAAGTCGGCGCGGGTCAGCGCATCCTGGGCCCGCATACTCATACGGATGCCGCCAGCAAGACAGCGGCGCGCTGCACGGCCCGCAGTATCTCCACATGCGTACCGCAGCGGCACAGGTTGTGGGATAGCTGGGCGCGGATCTCGGCCTCGGTGGGCTGCGGGTTGTGCTGCAGCAGCGACACGGCCACCATCACCATGCCGTTCAGGCAGTAACCGCACTGGGCGGCCTGGGTGTCCAAAAAGGCCTGCTGCACCGGGTGCAAACCCTGGGCCGTGCGCAAGCCTTCCAGCGTGGTGATGTCACGCCCAGCCACGCCCTGCGCCGGGATCACGCAGGCACGCGCCGCCACACCATCCACCAGCACCGTGCAGGCCCCGCACTCGCCCAGGCCGCAGCCGTACTTGGGGCTGTTCAGGGCCAGATCGTTGCGCAGCAGGTGCAGCAGGGTGGCGCCACGCTTAGGCAGCGGGTGGGGGTGGCCGTTGACGGTGAGCGTGGGCATGCACCTACACACTCAAATAGGCGCGGCGTACTTCGTCGTTCGCGGCGAGATCGCGCATCGGGCCTTGGTAGCGGATCTGGCCTTTTTCGAGTACGTAGGCGCGGTCGGACACCAGCTCGGCGAAGTGCATGTTTTGCTCGGACAGCAGGATGCTCACGCCCTGGGCCTTCAGTGCCAGGATCATGTGCGCCATCTGCTCGACGATGACCGGGGCCACGCCTTCGGAGGGTTCGTCCAGCAGCACCAGGTACGGGTTGCCCATGAGGGTGCGGGCCACGGTGAGCATCTGTTGCTCGCCGCCGCTCATCTGGCCGCCGGGGCGGTGCGGCATCTCGCCCAGGTTGGGAAACAGCGTGAACAGCCGCTCAGGCGTCCACAGCGGGGCCGCTGTGCCGTCGGCCCAGCGGCGCGGCGGCTGCTGGCCGACAGACAGGTTCTCCAGCACCGACAGGTCGGTGAAGATACGCCGGTCTTCGGGCACATAGCCCAGGCCCAAGCGGGCGGCGTGGTGCGGCTCGCTGCTGGAGATGTCGTGCCCCATGAACTGCACGCGGCCCTGGCGCTTGGCCAGCAGGCCCATCACGGCCTTGAGGGTGGTAGATTTGCCCGCACCGTTGCGGCCCATCAAGGCCACCACTTCGCCGCGCTGCACGTTCAGGTCCACGCCGTAAAGCACCTGGGCCGCGCCGTACCAGGCGCACAGGCCTTGGGCATCCAGCAAGGCTGCCGTGGAGTTTGGGGTTTGCACTGCCATCAGGCCACCTTTTCCACCGCCAGGGCGGGTTTCTCGAATGTCTTGCCGGTACCGAAGTAGACCTCCTGCACCTTGGGGTGGTCGCGGATCTCCAGCGGCTTGCCCTCGGCGATCAGGCGACCGCGTGCCAAGACGATCATGCGGTCGGCGTAGGCGAACACCACGTCCATGCTGTGCTCGGTAAACAGCACGGCCATGCCGCGGTCGACCACCAGCTGCTTGGTCAGGGCCATCAGGTCGTTGCGCTCCTTGGGGGCCATACCGGCGGTGGGCTCGTCCATCAGCAGCAGCTTCGGCGCATTGGCCATGGCGATGGCTAGCTCCACGCGCTTCACGTCGCCATAGGCCAGCACATTGCAGGGCCGGTCGGCCTGGGCGCGCATGCCGACCTGGTCGAGCAGATGCAGGGCTTCGTCACGCTGAAAGTCCGCCGCCCGCCGCCACAGGGAAAACAGCTTATCCGCCTGCGACAGCAGCGCCATTTGCACGTTTTCCACCACGGTGAGCGAGGCAAAGGTTTCGGCAATCTGAAAGGTGCGGCCCACGCCCATGCGCCAGATATCGCGCGGCTTGCGGCCTACCAGCTCCTGGCCGTTCAGCTGGATCGAACCGCGGTCAGCCTTGAGCTGGCCGTTGACCATGTTGAAGGTGGTGGACTTACCCGCGCCGTTGGGGCCGATCAGCGCCAGCAGCTCACCGGCGGCCAGCTCGAAGGCGATGCCATCCACGGCCTTGTTGCCGCCAAAGGACTTGCCCAGGCCGGTGACTTTCAGCAACGGTATGTTGTTCATGGCTTGCCCTCCGGTACGCGGCGCAGGCGCGCAAACAGCTGCTGGGTAAAACCGGCAATGCCCTGCGGAAACAGCAGCACCAGCAGCAGGATGATGCCGCCCAGCGTGGCGCGCCAATAGTCGGTGTTGCGGGCTACGGTGTCGTGCAGCCAGGTGAAGGTGACGGCACCCACCACCGGCCCGGCCAGGGTCTGGATGCCCCCCAGCAGCACCATCACCAGGCCGTCGACCGAGCGGCCCACGCTGAGGGTTTCGGGCGAGATACTGCCTTTGGAAAACGCGTACAAGGCCCCGGCCAAGCCCGCCGCCCCACCGGCCAGTACAAAGGCCAACCACTGCATGCGCTTGACGTTGATGCCAATCGCATCGGCACGCAAGGCCGAATCACGCCCGGCCCGCAAGGCATAGCCAAACGGCGAAAACAGCACCCGGCGCAGCCACAGTACGCCTGCCGCCACCAGCACCAGAGTGAGGTAGTAGTAATGTTGTTTGTCCGACAGCCACTCCGACGGCCAGACGCCGGTAAGCCCATTGCTGCCGCCGGTGAACGCATCCCACTGGTAGGTGATGGCCCAGGTGATCTGCGCAAACGCCAGGGTCAGCATGGCCAGGTACACACCCGACAGCCGCACCGCAAACCAGCCGTAGACCAGCGCGCCCAGCGCGGCCACCCATGGCGCGGCGATCAACGCCACTTCCATCGGCATGCCGGTACTGCGCACCAGCAGCGCCGCGCCGTAAGCCCCCAGACCGAAGTAGGCCGCGTGGCCGAAGGAATGCATACCCGCTGGCCCCATGATGAAGTGCAGGCTGGCGGCAAACAGGGCGGCCACCAGCAGGTCGATCATCAGCACTGTGGTGTACGGTGAACCGGCAGTGAGCAAGGGCAAGGCCAGCAACACCAGGCCCAGCACCGCAGCCGCGACGCAATAGGTTTTGCTGGCGCGGCGCAAGGGCTCTTCCTGCATGCCAACGTAGCGGCTGGCGGGCTGGGGCCGTCCCATCAGGCCCCAGGGCCGGGCCACCAGCACCACGGCCATGACCAAAAATTCGACTACCAGGGTCAGCTTGGAAAACGACAGGCTGTAACCCATGATCTCGACCACACCCAGCCAGATGCAAACGGCCTTGATTTCAGAGATCAGCAGCGCCGCCACATAGGCACCGGGGATGGACCCCATGCCGCCTACCACCACCACCACGAAGGCCGCGCCGATGGTGTTCAGATCCATCTCCAGCGTGGCCGGTTCCCGTGGCAACTGCAAGGCCCCGCCGAGGCCGGCCAGCATGGCCCCCAGGGCAAACACTGCCGTGAACAGCCAGGCCTGGTTGACACCCAGTGCGCTGACCATCTCGCGGTCTTGCGTGGCGGCGCGCACCAGGGTGCCCCAGCGGGTGCGGGTAAGCAATAGCCAGAGCAGGCCCAGCACAATCGGCCCGACAAAAATCAAAAATACATCGTAGGACGGAAACTGCCGGCTCAGAATTTCCACAGCGCCCGACAGACCGGGCGCACGCGGGCCCAGCAACTCGTCTGGCCCCCAGAGCCACAGCACGGCATCTTTGATCACCAGCACCAGCGCAAAAGTGGCCAACAGTTGAAACAGCTCCGGGGCTTTGTAAATACGCCGTAGCACGAGCATTTCCAGCAAGGCACCTAGCACACCCACCGCTACCGCCGCCAGCAATACGGCGGGCCAGAAACCCAGGCGGGTGCCCAGGTGCTCCACCAGCGAATACGCCACGTAGGTGCCGACCATGAAAAAGGAGCCATGGGCAAAATTTACGATGCGGGTCACGCCAAAAATCAGCGACAGGCCCGCAGCCACCAGAAACATCGACGATGCCCCGGCCAGCCCATTGAGCAGCTGGACCACAAAGCCTGAAAAGTTCATTCCATGTCCTCAAGTGCCGTGGGCATCGTCTGCGGTGGTTGCGGTGGTACGGGGGCTCAGTCCGGTGCACGCAGCTTGGCTACCTCGGCATCCGTGGGCAGGTATTTCGCGCCGTCCAGGTAGGTGTAGTCCACCATCACACCCTTGCCGCCCTCGTTCTTGGTCTTGCCGACAAAAGCACCCATGGTGGACTGGTGGTCTTGGGCACGGTAGGTGATCTTGCCGAAGGGGCTATCGACCTGCAAACCTTGGAAGGCCACGGCCAGTTTTTCGGACTCACTGCTCTTGGCTTTCTTCATACCGGCAGCCAGCGATTTGATGGCGGTGTAGCCGACCACCGAGCCCAGGCGCGGATAGTCTTTGTACTTGCCGTGGTAGGCCAGAAAGAAAGCCTTGTGCTCGGGTGTCTGGATGCCGTACCAGGGGTAGCCAGTGACGATCCAGCCATTGGGCGACTCGTCTTTCAGTGGATCCAGGTACTCGGGCTCGCCGGTCAGCACGCTGACCACTTCACGGTCTTTGAACAGTCCACGGGTATTGCCTTCGCGCACAAACTTGGACAGGTCGGCACCAAACAGCACATTGAAAATGGCATCGGGTTTGGCATCGGCCAGGGCCTGGGCCACGCTACCGGCATCGACCTTGCCCAGCGGCGTGGCCTGCTCGGCAACGAACTCCACATCCGGCTGCGCGGCCTTCAGCAGCTGCTTGAAGGCGGCCACGGCCGACTGGCCATATTCGTAATTGGGGTAGACCACGGCCCAGCGTTTTTTCTTCAGCTTCACGGCTTCGGGCACCAGCATGGCGGCCTGCATGTAGGTCCCGGGGCGCAGGCGGTAGGTGTACTTGTTGCCGCTGCCCCAGATGATCTTGTCGGTCAGCGGCTCGCCGGCCAGGAAGAAGAACTTCTTTTGCTTGGCGAAGTCGGTCATGGCCAGTCCGGTGTTGGACAAGAAGGTGCCGGTCAGCACATCGACCTTCTCGCGCGAGATCAGCTCTTCGGCCACGCGCACGGCATCGCCCGGGTTGGCGTTGTCGTCGCGGGTGACCAGCTCGATTTTCTTGCCGTTGACACCGCCGCTGGCGTTGATTTCTTCCACCGCCAGCTCCATGCCCTTTTTGTAGGGCTCCAAAAAGGCGGGCTGGGCTTTGTAGCTGTTGATTTCGCCGATTTTGATAACCCCCTGGGCATGGGCGGTGGAGAGCGTGGCCAGCGCGGCAACACAGCTGGCGGTGGTAAGCAGGGGACGCAGTAACTTCATGGCAAAACTCCTGGGTTCAAAAAGGGAAAGCGTTTAACGCAAGCCGTCTTGGCCAACGAGCTCGGATGCCTGCAAACCGCCAATGCGCGGCAAGGGCCGGCCACTGTCGGTCACCACCACGGCCACCACGATCTCATGGGCGCGGGGCGCATCCGATACCCTGGCTTCCATGGCGTCGAAATGGCTGCGCACAAAGGCCGCATCCTTGTGACCCAGCGGCACATCCACTGCTGTGCCCAGGCCGCCGATCTTCTTGGCCGATGGCACCAGGGCCGCGCCCTTCTCCACCGCCTTGCGTAGCGGGGAACCGAGCTTGGGGTGCAGGATGGCGGCCGCATGTTCCAGCTCGCCCCCCTCGCCCACGATGGCGGCCTTGCCGTAACTGTGTGCCGCACCCGGCGCAATGCCGAGAGCTTGCACGCACTTTTCGCCCAGCAGGCCACCGAGCTCTTCGCCGATGGCAATCAGTTCATCAAGATTCTCGCAATAGCGGCCCGCGTAAGGGTTGGCAATCACGGCCATAGCCAGTGCACGGCGGGTGGGCGGCGAAACGGGCTGGCCCATTTCAATATGGACTTCATCGACCTGGACGATGATTTTGCGGATCTTGGCATTCATTGACTCACCCCCAGGCTTCGCGCACTCCGTGTCGCTTCGCCAACCCCCTTGCAGGGGGCAACACCAGCGGCCCGGCAAAGCCGGTTCCGCGGTGCTCCTGAAATAAAGATGCTCGGCGTGATCTGTATGACGTTGTTCATCGGAGTCCGTCCCATTTTGAAATGTTCTCTGCATGTAAACCACCGACACGGGCGTGCACCCGCGCACCCGAAGACATCGCCAGGATAAAGACGATTTCATCGGCTGCGGGCGCACCCGGAACGCGCACTTCGATGGCATCGAAATGGCTGCGCACATAGATGGCATTGATATGGGTCAGCGGCACGTCCAGCGCGGTCCCGGGCGCGCCGACTTTCTTGGTGGATGGCACGATGGCCAGGGCATTGCCGGGCTGGCCTGTTTTCTCTTCGGCCTGGCCCTTGGCGTAGGCGTTGCGGTCGCCCTTCCAACCCAGCAGCTCGCGCATGGCGTAGCCACCAGGCACATGCCACAGGGCACCGTGCTCCAGTTCACCGGCCGCGCCGATGACCGCGCCCTTGCCGTAGCTGGCGATACGCTCCACCGGTAACTGCATAGCGGCCAGCAGGCGGTACGCCATGGTGATGCCCACGTCTTGCAGCGCGTCCATCATGGGCAGAATGTGGGGCTCAAAGCGGCCCGCAAACGGGTTGGTCAGCACCGCGCCAATGGCACCGCGCACCAAGGGGACGGCGGCTTCGGGACCGAACTCGTGGTGGATCTGCTCCACGTGGGTAAAGATGCGTCGGATCGTTATCATGGGATGGGTCACGGTATGAATTTCATTAAGCAAATACTGAACCAACTTGCAAAACCTCGGGTGTGTGCCGCCATTGGCCCTGGCACACCAAGGTAGCGGACCACAACAAGCCAGCCTGCTGCAGTTGCAACGCCTTGGCCAAGCCGGCCGCCAGTGCGACGTGCACCACATCGGGGGGTAAACGGGGCACCTCGGTGGTCACCGGCAAAGCCCCCAGGTCGCTGTCGTCGCGCACGGAGCACGCGGGCTGGCGGACGATGGCCGGGTGCTGTGCGTTGACCGCATTGGCCACCACCGTGGCGGCTGCATCGGCTTGGGCAGCGCTGGCGGCCAGCACCGTCACGCTGTCGGCAATTCCCCGTGAAAGGCTGCGTCCGCGCCAGCCACTGGTGGCGATGCCGCGCACCGGCCAGCCGTATTCCACCGTGGCCTGGGCATCGCAGCGCACACCCTGGGGATCGACCAGCGCAGAGCCCACGGTCGCCAGGTCTGCAAACAGACCCACGCGCCAGCTGTGCCCGGGTGTCAAATGCAAGGCGATATCGCCCCCGTTGTTGACCCAGGCCCGGTCTATGCCCGTGTAGTCGTAGCATGCCATCAGCTCTTGCGCCACCGCCCCCGCCACTGCCGCCATGGGGGTAATAAACCCGGCTCGAAAAGGTGCACAAGCATTCCACATGCGTTGCGCCACCCCGCCCTTGAAAACCGCCCCGGCCAGCGGCAGCGCACCACCGCAAGGCAAAGCTTGGCGCAATACCGGCAGCTCCGCCACCAACTCTTCCAATACGGTGCCAAAACGACTCCATGCGGCCGCGTGTGCCAAAGCCAACGCGTCCGGGGTGCCACTGGCACCGACCACGATGTCGATTGGCCCGTGCTGAAAGTGCCAGCGGCCATCGGACAAAGCCATGCGTTGGGCAGCCATGGTGCTGTGTCAGCCCAGCAGGGGCGGCTGGCCCAGCGGCCAGGCATTGGCAGCCGGGTTTTGCACCCATAGGCGCGCAGTTGGAGCACCCTCGTTGTGCCAGGCCCCCGTGTGCAGCGCCTGCTCCAGGCTGCGCACATGGTCCATGTGGCCGCCCAGGGCGCGGTAGTCGTCTAGCCGCATGCTGAACTCCACAGGGGCGACGATGGCCGGGGTGGGCACGGTACCAAAGCTGTTGTCGGGCATGCGCACCACATCAACCATGACGGTGATGCCGCCGCCCGGCCACACATAGGCGGGCGCCCCACCACAGGTCACATTCACCAGTGCCTGCTTGATGGCGCGCGTCAGCAGCACCGGGTTCTCGGTCACGCCCGCACGCAGGCTGCCCCCGGCTCCGCCGAGAAACAGCACGGTGCAGAGCGAGGGTTCACAGTTTTCGCCAATCCGGTCGACGATACGCTGCACGCTCTCCGGCATGGTCTGCGCTACCGGTTGCAGCGCGTTGTCCAGCACGTACCAGGCCGCGTGCTCACCGGTGGTGGAGGTCATCAGCAAACGCGTGCCGGGCCGGGCGACTTCGGGGTCCCAGCCTTCGATGATGGACAAGGGATCGGCAATATCGGTGCCGCCCCAGCCCGTGCCGGGATTGGCCACCTGGAAGTAGCGCCCCGGCGTGGATTTGCGCCCGCGCAGCTGGATGCCGGAGCGCGGCATGTCCAGGCAGCGTCCCGCCTGGTGCTCGGTTAACACCCCGGTAATGTGGTCGTCCACCACCACCACCTCGTCGGCCTCGCCCAACAGCTGCTTGGCAAAAATACCCACGGCGGCAGAGCCGCAACCCACCCGCATGCGCCGCTCTTCCACCCCGTTGACGATGGGCGCACGGCCCGCCTGCACCACAATCTGCGAGCCGCCGTCGATGGTCAGTTCCACCGCCTGCTTGTTGCCCAGGGCCTCCATCATCTGCACGGTGACACGGCCCTCTTTTTTGCTGCCACCGGTCAGGTGGTGCACGCCGCCCAGGGACAGCATTTGCGAGCCGTACTCTGCCGTGGTGACGTGGCCAACCACCTCGCCCTTGCAGCGCACATTGGCCTGCTCTGGGCCCAGATAGCGGTCGGTGTCGATCTTGATTTTGAAGCTACAGTAGCTGAAGATGCCCTCGGTCACCACCGTCACCATGTCCACCCCCTGGGCCTGCGAGGCGATGATGAACGGCGCGGGCTTGTAGTCAGGGTAAGTTGTAGAGGCCCCCACGCCGGTCACAAACACCTCATCGGCCAGGAGCAAGTCGCCACTCCAATCGGCTGCGTCGGTTGACAGCGCGGCAAACGACACCAGCGGCGCAGACACATCCGACACCGCGCGGCGCAACAGCACGACCGGATCGACCCGCACCAAGACTCCCGCCTGGTTGGCGTAGCGGTCGCAAGCCCCGGCACGGCCTTCCGATATCTGGCACAGCACCGGGCAGGCGTTGCACGCGATCTTGCCGGTAACCGGGCGCCCGTTGCGCGCTGCCGCCTGGTCCAGCAGATGGGACGGCCCGCCGGCATCCATGGCGGGCAAGCCATCAGTTTTGGTGTGTTCTGTCATCGTGGGCATCAACCGGGCAGAGGTTCAAAAAACACAGTACTAACGCAGCCGCGTAAGTCCTAAAACACTTGTACCGCCTTCGCAATGTAGGTAGCATCTACTCCACTTACATGTTGCAAACACTACATTTATTGCGGTGTTGGCAATTTAGCATAGGCCCCTGAACGTCGCAACATAAAAAACACCGCAACCCGCCCGCATCCACTATGTCCAGCACTGCCAAACCCGGTCGCCAACCCGTTGCCCGCAAGAAAGCTGCCACCCCAGCCAGCGGCAAAACCGCCAAAGCTGTCAAACCCGGCGTGCGCGAACAGAATGCCCAGGCCACGCGCGACAACATCCTGCGCGCCGCCACCAAGGTTTTTGCCAAGCACGGGTATGACGGCGGCAGCGTCGAGAAAATCTCTACCGCTGCCAAGTCCTACGACCGCATGATCTACTACTACTTTGGTAGCAAGGAAGGCTTGTATATCGAAGTATTGGAAGGTATTTACCGGCGCATGAACGAGGCCGAGTCACGCCTGGCGCTAGACGTAGGCCAGCCGCTGGAAGCGCTGCGCGCAGTCATCCGCTTTGTGCTGGGCTATTACCGCAAGCACCCGGAATTCATCACCCTGCTGAACACCGAGAACCTGCACAAGGGGCGGCATATTGCCAAGTCGCTGCGGGCCCGCGAATTCTCGTCACCGGCGATGGCCATTCTGGACAAAATTTTGAAGAATGGCATCTCCCAAAAGCTGTTTCGTGCAGAGCTGCACACCCGCGATGTGTACCTGTTGATCGCCTCGCTGGGCTATTTTTACCTGTCCAACCGCCATACCCTGTCGGCCTTCTTGGGCGACAACCTCGAAGCCCCGGATGCGCTGACACACTGGGAAGAGTTTGTGATCGACACGGTGGTGCGTACCGTCACCCGCTGAACCCCCACATACGCCAGGCCGCGTAAGTCCAATACACATTCCACCCCACGAAAGACCCCCATGGCAGAAGCAGCAACCGGCGCAAAGTCCGGCAAAGTCGTGATCCAGAACATTGGTCTGCTCCTATCGGGCGACATCGACCACCCCATCCTGGAGGCAGACACTATCGTGGTCCAGGACGGCCTGATCGTCGCCGTAGGCCGCGCCAAAGACTGCGATACCAGCGCAGCCCGCACCACCATTGATGTGCGCCAAACTTGCGTTGCCCCCGGCCTGATCGACAGCCATGTGCACCCGGTGTTCGGCGACTGGACCCCGCGCCAGAACCAGCTTGGCTGGATCGACTCCACCATGCACGGTGGCGTGACCACAATGGTATCGGCGGGCGAGGTGCACCTGCCCGGCCGCCCCAAGGATATCGTCGGACTGAAGGCGCTGGCCATCACCGCCCAACGCGCCTTCGACAACTTCCGCCCTGGTGGCGTAAAGGTCATCGCGGGCGCGCCCATCATTGAAAAAGGCATGGTTGAGCAGGACTTCAAGGACTTGAGTGAAGCGGGCGTAACGCTGCTGGGCGAAGTCGGCCTGGGCTCGGTCAAGGCGGGCTATGAAGCCCAGCAAATGGTGGCCTGGGCGCGCAAATACGGCATCCAGAGCACCATCCACACCGGCGGCCCGTCCATCCCCGGCTCGGGCCTGATTGACAAGGACGTGGTGCTGGAGGCCGATGCCGACGTGATCGGCCACATCAACGGCGGCCACACCTCCTTATCGGAAGCCCATGTCTGCGAGCTGTGCGAAAAATCATCGCGCGCCATCGAAATCGTACACAACGGCAACGAAAAGGTCGCCATCGCCGCCGCCCAGGCTGCACTGCAGCTCAAATGCCCGCACCGCGTGATCCTCGGCACCGATGGCCCGGCAGGATCGGGCGTACAGCCCCTGGGCATGCTGCGCATGGTTGCCCTGCTGTCCAGCCTGGGCAACATCCCGCCCGAGCTGGTATTCTGCTTTGCCACCGGCAACACGGCACGCATCCGCAACCTGAACTGCGGCCTTATCGAGGTCGGCCGCGCTGCCGACTTCGTCTTCATGGACAAGGCCCAGCACTCCGCCGGGCGCGACCTGCTGCACAGTGTGCAACTCGGCGATTTGCCCGGTATCGGCATGGTGATGATCGACGGCATCGTGCGCTGCGAGCGCAGCCGCAACACACCGCCCGCCACGCAGATTCCGGTGGCCACCCACCATTGAATGGCTAAGCCGGCTGCGCAAACAGCGCACGAAAAGCCTGCTCGCCGCGCGGCGTGAAGCGGATCACCCGCGAATCCGCATCGCGCTGGGCCCAGCCCAAGGCGTAGACGCGCTGTAGCAAGGCCGTGCCTAAAGCCCCACCCAGATGGTGACGGCGCTCACCCCAATCCAGGCAGGGCCGGCAGAAAGCGCGCTTTTGCGCCTGTGCGGCCGTGGCATCTACGCCGAGCGCGGTAAACCAACCATGGCCGGACGGCGTCAGCTGCACGCCGTTGGCCTGGGCCTGCAGCACCTGCTGGCCCAGCAAAGCCTCGTAGGCCATCACACCCATTTCTCCGGCCAGGTGGTCGTAGCAAATGCGCGCCTTGCGCAGGGCCGGCTCGCGCGGGCTGGAGCGCAGGCGTACCGCGCCGGTACGGAACGCCACGCCCATCAGCGACTCCAGCAGATGCGCCACATCATGGTCTGCCAACCGGAAGTAGCGGTGCCGACCCTGGCTGTCCACGGCCACCAGACCAGCCTCCACCAGCTTGGCCAGGTGCGCGCTGATGGTCTGCTTGGTGACACCGGCAATGCCGGCCAGCTCGGTGGCGGTAAGCGCACGGTCGGCCATCAGGGCGGTAAGCACCTCGGCACGGGCGTGGTCGCCGATCAGCGCGGCGATGCGGGCAATGCTGGGTCCATCTTTCATGGTTCGATCTTCAACGAACTGCTTCATGCCGTCAAGCCACTATCTTTGCGATACCGCAACTGAAAGCCACTCCATGAAAATCACCTGCTGCATACGCTACGAAATCGACCCCTTCCAACGCCAGGCCTTCCAGCAATATGCCGAGAACTGGGGCCGCATCATTCCCCGCTGCGGCGGCCACCTGGTCGGTTACTTCCTGCCGCTGGAAGGCAGCAACTACGAGGCCTGGGGCCTGATCGCCTTCGATTCGCTGGCCGCCTACGAGCGCTACCGGGCGCGTCTCAAAACCGATGCCGAAGGCCGTGTCAACTTTGCCTTCGCCCAGACGCACAAGTTCATCCTGCGCGAGGAACGCAGCTTTGTTGAGGTCGTGGACGGCACCCTGGGTATTGCGGCGCACGCCGTGGAGGCCGCCGCATGATGGCCGTGATTTTCGAAGTGCAGCCCCATGACGAACACTTCGGCGCCTACCTGGACACCGCTGCAGCCCTGCGCCCGCAGCTGGAGGCAATGGACGGCTTCATTTCCATTGAGCGCTTCAGCAGCCTCAGCCAGCCCGGCAAGTTACTGTCGCTGTCGTTCTGGCGCGACGAAGAAGCCGTAAAGCAGTGGCGGCAATTAGACAGCCATCGCCAAGCACAGCAGGCCGGGCGGCAAGAAATATTTGCCGGCTACCGGCTGCGCGTGGTCCAGGTGGTGCGCGACTACGGCATGTTCGACCGGGCGCAGGCCCCGAACGACTCGCAGCAGGTGCACGGCTAAACAGCGCCCCTCCTTTAAAATTCAGGCCTCTTGCTTGATAACTACAAGCCGTTAGGCCCCCCATGATCCGCATCTCCGAACTCAAACTTCCTCTCGACCACGCCGAAGAGGCTCTGCCCGCCCTGGTCGCCCACACCCTGGGCCTGGCACCCGCGCAGATAGCGCACTTCACTGTCTTCAAACGCAGCTTCGATGCCCGCAAGGCGACGCTGATGCAGGTCTACATCGTGGATGTGGCCCTGGTAGATGCCGCCCACGAGGCCGAACTGCTGCGCCGGCACCCCGACAATCCGCACCTGCGCCCCAGCCCCGACATGGCCTACCATCCGGTGGGCCAAGCCCCTGCCGATATAGCCATCCGCCCGGTGGTGGTCGGCTTCGGCCCCTGCGGCATCTTTGCAGCGCTGGTGTTGGCGCAGATGGGCTTCAAGCCCATCGTGCTGGAACGCGGCACCACGGTGCGCCAGCGCACCCAAGACACCTGGGGCCTGTGGCGCAAAAACTTGCTCAAGCCCGAGAGCAACGTGCAGTTTGGCGAAGGCGGCGCAGGCACCTTCTCCGACGGCAAGCTGTACAGCCAGATCAAAGACCCGCGCTTTCTGGGCCGCAAGGTGATGCAGGAATTTGTGAAAGCCGGTGCGCCCGAAGAGATTCTGGTGGCCGCGCACCCGCACATTGGCACCTTCAAGCTGGTCAAGGTGGTGGAGCATCTGCGCGAGCAGATCATCGCGCTGGGCGGCGAAGTGCGGTTTGAGCAGCGCGTGACCGACGTGTTGATCGAAGACGGCCACATGCGTGGCCTGACCGTTTTGAACCAGGCGACCGGTGAAACCTCGGAGCTGCGCGCCGACCACGTGGTGCTGGCCCTGGGCCACAGCTCCCGCGACACCTTTGCCATGCTGCATGCACGCGGTGTGTACGTGGAGGCCAAACCGTTTTCCATCGGCTTTCGCATCGAGCACCCGCAAAGCCTGATCGACCGCGCCCGTTGGGGCCGCCACGCGGGCCATCCGTTGCTGGGCGCAGCGGATTACAAGCTGGTGCACCACGCCAGCAATGGCCGCGCCGTCTACAGCTTTTGCATGTGCCCCGGCGGCACGGTAGTGGCTGCCACCAGCGAGCCGGGCCGCGTGGTCACCAACGGCATGAGCCAGTATTCGCGCAACGAGCGCAATGCCAACGCAGGCATCGTCGTCGGCATCACGCCCGAAGACTTCCCCGGCACCCACGCGCTGGCCGGTATCGACCTGCAGCGCCAGCTCGAATCCCACGCCTACGTGCTGGGCGGCAGCAGCTACGAGGCCCCTGGCCAACTGGTCGGCGACTTCATCGCCGGGCGCGCCTCCACCCAGCTCGGCAGCGTCGAGCCATCCTACAAACCCGGCGTACGCTTAAGCGACCTGCACAGCGCCCTGCCCGGCTACGCCATCGAGGCCATCCGCGAAGCCCTGCCCGCCTTTGGCCGCAAGATCAAAGGCTTTGATCTGCCAGATGCTGTGCTCACCGGCGTGGAAACCCGCACCTCCTCGCCCATCAAGATGGCCCGTGGCGACGACTTCCAAAGCCTGAGCGTGCGCGGCCTGTACCCGGCGGGTGAAGGGGCCAGCTACGCGGGCGGCATTTTGTCGGCGGGGGTGGACGGCATCAAGGTGGCCGAGGCGGTGGCACGGAGTTTGTTGGAGTAGCGATGTTTCAGCCCCCATAGCGCCCTGTTATCGTTGCGACATGCCCGCCAAACGATCCACCTCCCCCACGGCGACCTCCGCCGCGCCCATGGTCCGCTACCAACATATCAAAGACTTTGTGGCCGGCAAGATCCAGGACGGCACTTGGACGCCCGGCGACCGCCTGCCGTCCGAGAACGACCTGGTGCTGCAGTTCGGCATGTCGCGCATGACCGTCAACCGCGCGCTGCGCGAGCTGCAGGAGCAGGGCCGCATCCGCCGCGTAGCCGGGGTGGGTAGCTTTGTAGCCGACGACAAACCCCAGGCTAACCTGCTGCAGATTGCCCGCCTGGCCGACGACATCCGCCGCCGCGGCCACGACTACCAATGCCAGATGGTCACCGTTGAGCGCATTTCAGCCACGCTGGAAGTGGCATCCGCTTTAGGCCTGCACACCGGCGAATCGGTGTTCCATTCTGTCTGCGTGCACCTGGAGGACGGCGTGGCCATGCAGCTCGAAGACCGCTTCGTCAACCCGCGCATGGCCCCCGACTTCGGCAGCCAGGATTTCCACACCGAGCAGCCGTCCGACTACCTGGTGCGCACCGTGTTGTTCGACCAGATGGAGCACGTGGTGGATGCCGTGCTGCCCAGCGCCGAGCAGGCCACCCTGCTGCAAATGGATGCGCACCAGCCCTGCCTGCTGCTGACCCGCCGCACCTGGATGCGCGATGTCCCCATCACCCTGGTGCGCTGCCTGCATCCCGGCGCCCGCTACCGTCTGGGCAGCCGTTTCCGTACGGATGGCAACGCCATCACCGGCTGAAAAGGGGATTTTTCCTTTTTTTGCGCAAGCTGTATATACAGGACTAGACAAGTTATTTAAAATTGCCGCACCACCGCTCTAGTGCCCCCTTTTTAATTAGGAATTGCCGCCATGACCACCACCCTGCAAGACCCCCGCTTCGATGCCAGCCGCGTCATCCGCGCCCCGCGCGGCAGCACATTGAACTGCAAAAACTGGATTGCGGAGGCGGCCTACCGCATGCTGCAAAACAACCTGGATGCCGAGGTGGCCGAAGACCCGAAGAACCTGGTGGTTTACGGCGGCATAGGCCGCGCCGCCCGCAACTGGGCCTGCTTTGACCAGATCCTGGCCTCGTTGAAAGTTTTGGAAGAAGACGAAACCCTGCTCATCCAATCCGGCAAACCGGTGGGCGTATTCAAAACCCACGCCAACGCCCCGCGCGTGCTGATCGCCAACTCCAACCTGGTGCCCCAGTGGGCCCATTGGGAACACTTCCACGAGCTGGACCGCAAAGGCCTGTTCATGTACGGCCAGATGACGGCCGGCAGCTGGATCTACATCGGCAGCCAGGGCATCGTGCAGGGGACCTTCGAAACCTTCGTCGAAGCCGGTAAACAACATTACAACAACGACTGGGCCGGTAAATGGATCTTGACCGCCGGACTGGGTGGCATGGGCGGCGCACAGCCACTGGCCGCCACGCTGGCCGGGGCCGTGTCGCTGAACATCGAATGCCAGCAAAGCAGCATCGACTTCCGCCTGCGCACCCGCTACGTGGACAAGCAGGCCAAGGACATTGACGACGCGCTGGCGCTGATCGCCCACCACTGCGAACGCAAGGAAGCTGTGTCCATCGCCCTGCTGGGCAACGCCGCCGAAGTGTTGCCCGAACTGGTGCGCCGCGTGAAATCTGGTGGAGCAGGCAGCATCCGCCCCGATATGGTGACCGACCAAACCTCGGCCCACGACCTCATCAACGGCTACCTGCCCGCAGGCTGGAGCTTCGACCAATGGAAGGCCGCGCAAAAAGACCCTGCCCAGCACGCCACGCTCACAGCCGCCGCTGCCCAAAGCTGCGCCGTGCACGTGCAGGCCATGCTGGATTTCCAGGCCCTGGGCATCCCCACGGTGGACTACGGCAACAACATCCGCCAGGTGGCGTTTGACGCGGGTGTCAAAAACGCCTTCGACTTCCCCGGCTTTGTGCCCGCCTACATCCGCCCGATGTTCTGCGAGGGCAAGGGGCCGTTTCGCTGGGTGGCCTTGTCCGGCGACCCGGAAGACATCTTCAAGACCGATGCCAAGATCAAAGAGCTGTTCCCCGACAACCACCATACCCACCGCTGGTTGGACATGGCACGCGAACGCATCGCCTTCCAGGGCCTGCCCGCACGCATCTGCTGGCTGGGCCTGGGCGAGCGCCATATTGCCGGGCTGGCCTTCAATGAGATGGTGCGCAATGGCGAGTTGAAAGCCCCCATCGTCATCGGCCGCGACCACCTGGACACCGGCTCTGTCGCCAGCCCGAACCGCGAGACGGAGGCCATGCTGGACGGCACCGATGCCGTCAGCGACTGGCCGCTGCTCAACGCCCTGCTGAACACTGCAGGTGGTGCCAGCTGGGTCAGCCTGCACCACGGCGGCGGGGTGGGCATGGGCTACTCGCAGCACTCGGGCATGGTCATCGTGGCCGACGGCACGGACGCCGCCGCCGAGCGACTGGCCCGCGTGCTGGTCAACGACAGCGGCAGTGGCGTGATGCGCCACGCCGATGCCGGGTATGAGATTGCGGTTACCACGGCCAAAAAGCAGGGGCTGAACCTGCCGATGGTGAAGTAAGTCGTTTGCTCTTGTATTAATAGCTGATAGCGTAGACAGTACCTGCGCTAGTAGCCTATTTAGCTTAAAAATGCCTACCCAGCCTTCCATTACCCTCGGCGACACACCTCTGGGCTTGCGCGACCTGGTGGCCGTCGCCCGCGATGGCGCGCGGCTGGAGATTTCTCCCGGTGCCTGGGCCCGCATCGCCAACGCCCAGGCCATAGTGCAACGCATCGTGGCCAGCGGCGAGCGGGCCTACGGCATCAGCACCGGGCTAGGGGCCTTGAGCCAGGTGCTGCTGCATGGCGAGCAACTGGCCCAGTTGTCAAACAACACACTGCTCAGCCACGCCTGTGGGGTTGGCCCGCTGCTGAGCGAGTCGCAAACCCGCGCCATCCTAGTGGCGGCGTTGGCCAACTTCTGCCAGGGCTATTCGGGCCTGCAACCCAAAGTGGTCAAAGGGCTGCAAGCCTTGCTGAATCTGCACATCACCCCCTGCGTGCCCTCACAAGGCTCGGTGGGCTACCTCACCCACATGGCCCACATCAGCGTAGCGCTGCTGGGCGTGGGCGATGTGCGCTGGCAGGGCCGCACCCTTCCCGCCGCAGAGGCCCTGGCCGCCAATGGCCTGCAGCCCCTGGTATTGGGCGCGAAGGATGGCCTGTGCCTGGTCAACGGCACGCCCTGCATGACCGGCCTGGCGGCGCTGGCCCTGGCCGACATCGAACGCCTGGCCGACTGGGCCGACGTGACCGGGGCCATGAGTTTTGAAGCCCTGCGCGGGCAGATTGCGGCCTTCGATGCCGACATCCTGGCCCTCAAACCCCACCCCGGCATGCAGCGCGTGGGCCAGCGTTTGCGTAGCCTGCTGGCAGGCAGCGAGGTGATCGCCAGCAGCCTGGGCCTGCGCACACAGGATGCACTCAGCCTGCGCTCGATGCCGCAAATCCACGGTGCCTGCCGCGACCAGATCGCCCATGCGGCCAAACAGATCGAAACCGAGCTCAACTCTGCCACCGACAACCCGCTGCTGCTGGGCACGCCGCAGGCTTACCGCGTCATGTCGCAAGCCAACCCGCACGGCGAATCGGTGGCCATGGCCTGCGACCTGCTGCGCATTGCCGCCGCCGAGCTGGGCGGTGTGGCCGAGCGGCGGCTGGACCGGCTGGTGAACCCGGTGCTGAGTGGCCTGCCTGCGTTTCTGGTGGCCGAGCCGGGCGTGAATTCGGGCCTGATGATTGCGCAGTACACCGCTGCCTCGCTGGTAGCCGAAAACCGCCGCCTGGCCCAGCCGGTAGTGGTGGACAACTTCGTCACTTCCGGCGGGCAGGAAGACCACCTCAGCCTGGGCACCACCGCCGCACTGGACCTGCACCGGTCGCTGGAGAACCTGACGCAGATTTTGGCCATCGAATACCTGCTGGCCGCGCAGGCGCTGGAGTTTTTGAAAGCGCAACCATTCGGTGAAGGTACGGGCCGGGCGTGGCAATGGCTGCGCCAGCACGTGCCATCGTTCGATGCCGACCGCTTTTTAGCTCCCGACATTGCGCAAGCCGCCAACCTGCTGCGCACCCCCTTCGTATGATCCACACCTTCGACACCGCCGCCCTGCCCGCCACCCCGTGGAAGAACGGTGGCGGCACCACCCGCGAGATCGTCTGCCAGCCGCCCGGCGCGGGCATGGACAGCTTCGACTGGCGGGTGAGCATTGCCACCATTGCCGCTGCCGGTCCGTTCTCGGCCTTTCCCGGCGTGGACCGGGTGATCCTGTTGCTGGACGGTGCGGGTGTGCGGTTGTTTGGCGATGGCATAGACCATCGGCTGGACACACCCGGCGTGCCGTTTGCGTTCTCGGGCGACGTGGCGCTGGATTGCAGCTTGTTGGGCGGCGTGTCCACCGATTTCAACCTGATGACGCGGCGCGGGCGGGTGCAGGCCGAGGTGCGCATGGTGACCGCGGCAGCAAATATTTCAGCCGACTGCGGCCTGCTGCTGGCGGTGCGCGGTACATGGCAGTTAGGCGATGCCTGTTGCCCCCCCAGCCACGGCCTGTGGTGGGATGCGCCCGTGCAATGGCGCGCCACACCGCAGACCGCCGACGCATGGCTGGTGGCAGTTTTTTTAACAAAATAGGCCTCTAGCGCATATTCTGCATACGCATACCGCTCTTTATTTAATAGCACACACACTATGCAACACCTCCCCCACGCTGACGGCATCTGGCACAACCTGCGGCTGGCCGATAGCGGCGCGGCCAACGCCCTGGCGGTGCAACACGGCCAGATCACTTGGATGGGCGACATCGGCACGCTGCCCGCCGACTTGCAAGACCTGCCGCGCATCGATGCCCGCAACGCGCTGGCCACGCCGGGCCTGGTCGATTGCCACACCCACCTGGTCTACGGCGGTCAGCGGGCGAATGAATTTGCCATGCGGCTGGCGGGCGCGAGCTACGAGGCAGTGGCGAAAGCCGGTGGCGGCATCGTCTCCAGCGTGTTGGCGACCCGCGCTGCCAGTGAAGACGATTTGTACGCACAATCCGCAGCCCGTGTGCAGCAGTTGCTGGCCGAAGGCGTATGCGCCATCGAGATCAAATCCGGCTACGGCCTGGCTCTGGAACATGAGCGCAAACAGCTGCGCGTGGCCCGCCGTCTGGGCGAGGACTTCTGCGTGACGGTGCGCACCACCTTCCTCGGCGCGCACGCCCTGCCGCCCGAGTACGCGGGCCGCAGCCAGGACTACATCGACCTCGTTTGCAATGCCATGCTGCCCGCCCTGGCTGCCGAGGGCCTGGTGGACGCGGTGGACGTGTTCTGCGAGCGCATTGCGTTTTCGCTGGCCGAGACAGAGCAGGTTTTTAAAGCCGCGCAGGCACTGGGTCTGCCGGTGAAGCTGCATGCGGAACAGCTGTCCGACATGGGCGGCTCGGCCCTGGCGGCGCGGTATGGGGCCTTATCCAACGACCACATCGAGCATCTGTCTGCCGCCGGTATCGAGGCCATGCGCGCATCCGGCACGGTGGCCGTGCTGCTGCCCGGCGCGTACTACACGCTGCGCGACACGCACCTGCCCCCCATTGCCGCCCTGCGCGCCGCCGGTGTGCCCATGGCCGTGTCCACCGACCACAACCCCGGCACCTCGCCCACCCTGAGTCTGCTGCTGATGGCCAACATGGCCTGCACCCTGTTCCGCCTGACCGTGCCCGAGGCGCTGGCCGGCATCACCACCCACGCCGCCCGCGCCCTGGGCCTGCAAGACACGCACGGCACGCTGGCCGTGGGGCGGCCTGCCAACATCGTCCTGTGGGACCTGCACGACCCCGCCGAGCTGGTCTACTGGCTGGCCCACCAAACACCCCGCACCGTGATCCGGCAAGGGCGGGTGGCAGTGGACACCCTGGGGCTGCTGCGGCCATGACAGAATCAATAGAGGTCAGAACCCCATTAACGGCGGTAGGCAATAAGGGTCAGATCCCAATTGCGCACTTGCTGCTGACGGGGGGAGACCGGAGCTTCACGCATTTGGGCTCTGACCCTTATTGCCGGATTAACGTTAACGAAGATCCCCAGCCGGGATGTGCCCCCGGCAGGGCAGTAACTTTTCTTTGCTTGGCCAAAGAAAAGTCACCAAAAGAAAGGCCACCCCCACTACCTGCGCCCCACCGCTTGCGCGTCGGGGAACCTGCGGTGCTCGCTTTGGGCGGGGTCTGGCTAAACTCGCCTGCGGCTCAAACAACGCCAGCCCTGATCCGCCCAAAGCTGCGCTCCTCGGCGCATACAGAGGGGGACCCCGGGTACGGGATCGGCGGCGCAAAGCGCCGCATCGCGCCTAGGGCGCGAAACAGGGGCAGTCCGCCAATCGCGGTCCGCTCGGACATAACAACCCGCACCACCACCCCCATCTCGCGCCCTAGGCGCGACGCCCGGCACCTCCGGGCCGATCCCGCTCCCGGGGTCCCCCTCTGTATGCGCCGAGGAGCGCAGCTGCAAGTGGACCAGGGCCCGCGATTGTCTGAGCCGCAGGCGAGTTCGAGCGGGACCCCACTTGCAGCGAGCACCGCAGGTTCCCGCAGCGCAAGCGGAGGGCGCAGACAGTGGGGGTGGCCTTTCTTTTGGTTACTTTTCTTTGGCCAAGCAAAGAAAAGTGACTGCGCCGCCGGGCGCACATCCCGGCAGACCATGCCCATAGACAAGGCAAATCCATGACAAGCCTTTACGCAAAAAACGCCCTCCTCCCTACCGGCTGGGCTACAAACGTCCTCCTCGAATGGAACGCCCAAGGTGAACTCACAGCAGTCACCCCCAACGCCAACCCTGGCAGTACCCCACAAGCAGCGGGCCCCCTCACCCCAGGCCTTCCCAACCTCCATTCCCACGCCTTCCAGCGCGCCATGGCCGGACTCACCGAATTCCGGGGTGCCGCCCAAGACAGCTTCTGGAGCTGGCGCACGCTGATGTACCAGTTCGCCGCCCGCCTCTCCCCCGAGCAGGTCGAGGCCATCGCCACCTGGCTCTATATCGAAATGCTGGAAGCGGGCTACACATCCGTCTGCGAATTCCACTACCTGCACCACAGCGCCGACGGCACGCCCTACGCCGATGACGCGGAGCTGTCCAAGGCGTTGCTGCGCGCGGCTAAAACAGCAGGCATCGCCATCACCCTGCTCCCCGTGCTGTACCAAACCAGCGGCTTTGGCGGCACGCCACCCACCACCGGCCAGCGCCGCTTCATCCGCTCCACTGACTCGATGCTGCGCCTGCTGGAGACGCTGAAACCGCTATGCGACGCACAAGGAGCACGCCTCGGCCTGGCTCCGCATTCCCTGCGCGCCGTGCCGCCCGACAGCCTGATGAATGCGGTGGCCGGGCTGCATGCCATGGACGTATCCGCCCCCGTGCACATCCACATCGCCGAGCAAACCGCCGAGGTCGATGCCTGCCTGGCCTGGAGCGGCCAGCGCCCGGTGGAATGGCTGCTGGACCACGCACCGGTCGATGCGCGCTGGTGCCTCATCCACGCCACCCACATGAGCGATGCCGAATACCGGGACGCGGCGGCCAGCGGCGCGGTGGCGGGCATCTGCCCCAGCACCGAGGCGAACCTGGGCGACGGCCTGTTCGACATGCCGCGCTGGCGCAGTGCCGGCGGAGCCTGGGGCCTGGGCTCCGACAGCCACGCCTGCGTCAACGCCGCCGAAGAGCTGATGCTGCTCGAATACGGCCAGCGCCTGCAGTTCCGCCAGCGCAATGTGCTGGCCAGTGCCGACCACAGCCAAGTCGCCACCGCCACCCTGCTGCAAGCCGTGGCCGGGGGCGCGCAGGCCTCAGGTAGAGTGGCCAAGGGTTTGGCGGTTGGCCAGCGTGCCGACTTCTGCGTACTCGACGCACAGCACCTGGCCTTGGCCGGACTGGCAGCCCCCGACATGCTTTCGGCCCACGTCTTCGCCAGCCACCGCACCTCGGCGCTGGATGCCGTCTGGGTCGGCGGCCAGCAGCGCACCCACAAAGGCCGCCACCCGTTGCACGATGCAGCCGCCGCGGCCTTTATCCAAGCCCGCACCCAACTTACGCAAGGGTAAATATGCAAGCTTTCACATTCATCCCAGGCACCCAGCCGCTGCTGATCTCCATGCCCCACGTGGGCACCTACCTGCCGCCCGCGCTGGCCGCGCGCCTGACCCCCACCGCCCGGCAGGTGCACGACACCGACTGGCACCTGGAGCGCCTGTACGGCTTCGCCCAGGAACTCGGCGCGTCGGTGCTCATCGCCACCCATTCCCGCTACGTGATCGACCTGAACCGCGACCCCACCGGGGCCAGTCTCTACCCCGGCCAGAGCGTCACCGGCCTGTGCCCGGTGGACGACTTCGACAACCAGCCCCTGTACCAGGACCCCGCTGACGTGCCCAGCACCGCCGAGATCGCCCTGCGCCGCGACACCCTGTGGCAGCCCTACCACCAGCAACTGCACGCCGAGCTGGCCCGTATCCAAGCGGTCCACGGCAAAGCGGTTTTGTGGGACGCCCACTCCATCCGCTCCGTGGTGCCGCGCTTCTTCGACGGCAAGCTGCCGGATTTGAATTTAGGCAGCGGCAACGGCACAAGCTGCGACCCCGCGCTATCCGCTGCGCTGCTGGCCATCGCACAAAGCGCCCCCGGCTACACCGCCGTGCTCAATGGCCGTTTCCAAGGCGGCTACATCACCCGCCACTACGGCCAGCCCGCACACAACATCCACGCCATCCAGCTGGAAGTGACCCAAAGCAGCTACATGCAAGAAGCCATGCCCTTCGACTACCTGGCCGAGGTGGCGGCGGGCATCCAGCCGCATCTGCGGCGGATGGTGGAGGCGGCGCTGGGGTTTGGGGTGGCGGGGTAAAAATCACCCCTCTGCAACGCCAGCACGGACGGTAGCCCAGTAGGGTCAGACCACCCATGCGCGCAAAAAAGTGGGTGGCTATCACGGCCCCAAACCGCATGCGTGTTCTGACCCCGCTGGGCGGTTAATCACACCAAAGACGAGCACCGCGCGACAGGTATCGCTGCATGCCATCGAGGTGTTGGATGTTCAGAATGCATCGGAATACAGCGCGCTAAATCGCCAAAAGGGGTCGGAGCACAAATGCGGGCTATTGCCGCTCCGCCGCGGTACCCATCCAGCGCGCAATTGTGATCCGACCCCCATTGGCTAGGCCGCTGATGCCTGCGACAGAGTCGGTGCCAAACCGCTCGCCAGGCCGCCGCTATTGCAAATCCGCCCATTGCACCCAGCTAGCATTGCCCATGGACACCCCCACCGCCACCTTCCTAGCCCTCCTGCTCCTCGCTACCGTTTGCACCCTGGGCTGGCTAACTCCCAAATGGTGGATCGCCCGGCGCAGACGCAGAATTCGGCAGCAGCCCTTCCCCGCCGTGTGGCGAACCGTCTTGCGCCGCCGCGTACCCCTGGTGCGGCGCATGCCCGCAGACCTGCAACTGCAGCTAAAACAACAAATGCAGGTCTTCATCGCCGAGAAGGCGTTTCTGGGCTGCGCGGGCCTGGTCGTTACCGACGAGATGCGGGTGGTGATAGCAGCCCAGGCCTGCTTGCTGGTGCTGAACCGGCCCACGGGCTTGTACCCGCACTTGCGGCAAATTCTGGTCTACCCCGGCGCATTCGCAGTGCAGCGCACACACACCGATGGCGTGGTGCAGCGCGAGGAACGCCAGGCGCTGCTGGGCGAATCCTGGGCCCAGGGACAGGTGGTTTTGTCATGGCACGACGCGCTGGAAGGGGCGACCACGCCCGGCGATGGGCGCAATGTGGTGGTCCACGAATTCGCCCACCAACTGGACCAGGAAAAAGGCCATGCCAATGGCGCACCCCACCGCAGCCGAAATGCCGACCCGGCCCGCTGGTCCCAGGTGTTCCACGCCGCCTACGCCAAACTGCGGCGCGAGGCCCATGTGGGTGAGCCCGGCCTGCTGAACCATTACGGCGCGCAAGACCCGGCCGAGTTCTTTGCCGTGGTGTCCGAGGTGTTCTTCGAGCAGGCGGCGGAGTTGAAGGACTACGACCCGGCGCTGTACCAGGAACTCAGCGGCTACTACCGGGTGGACCCGGCGGGCTGGTGAAATAGATTTTTAAGCAAAATAGGCCGCTAGCGCATATTCCACCTGCGCCAGCAGCTCCTATTTAAATAGCATCCCTCACTTCGCCGCCACGGCCTCCCCGGTCCAGCCCCCACCCAGCACCTTGTACAGCGTGACCTCGTTGGCCAGGCGGGACAGTTGGGTGCCGATCAAACCCTGCTGGGCGGTGTACAGGCTGCGCTGGGTCACCATCACGTCGAGGTAACTGTCCACGCCGCGCTGGTAGCGGGCGTCGGACAGTTTGAAGCTGTCGGCCGTGGCATCCACCAGAGCTTGCTGGGCGCTGAGCTGATCGCCCAGATTGCTGCGCTGTGCCAGTGCATCGGCGACTTCGCGGAAGGCGGTCTGGATGGCTTTTTCGTACTGGGCCACGTGGATGTCGCGGGTCACGGTGGCGATGTCCAGGTTGGCCTGGTTGGCACCGCCATCGAACAGCGGCAAAGTGATTTGCGGCACGAAGCTCCAGGCACCCGAACCGGCTTTGAACAGGCCCGCCAGGTCGTTGCTGCTCGTACCCGCCGACGCGGTAAGACTGATGCGCGGGTAGAAGGCGGCACGGGCCGCGCCGATGTTGTAGCTGGCGGCTTGCAGGGTGTGCTCGGCCTGCAGGATGTCAGGGCGGCGCTGCAGCAGGTCGGACGGCAAACCGGCGGGCAAATCGGGCAGCGCGCTGACGCGGGTGGCCAGGCCGGTGGGGGTTAAATCGGCAGGCACGGCGGTGCCCAGCAGCAGGGCCAGGGCGTTCTGGTCCAGCGCCACCTGGGCGGTGTAGCTGGCCACATCGACGCGGGCAGATTCGACGCTGGTTTGCTGCTGACGCAGGGTCAGGGCCGAGTCGGTGCCCAGCGCGAACCGGCGCTGGGTAAGGCCGTAGGTGTCGCTCTGGCTTTGCAGGGTTTGGCGGGCCAGGGCCAACCGGTCCAGGTCGGCCGACCAGGTGAGGTAAGCGCTGGCGACTTCGGCCACCAGGCTGATCTGCGTGCTGCGCCGGGCTTCGGCGGTGGCCAGGTACGACTCCAGGGCCTGGGCGTTCAGGCTGCGCACGCGGCCAAACAGGTCCAGCTCGTAAGCGCTGGTGCCGATGTTGGCGCTGTACTGGTGGCCCACCACGGCTTGGCCGGTGCCCGACAGGCTGGCCGGGGTGCGGCTGGCGCTGCCACTGCCGGTGGCGTTCAACGTAGGCCAGGTTGCGGCATCTTGCACCCGGTACTGGGCGCGGGCCTGGGCGATATTGAGCACGGCCACGCGCAGGTCGCGGTTGTTGGCCAGGGCCAGGTCGATCAGGCTGCGCAGCCGCACATCGGCAAAGAAGCTGCGCCAGGCTATATCGGCCGCAGCCGCGCCAGCGGATGCTGTGCCGCTGGTGGCAAAGCTGGCAGGCACGGGAGCCGCCGGGCGCTGGTAGTCGGGTGCCAGGCTGCTGCAGCCGGCCAGCGCCAAGGCCAAGGCCAAGGCCAGGGCGGTGAAGTTGCGTTTTTTCATATCAGTGGGCCTCTTGGAGGGTGGCCGCAGGCTGCGGCAATGCGGGTGCGCCAGGGGCCGGATTGCCCTTGAAGATGCTGCGCACCAGCACAAAGAACAACGGTACGAAGAAGATGGCCAGCACGGTGCCAGAAACCATGCCGCCGATCACCGCCGTACCCAGCGCGTTCTGGGCACCAGCGCCCGCACCACTGCCCAGCACCAGAGGCAGCACGCCCAGGATGAAAGCCAGCGAGGTCATCAGGATCGGCCGCAGGCGCAGCCGGGCGGCGGTGATGGCCGACTCCACCAGGCCCATACCCTGGGCCTGCAAGTCCTTGGCGAACTCGACGATCAGGATGGCGTTCTTGCAGGCCAGGCCGATAGTGGTGAGCAAGCCCACCTGGAAGTACACGTCGTTCATCTTCCAGGTCAGGATCGCGCCCAGCAAGGCGCCAAACACGCCCAGCGGCACCACCAGGATGACGGAGAACGGGATCGCCCAGCTCTCGTACAGCGCGGCCAGGCACAGGAAGACGATCAGGATCGACAGGCCGTAGAGCAACGCGGTCTGGCCGCTGGACTGCTTTTCCTGCAGCGACAGGCCGGTCCATTCGTAGCCAATGCCGGGCGGCAGCTTGGCTAAAGCGGCTTCCACGATCGCCAACGCCTGGCCGCTGGACGCGGTGCCCGGCTTGGCCATGCCCAGGATTTCGACCGAGGGCACGCCGTTATAACGCTCCAGCCGCGGCGAACCTACCGACCAGCTGGCGGTAGAGAAGGCCGAGAACGGCACCATGCTGCCCGCACTGTTGCGCACATACCAGTTGTTGATGTCTTCAGGCAGCATGCGGTACGGGGCATCGGCCTGCAGCATCACCTTTTTGACGCGGCCCTTGTCGATGAAGTCGTTCACATAGCTGCTGCCCCAGGCGGCGGAGAAGGTGTTGTTGATGTCGGCCATGGTCAGTCCCATGGCGCCTGCCTTGTGCGCGTCGATGTCGAGCTTGAACTCGGGCGTGTCCTCCAGGCCGTTCGGGCGCACCGCCACCAGGCCGTTTTCCTGGGCCAGCAGGCCCAGCAGTTGGTTGCGTGCCTGCATCAGGGCATCGTGGCCCAGGTTCGCGCGGTCTTGCAGCATCAGGTCGAAGCCGGTGGCATTGCCCAGCTCGGACACCGCGGGCGGCGCGAAGGCAAATACCCGCGCATCGCGGATCGTGGCAAAGAAGGCGCCGGCCTTGGCCGCCACACCACTGACGCTCAAGGCCTCGGTCGTGCGCTGGTCCCAGGACTTGAGCCGCACAAAGACCAGGCCGGCGTTCTGGCCGCTACCGGCAAAGCTGAAGCCCGCCACGGTGAACAGGCCTTCCACCGCGTCTTTCTGGTCTTCCAGGAAATGGTGTTCAACCTGCTGCATCACCTCCTGGGTGCGCGCCTGGGCGGCACCGGGCGACAGCTGGACCAGGCCAAACAGGGTGCCCTGGTCTTCGTCAGGCAAGAAGCCGACCGGCAGCTTGAGGAAGCCAAATACCACCAGGGCGACGATCACCGCATAGGCAACCATGTAGCGCCAGCCCTTGCCCACCATGTGGCGCACCACGCCCTGGTAGCGGCTATTGCCGCGGTCGAAATTGCGGTTGAACCAGCCGAAGAAGCCGGTAGTGGCCATTGCATGGCCCTTGGCCACCGGCTTGAGCAAGGTGGCGCACAGCGCCGGGGTCAGCACCATGGCCACCAGCACCGACAGCGTCATCGCCGCGACGATGGTAATGGAGAACTGGCGGTAGATCACGCCGGTAGAGCCGGGGAAGAAGGCCATGGGCACGAACACCGCGGCCAGCACCAGAGCTACGCCGACCAGCGCACCGGTGATCTGGCCCATGGATTTGCGCGTGGCCTCCAGCGGCGACAAGCCCTCTTCGGTCATCACCCGCTCGACGTTTTCTACCACCACAATTGCATCGTCCACCAGCAGGCCGATGGCCAGCACCATGGCGAACATGGTCAGCGTATTGATCGAATAGCCAAACATCGACAGCACGCCAAACGTACCTAATAGCACCACCGGCACGGCAATTGTCGGGATCAGCGTGGCGCGGAAGTTCTGCAGGAACAGGAACATCACCAGGAACACCAGCACCACGGCTTCGATCAGGGTCTTGATCACTTCCTCGATGGAGATACGCACAAAGGGCGTGGTGTCTAAGGGCTTTTGCACCTTCATGCCGGTGGGGAAGAACTTGCTCAGTTCGTCCAGCCGTGCGTCAATGCCCCGCACCGTGTCCAGCGCATTCGCGCCAGTGGCCAGCTTGATGGCCAGACCGGCTGCGGGTTTGCCGTTGTAGCGCGACACTACGTCGTAGCTTTCGCTGCCCAGCTCGATGCGGGCCACGTCGCGCAGCCGCACCTGGGCACCATCGGCCTGGGTGCGCAGCAAGATGGCCTCAAACTCAGCCGCCGTCTTGAGTCGGGTCTGCGATGTGATGGTGGCATTCAGCTGCTGGTTCTGGGTGGCTGGCAGGCCGCCCAATTGGCCGGCCGACACCTGGGCGTTCTGCGCCTGGATGGCGGTTTTTACGTCCAACGGTGTCAGCTTGAAGTTGTTCAGCTTGTTCGGGTCCAGCCAGACGCGCATCGCGTACTGCGCACCGAACAAGGTGGTGTCGCCCACCCCCTCCACACAGCTCAACGGGTCCTGGACGTTGGCGGCCACGTAGTCGGACAGGTCCGAGCCGTTCATACTGCCGTCTTCCGAGGTGAAGGCCAGGATGTTCAGGAAGTTGCTGGCCGACTTGGTGACCTGCACGCCCTGCTGCTGCACCTCTTGCGGCAGCAGCGGCGTGGCCAGGGCCAGCTTGTTCTGCACCTGCACCTGGGCGGTGTCGGAGTCGGTGCCGTTCTCGAAGGTCAGGGTAATCGTCACCGAACCCGAGGACTCGCTGGTCGATGCCATGTAGGCCAGGCGGTCCAGGCTCTTCATTTTCTGTTCAATGACCTGGGTGACCGTGTCCTCCAGGGTCTTGGCGGAAGCGCCGGGGTAGCGGGCGGAAATGGCAATGGCGGGCGGCGCAATGCTGGGGTACTGCGCAATCGGCAGGGTGTTGATCGCCAGCACACCGGCCAGCATCACGATGATGGCAAGTACCCAGGCGAAGATCGGGCGGTCAATGAAAAAACGGGCCATGGTGATCGTCCTTGTGCTCTAGCTCTTGGCGGGTGCCGATGCGGGCGGCTTGGCCGCAGCCGCGCGGGCGGGGTCGTAGGCCACCGCTTCCACGGTGGCACCCGGGCGGGCTTTCTGCTGGCCTTCCACCACCAGGCGGTCACCGGCTTGCAGGCCGCTGGTTACCAGCCATTGGTCGCCAATCGCCTGGCCGGTTTGCAGCGCGCGCTGCTCCAGCTTGCCGTCGGCCGCCACCACATAGGCGATGGGCTTGCCGGTGGCGTCGCGGGCCACGGCCCGCTGGGGTGCCAGCACCGCCTGCTCCATCACGCCTTCTTCGAGCACGGCGCGCACATACATGCCGGGCAGCAGTTCGCCCGTGGGGTTGGGGAACTCGGCGCGCAAGGTGATGGCACCGGTGTTCGGGTCTACCGTCACGTCAGAGAACTTGAGCTTGCCTTCCAGCGCATAGCTGGAGCCGTCTTCTAGCAGCAGCCTGGCCTTGGCCGTGCCGCTGCGCAGGCTGCCCTGGGACAGCGCGCGCTTCAGGCGCAGCACGTCGCTGCTGGACTGGGTCACGTCCACATACATCGGGTTCATCTGCTGCACTGTTGCCATCGCGGCGGCCTGGTTGGCGGTGACCAGCGCGCCCGGGGTGACCGAAGACTTGCCGACCCGGCCGCTGATTGGCGAGGTGATGCGGGTGTAGTCGAGGTTGATCCTGGCGCTTTGCAGCGCGGCCTTGGCCGAAGCCACATCAGCCTCGGTTTGCAGCAATGACGCCGCCGCATCGTCGGCCTCCTGCTGGCTGACCGCCTTGATCGCCACCAGTTCCTTGTAGCGGCCCGACTTGAGCTTGACCGACACTAGGTTCGCCTCGGCCTTGGCCAGCGCTGCCTGGGCACTGTCGGCACTGGCGCGGTAGGTCGCCGGGTCGATCTGGTACAGCAACTCGCCCGCCTTCACATCGCTGCCCTCGGTAAAACGGCGGGTCTGTACCAAGCCGGTGATCTGCGGCCGCACATCGGACACCAGCACCGGGGCGGTACGGCCCGGCAGCTCGGTGGTCAGCGCCACACGCTGCGGCTGCACCACGACAAAGCTGACCTGGGGCGTGCCCTGCGGGCCGGGGGCCCCGCCTTGTGGTGGTTTACCACAGGCGGCTAGAGCCAACACCGTAGCCGCCGCCGAGACGGCCATCCAGGCCGCGGTGGGCCGTTGCGAGAAATAGGGAATGTGCATGGAAAAACTCCTGGGTAAGCAGCCTATTTGCCAAAGGGTTGCAAAGGCCTAAGAAAAACCTAAGCCTTGTTTATAACTGTACTGTACGGTTTATTTTAGATTTGACATTTACCACCTGTCAAGCAAAAATGAACACATGAGTACACTTAAAAGAGACATCCCATGAAAGTCCGCACCGATGCCAAGCGCGATGCGATCCTGAAAATCGCCTCCGAGGTGTTTTTGGAAATGGGCTACGAGCGTGCTTCCATGGCAGAGATCGCAGCTCGCGTGGGTGGCTCCAAGGCCACGCTGTATGGCTACTTTCCGTCGAAGGAGGCGATCTTCATGGAGTTGGCGCACAAGTTCGGGGCCGACCACCTGGATCCGGTGATGGACGAGCTGATGGCCGCCGCAGACGAAGACATACCCACCGTGCTGCAGCGTTTTTGCGAGCTCCTGCTGGACTTTTTGAGCGCGCCAGAGACCGTTTCCGCCCACCGGCTGGTGCTGGCCGAGGCTGGGCATTCGGAGGTGGGGCGGCTGTTCTACGAAGCCGGCCAGGAGCAAGGCGTCGCAAAGATGGGCGTCTACCTACAGTCGCTGATGGACCGCGGACGGCTGCGCCACGCCGACCCGGTGGTCGCTGCGCGGCACCTGGGGGCGCTGGTGCATTCCGAGGTTGACCACCGCTACTTCTACCGCGATCTGCCCGCGCTGAGCCCCGAGCAGATCAAGGGCATGGCGACGCGGGCGGTGCAGGTATTCCTGGGCGGGTACAGACCCTGAGCGCCCTCCAGAAAATTGTGACCAGAACTTTCGCAGTGTCACCCTCTGGGCACACAAAGGAGCTCGTACCGGCCATTTTCAAGCCTTTTAGGCCGCCAGCCCATATATAGACTACACCAGCAGCTATATAAAAAATAGCACTAGAAATATGGCGCTGCTCCTCTACACTTCGGCCATTGCCTGTCACCCAAGTGCGCACGATGAACACCGCAACCCACGCCACCTCTTCCACGGCCTCCACAGCCTGTACCGCGCCTCCGGTGGTGGAACACTTCCGCCAGGTTTTGCTGTGGCCGGTGCGGCTGATGCCGGTGCGCGGCAGCGAGGGCACGGTGGCCAAGCCCTGGCAGGTGCTGGCCGATATGGGCGATCAGGGCGGGGCGTCCAACTGGCGCGAGGTGGTGGACGAGTTCACCGGCGACAGCAGCAGCTTCCACGAGCGGCATTACAACGAATTCGTGACGTTTTTGCCCTACGTGCAGCGTTTTCTGTATGGCGAGGGCCTGCCCAGACACGGCGAATCGTACAAGGTGCAAGGCTCGCCCATGCGGGTCTTTCGCCGCCACGACATCGCCGCCGTGCGGGTGGTGCCGCGCCCGGGTGACGCGCCCATTACGCTGGACACGGTGCACGTAGACCTGTACTTCTTTCTCGACGTGGACCTGGTACTGCTGAATGTAGAGGTGGCCGCCCAGCACCTGCAACTGGAGCAGGCGCAAGAGCTGCTGTACCGCTTCGGCCGCGCCTACCCGGCGGGCTGGGACGGTGCAGGCCAGGCCCTGCACTGCCTGGCCAGCGCCGAGTGGCTGGACGCAAAGGGCCAGGTGCTGGCCGCGTCCGACGCCCACCAGCGCGATGCCTTTCTGTCCCACGTCAGCACCCGGCGCGCGCCGCGCATCTCGGCCCACTGGGACTTCATGATGCAACCGTTGGTAGGCGACCATTCCGACCACCCCGGCCCGCTGCGCTTTCGCCAGATCGAGTACTACCGTATGCCGCTGATGGCGTATCTGGCCCTGGACCGGCCACGCGACCTGACCCGCAGCGACTTTGTGCGCCTGGGCCTGGTTACCGGCTCGGGCGCGCGCGACCCCGCCGGGGGCTGCGCCCTGCCCTACGGCGACCAGCACCTGAGCGACTTTGAGCAAAAATATTGCTATGACCGCTTTTGGACCGAAGGCGGTGCCGCCCCCAACACCCGCTACCTGTGCAACGGCCACGCCCTGGTGGTGGTGGGCGATGCGCGCAGCCCGTTTTATGGCTGCCGCGACCGGGGCGTGCTGGCGCAGTTCCGGCACCAGCATTTTTTAATCTTCCTGATCGCCCACTTCCAAAAAGCCGCGCTGCTGATGTATTCCGACCGGCTGGCCGAGACGCTGAAAAACCTGGACATCAGCGACCCCGCCAGCGTGCGCCAGTTCAAGCGCTCCATCCGCTACGGCTTTGGCAGCTTCTTGCGCTTCACCCACCGCTACTGGTTCCATGAACTGTCTGAGCAAGCCCAGGTGCGCGCGCTGTTCCACATGTGCTCCCAGCACCTGGGGTTGGAGCCGCTGTACGCCGAGGTCAAGGAACGCATCGCCGAGATGAACCAGTACCTGGAGGCCGACAGTCTGCGCCGCCAGGCCAACACCGTGGTGCGCCTCACCGTGGTCACCATCTTCGGCCTGATCGGCACCGTGACCACCGGCTTTCTGGGCATGAACCTGATGGCCGAAGCCGATGCCCCGATGGAGCGGCGGCTGGCCATCTTTGCAATTGTTTTCATCCTGACCACGGTGCTGACGGTCTACACCATGGTCAAGTCCAAGCGCCTGTCGGACTTTCTGGACGTGCTGTCCGACGAGCGCCTGTCGGTGTGGCAAAAGGGCAAAGCCCTGGTCGGCGTGTGGACACGCAAGGACGACTAGAGGCGTTCTACATCCGCTTGGCGACCGCCATCCCGACCAGCATCGCCACCACAAACACCGCCACCGCGCTGCCACCGGTCAGCACGCTGGCCAGCGCTGGGCCAGGGCAGTAGCCTGCCAGGCCCCAGCCCACGCCAAACAGCGACGCGCCCAGCACCAGCCGGGTGTCAATGTCGCGGCGGGTGGGCAGTTGGAAGGCCGTGGCCAGCCAGGGCTTGCGTGCCGGATGCCGGGGCGTGGGCGGGGTCACGGCAAACGCCAGCAAGGTCACCAGCAACGCACCACCCATCACAAAGGCCAGGCTGGCATCCCAGGGGCCAAAGCGCTGCGCGTCCCACAGCCCGCCCAGGTTCAGGAAGCCTTGCACCTTGGCTGGCAACACCATGCCCGACAGCACCAGCCCCGCCGCAAACAAACCGCCCGCCAGGGCTGCCACCAGAATTTTCAGCATGATTTAGACCTCTTGCGCATATAAATCAAAGGCTTCTAGCTATGAATACAGTAGCAAATCCACACGCCATGAATACCCCCGTGGCCACCAGCGAACGCAGCGATCGCCGCCCCAGCCCGCACACGCCGTGTCCGCTGGTGCAGCCCGAGCCCAGCACCGTGCCCACCCCCACCAGCAGCCCGGCGGCCACCAGCACCGCCCACGGTGGCGAGGGCTGCGCAGGCATGCCCTGGGTCAGCACCGCGCCCACCCCCACCAGCCCGGCCAGAAAGGCCCAGCGCCAGGCCCGCTCGCCCGGCTGGGGCGACAAGGCCCCGGCCACAATGCCGCTGATGCCCGCCACCCGGCCCAGGGAAGCCAGCAGCAGCCAACAGGCCAGGCCAATCAAAATGCCACCCAGAGTGGCTTGCAAAAACGGATGCATGCAGTTCGCCTCAAAATAGGCCCGCAGCATACCCCGGAGGCCCCCATGCACGCCCTGCAACCCATCCAGCTTTTCGACCCCGCCACCCACACCTATACCTACGTACTGGTCGATCCGCACAGCCGTGCCGCCGCCATCATCGACCCGGTAGACACCTTGCTGGAGCGCGACCTGGCGCTGCTGCAAACCCAGGGCCTGTCGCTGGTGTGGACGCTGGAAACCCATGCCCATGCGGACCACATCACCAGTGCAGGCCTGTTGGCCGAGCACGCCGGGGCGCAGACCGCCGTGCCTGCGGGCTGCGGCATCCAGGGTGCGGCGGTGCAGTTGCAGCACGGAGACCTGCTGCGCTTTGGCAGCGAAACCCTGCAGGCACTGCACACACCGGGCCACACCGCGGGCAGTATGAGCTTTGTGTGGCGCGACCACGTCTTCACCGGCGACACCCTGCTCATCGGCGGCTGTGGCCGCACCGATTTCCAGTCGGGCAGCGCCGAGGCCCTGTACCACAGCATCACCCAGATCCTGTTTGCCCTGCCCGACACCACGCGGGTCTGGCCGGGGCATGATTACCACGGCAAAACCCAGTCCAGCATCGGGGCCGAGAAGTCCCACAATCCGCGCATCGCCCACAAAACACTCACGGAATTCACCACCACCATGGATGCACTGCACCTCCCCCGCCCGCAACGCATGGACCAAGCCGTGCCCGCCAACCAGGCCCTGGGCCTGCCGCACGAAGCCAGCCCGTTGGCACCCCTGGTCCGCCCCGCCGAAGGCTATGCAGGCGACGTGTCGCCGCAACTGGCCTGCGCCTGGTGGCAGGCGGGCGAGGCGGTGCTGGTCGACGTGCGCACCGATGCCGAGCGCGCCTGGGTCGGCGAGGTGCCCGGTGCCGTGCCACTGGCCTGGAAGCAGTGGCCTGGCATGGCCCCGAACCCCGATTTCGACACCGGCCTGCAGGCCGCGCTGGCAGGCGGCAAAAAAGCCGTGCTGCTGTGCCGCAGCGGCGTGCGCTCCGTGGCCGCCGCCAAGCGCGCCACCGAGCTGGGGCTGCAGGCCTACAACATCCTGGAAGGCTTCGAAGGCGACCCCGACACCGATGCCCACCGCGGCCGCAAAGGCGGCTGGCGCTTCCACAACCTACCCTGGCGGCAAAGCTAAGGGCGGATGTGCCGTGGCGGCTGGGCGGCCAGCCACTGGGCGTAGCCGGGGCCTTCTACCGGCACGGCAAACAGTGCGCCCAGCAGGGTGTCGTCCCGGCCCAGCGCAAAGGCCGGGGCCAGCGGCGGCGCGTCGCTACGGCCCAGCGCCTGGTACAGCTCCACCGCCATGAGTTGCGCGCCTTGGCGAATACCGGCCTGCATGGCGGGCGTGGCTCCCACGGCATCGGCCAGCTCGGCCAGTTCATCCAGCCCGCTGTACGGCTCCAACTGTAGCCAGCCGGTAGCGCCCTGGGCATCGCGGCCCAGTACACCAAACGGCGCACCCAGCACCACATATTCCACCCAGCGCCCGGCAACCCACCGCTGCAGCGCGTGGGCGATGGCCGGGCTGTGCAGCAGCGCGTTCTGTACCGGGGTGAGTGTGGCGCGCCACAGGGCCGCCTGGCGCTCGCTGGCTTGGGCCAACAGTTGGGTCACGGCATCCACCACGCGCAGCGCCATATCGGAGGCCTGTTTGGGGATAAATTGCGCAATCAGCCCGTGGTTGAAAGCCTGCACTGCCAGTTGGCCGTCGGCCTGCCCGGTCAGCAACAGCTTGGCACCCGGCCAGTCGCGCAGCTGGTGCAGCACCTCCAGCCCGTCGGTCTGCGGCATCGAATAATCGACCACGCAGACCTGGGTCAGCGCGTAGCGGCGCGGCGCGTGTTCGGCCCAATAGCGCAGGACCTGCGGAATCAGCGGCAAGCCCTGGCGGTGCCAGCGGTCGATCACGTCCTGCTGGGCCCAGGCATCGGCCTCCGCCAGGGCCGACTCGCCCAGGATCTGCTGCAGACACTGCGCCGGGTCCTGGTAGAACCGCACATGCCACTGCGCCGGCGCCAGCAGTTGCAGCATGCGCAGGTAGTCGGGGTCGTCGTCTAAAAAAGCGACGCTGCCGGGAGCGGTAAAGAGGGGAAAACGCATGGCTCTTGGTGGTAAAAAATGTTTGTATGCACCGCAGGGAATTGTCATTCAAATGTAAACACCCGCAGCCAGGGCAAGCCTGGGGGTTGATAATGCGCCCCAAATAGTAACGACACGCCCAGGCTTCAGCCAGAACGCATGCCCCCAGAATTCCGTGGGGTTGGCGAGAATGGCACCGCCCTGCAGCCTGGCGGTGTGCAACAGAACATCAGGAGACTGGATGAGCTTCCTCGCCATCGACATTGGCAACACCCGTCTCAAGTGGTCGCTATACGACGCGCCCCGCCCCGGGGCCGCGCTGCTGGCCCATGGCGCAGAGTTTCTGGAAAACATCGACAAGCTGGCCGACGGCCCCTGGGCCAAACTGCGCGCGCCCACGGCCATCCTGGGCTGCATCGTGGCCGGAGATGCCGTCAAACGCCGGGTGCTGGAACAACTGGAGCTGTGGGACGTGCACCCGCAGTGGGTGGTGTCCAGCCCCGCCGAGGCGGGTTTGACCAATGGCTACGACCACCCCACCCGCCTGGGGGCCGACCGCTGGGTCGCCATGGTGGGCGCACGGCACCGCATGCTGGCCCAGGGATCCGAGCGGCCCATGGTGGTGGTGATGGTGGGCACGGCGGTGACGGTGGAAGCAGTGGACACCCACGGCAAGTTCCTCGGCGGTCTGATCCTGCCCGGCCACGGCATCATGCTGCGCGCGCTAGAGTCCGGCACGGCGGGCCTGCACGTACCCACCGGCGAGGTGCGCCTGTTCCCCACCAACACCAGCGACGCGCTGACCAGCGGCGGCACCTACGCCATCGCCGGAGCCGTGGAGCGTATGGTGCAGCACGTGCGCCAGCACTGCAAAGCCGAGCCCGCCTGCTACATGACCGGCGGCGCAGGCTGGAAGATGGCGCCCAGCATGTCGGTGCCTTGCGAACTGGTGGACAACCTGATTTTTGACGGCTTGCTGGCCATGGCTGCAGAGCGGTTTTAGAGCACACCCCCAGGCTACAGCGCAAGCGCTTTTCGCCAACCCCCTTGCAGGGGGCAACACCAGCAGCCTGGCAAAGCCAGTTCTGCGGTGTTTCTGGCTGGCGCGCGTCATGCCTGCAAGAGGAGGCTGCCACTTTTAAAAGCTTTTTAGGCCTCTAGCACATGTAAGGACTGCACTAGTAGCTATTTATTTAATAGCATTCGTTTATAACGGCTTCAGCCACGCCTCGGCGAGTCGTACCCAATACGTCGCGCCCAATGGGATCAAGTCGTCGTTGAAGTCATAGCTGGGGTTGTGCAGGGTGCAGGGGCCTGCGCCGTGGCCCAGGGCGCGGTGGTCGCCGTCGCCGTTGGCGATGAAGCAGTAGGCCCCCGGCTTGGCAAGCAGCATGTAGGCGAAGTCTTCCGCGCCCATGGTGGGTTCCTGGCTGATGACGTTAGCAGGCCCCACGATGTCGGCCATCACCTGGCGGGCAAAAGCGGCTTCGGCGGCGTGGTTGATGGTGGGCGGGTAGTTGCGGGCAAATTCAAAGTCGCAATGGGCTCCAAAGGCTTCGCACAGGCTATCGGCAATCTGGCGCATGCGGGCTTCGATCAGGTCCAGCACCTCCAGCGTGAAGGTGCGCACCGTGCCCTGCAGCTCCATGCTGTCGGGCACGATGTTGGTAGCCGAGCCGCCGTGCACCATGGTGACCGACACCACGCCCGCGTCGATCGGCTTTTTGTTGCGGCTGATGATGGTCTGGAAGGCTAGCACCATCTGGGCGGCAATAGGCACCGGGTCGATGCCCATATTGGGCATAGCGGCGTGGCTCCCTTTGCCGTGGATGGTGATTTTGAATTCGCTGCTGGAGGCCATCACCGGGCCTGGGCTGAGGGCAAACTGGCCCACCTGCATGCCAGGCCAGTTGTGCATGCCAAACACCGCGTCCATCGGGAAGCGTGTGAACAGGCCTTCCTGCACCATCTCGCGGGCCCCGCCGCCGCCCTCTTCGGCAGGCTGGAAGATGAGGTATACCGTGCCGTCAAAGTTGCGGTGTTCGGCCAGGTACTGCGCAGCGGCCAGCAGCATGGCGGTGTGGCCATCGTGCCCGCAGGCGTGCATCTTGCCGGGGTGCTGGCTGGCGTGGGCGAAGGTGTTGAATTCTTGCAGGGGCAGCGCGTCCATGTCGGCACGCAGGCCAATGGCGCGCGGGGAATCGCCGTTTTGCAAGATGCCCACTACGCCCGTACCCGCCAGGCCCCGGTGGATGGGAATACCCCATTCGGTCAACTGGTGCGCCACCAGGTCGGCCGTCCGCACCTCTTGAAAACTCAGTTCCGGGTGGGCATGCAGTTCGCGGCGCAGGGCTTGGATGCCGGGAGCTTGTTCAAGCAATTGGTCAATCACGGGCATGCCATTCTCCTTACATGCGGATGCGCCCATCGCCTGTGAGCATGGACAAATCCACAAAACCCGATCCTACATGGTCGGTTGCCGATAGTGTGACGGCAAAGCCGCCATACGACTGCGCACCCAGCGATTCCAGACCGGCCACCAGGGCTTCGCGGGAAATGCCCTTGCCGGCGGCAGCCCGCTTCAAACCATCCACCAAAACTTTGGCCGCCACATAGCCCTCGATGCTGGAGAAATTGGCCCGCGCATCGCCGCCCGCACTTTTTACGGCGGCAGAAAACTCTCGCCCAATTGCGCTGCTGAGACTGTAAGGGGACGGCATGACCTGCGACACCACAATGCCTGCGGCATCCTTGCCCAGTTCGTCCGACAAAGCCTGGGTACCCACAAACGACACGTTGAAGAACTGCCCGCCGTAGCCCAGCTTGCGGGCCGCCCGGATCAAGGCCGCACACGAGGTATAGGCGCTGATTTGCACAATCGCCTGGGGCTCGGCCGCGCGCAGTATCTTGGCGGCAGCGGCCACATCCACCGAATTGCGCTCTACCGTGGCCAACACCACCGGCTTGCGGCCTAGCTTGGACAAGGCCAAATTCACGCCCGCCAGACCGGCTTTGCCGTAGGCATCGTTTTGGTAAAACACGGCAATGCGGTCCAGCCCCAACTGGGTGAGCTGCTTGACGATCAAGGCCGTCTCGTCCTGGTACGAGGCCCGCACGTGGAACGCATATTTATTGAACGGATCGCGCAACGCCATGGCCCCGGTGAACGGCGCGACAAACGGGGTTTTTTCCTGGGTCGCCAATGGCAGAGCCACCAGGCTGGTCGGCGTGCCCACGTAGCCAAACAAGGCCACTACGTCGGAGGCCAGCAGCTTGCGGGTGTTATCCAGGCAGCGGTCGGGCTCGTAGCCGTCGTCCAGCGTGCGCAATTCGATTTGCCGACGTTCCACGCCGCCCTGCGCATTCACCTGGTCCAAATACATTTTGGCACCTTGGGCATACTGGATGCCTAGCTGGGCTGCAGGCCCGGTCAAGGCCGCCGATTGGCCCAGCACAATCTTGCTGCCCGATTGCGCGTGCACCGCAGGGAAACCCGCCGCAGCGGCCACCCCGGTGGCGATAGAAAAACGACGGCGATTTATCATTGATACATTTTGTCACAGACGGGATAACCCTTATGCAAGCGCCAAACCACTCTGCGACAGCCTCCGTGCACCAGGTACGGGGTGCCTGTCCACACGACTGCCCCGACACCTGTGCGCTGTTAACCACGGTGCAGGACGGGATAGCTATCAAAGTACAGGGCAATCCGGCCCACGCGCATACCGACGGCGTGCTGTGCACCAAGGTGTCACGCTATACCGAACGCACCTACCATCCGGAGCGCATCCTGCAGCCGCTCAAGCGCAGCGGCCCCAAGGGCTCGGGCCAGTACACCCCGGTAGGCTGGGACGAGGCGCTGGGCGACATCGCCGCGCGCCTGCAGGCCATTGCCGCCCGCAACCCAGAAGCCATCATGCCCTACAGCTATGCGGGCACCATGGGGCTGGTGCAGGGCGAAAGCATTGCCGCGCGCTTCTTTCACACGCTGGGCGCATCGCTGCTGGACCGCACCATATGCGCGTCGGCGGGTGCCGAAGGCCTGGTGCACACACTGGGCGGCAAAGTGGGCATGCAGGTGCAGTTTTTTGCAGAGTCAAAATTGATTCTGATTTGGGGTAGCAACTCTATCGGCAGCAATCTGCACTTCTGGCGCTACGTGCAGCAGGCCAAACGCAACGGTGCCCGCCTGGTGTGCATCGACCCACGCAAAACCGAAACCGCCGAAAAATGCCACGAGCACATCGCCCTGCGCCCCGGCACCGATGCTGCACTGGCGTTTGCTCTGATGCACCAGCTGATTACCCACGACTGGCTGGACCACGCCTACCTGGCCGAGCACACCGTTGGCTGGCCTGCGCTGCGCGAACGCGCCTTGCAGTGGCCTCCTGAGCGCGCTGCAGAGGTGTGCGGCGTGCCAGTGGAACAGATCGTGTCGCTGGCGCGCGACTACGGCCAGTGCTTTGTCAACGCAGAGCCAGCCGCCATCCGCCTCAACTACGGCATGCAGCGCACCCGGGGCGGCGGCAATGCCACCCGCGCCGTGGTCAGCCTGCCCGCGCTGATAGGCGCATGGAGGCACCGCGCAGGCGGCGTATTGATGAGCAGCTCAGGCCAGTTCCCGGTACAGCGCGCGGCCCTGCAACGGCCCGATTTGCTGGCCGGGCGCAGGCCCCGCACCATCAACATGAGCACGATTGGCGATGCCTTGCTGGACAACACCACACCACGGATCGAGGCGCTAGTGGTTTACAACAGCAATCCCGTTGCCGTGGCCCCCGACTCGGGCAAGGTAGTGCAGGGCTTTGCCCGCGAAGACCTGTTTACTGTGGTGCTGGAGCATTTTCAGACCGATACCGCCGACTACGCCGATTACATCTTGCCCGCCACCACGCAGCTGGAGCACTGGGACGTGCACAGCGGTTACGGCCACACCGATGCCTTGCTGAACCGGCCCGCGATTGCGCCTTTGGGCCAGTCCAAAACCAACACCCAGGTCTTCCGAGAGCTGGCAACCCGCATGGGCTTGACCGAGCCCTGCCTTAGCGAGAGCGATGAGGAGTTGTGCCGCACCGCGTATGGTGACCAGGTGGATTTTGGTGCGCTGCTGGAGCACGGCTTTGCAACTATTCCGCTGCCCGATGCGCCGTTTGCCGCAGGGCAGTTCCCCACGCCGTCGGGCAAGTGCGAGTTTTTCAGCGCGCGGCTGGCGGCCTTGGGGCTGGATGGTTTACCGGATTACCTGCCCAATTATGAGGCAGCTGGCACTTCTACCGACTTTCCACTGGCAATGATTTCACCGCCCGCCCGCAACTTCTTGAACTCCAGCTTCGTCAACGTCACTAGCTTACGCCACATCGAAGGCGAGCCGCTATTGGAAATCCATGCCAACGATGCCCAGCAGCGAGGTATCACCAGCGGCGCGGTAGTGCGCATTTTCAACCAGCGCGGCACGTACCGCTGCAAAGCCAAGGTATCGGCGAGAGCCCGGCCGGGCGTTGTCAATGGATTGGGGGTGTGGTGGCGCAAACTGGGGCTGGATGGCAGCAACGTGAACCAGCTTACCAGCCAGCAGTTGACCGATCTAGGCCGCGCGCCTACGTTCTATGACTGCTGGGTCGAGGTCGCATTAGACGCGCCCCTGGAGAGTGAAACAGCCTGACTTTCATGGGCCAGGGTGCAAAGCACCGCCAGCCCTGAAAGTTGTGCCGCCTTAGGCCGAAACAGCGGACTTGTCGCCCTTTGCCTTGGCTACCACGGGCGGTGCACCAACCACTTGCCAGATCGTCTTAAAACCCGTGTCGGGAATCTGCAAAGGTTTGGTACGCGTTGCCTCAGGAGGAGTGACGACAACCGCAGGAGCTTTCTTAGCCATGAACACTTTCAAAATTTTGGGAGGGCCGATTGTCGCAGCAGCACCGTGTTAACCCGCACTGGATGCATATTCTTACGCCTTCCCCCTACCGCGGCGTTGTTAACAAACTACAAACGCGGCGTGGCACTACTTTTTCCACAGACAGCGTTAAAGACAAGTCATTTGTGTTTTAGATGAAAATACGGCTTGTTCGCGCACTCTTTGCGCCTGTTCCCCACCGCATACCCACACCACCGTGACCACTCCCCTCGCACACAACACTAAAACCCCGATACCGCGTGCACCCAAGCAGCAGCGCGCCCCGCACAGCCGAGAGGTGCATCCCCTGCTACACAAGCTATATGACCTGTACCCCAAAGTGTTTGGCGCCCAGGCGTTGCCATTAAAACTCGGCATCTTTCACGAACTCGTCGCCAATCACCCCGATCTGCTCGAAGCCAAGGCTTTGCGCGAAGCCCTAGGGCAACACACCCGGTCCACCCGCTACCTGGAGCAAGTCGCCACCGGCGTGCAGCGCCACGACCTACAAGGCACCCCTGTGGAAAGCCTGGCACCAGAGCACATACACCAGGCCATCATGGAAGTTGCCCGACGGGACCGTGCAGGCAACAGCCCATCAGCACAGGCCAAGCTGCGCAGGCGGCTGCGCAATGCCTTTGAAGCCTCAGGATTGAGCCGTGGCGCGTATGCAGAGCAAGTCAAACCTCCGCTGGAAGCATGGAATGCCCTGATAGACCACGCCTACACCGAAGATGGCGCCGCTGCAGCGAAACGCGAAGCACTTCTTAAAGCGTTTGAAAACAGCGGCCAAACCTTGGCGCAATTTGCCGACATGTATGGAATGGATCTGGCCAGCACCGACAGCTCGCTGGAACAAGCCAGACAAGACCGGACCAGCAAACAGGCCGAATAGAAGGGCAAACCTGTGGCGCAATTAGTTGTTCCACGGGCTTCAGATGGGGAGGAAGGCGCTTACTTTTGCCGCAAAGTAAAACTGACCAAGACACAACCGTAAGCGTCCGGCCATCCCATGTTGACCACTGGCCACAGCCATGGTTGATTTCAAGGAGGGATGGGCTGCCAGCGATGCGGCAGCAGTTGTTCAATGTCCCGGGCCCTGTGCGTTGG